>NZ_AYTM02000002.1:3197500-3505000 GCF_000507185.2 Pseudomonas syringae KCTC 12500
CTTAGAAGCAGCCACCCTTTAAAGAAAGCGTAATAGCTCACTAGTCGAGTCGGCCTGCGCGGAAGATGTAACGGGGCTCAAACCATGCACCGAAGCTACGGGTATCATCTTTTGATGATGCGGTAGAGGAGCGTTCTGTAAGCCTGTGAAGGTGAGTTGAGAAGCTTGCTGGAGGTATCAGAAGTGCGAATGCTGACATGAGTAACGACAATGGGTGTGAAAAACACCCACGCCGAAAGACCAAGGTTTCCTGCGCAACGTTAATCGACGCAGGGTTAGTCGGTCCCTAAGGCGAGGCTGAAAAGCGTAGTCGATGGAAAACAGGTTAATATTCCTGTACTTCTGGTTATTGCGATGGAGGGACGGAGAAGGCTAGGCCAGCCTGGCGTTGGTAGTCCAGGTTTAAGGTGGTAGGCTGAGATCTTAGGTAAATCCGGGATCTTAAGGCCGAGAGCTGATGACGAGTGTTCTTTTAGAACATGAAGTGGTTGATGCCATGCTTCCAAGAAAAGCTTCTAAGCTTCAGGTAACCAGGAACCGTACCCCAAACCGACACAGGTGGTTGGGTAGAGAATACCAAGGCGCTTGAGAGAACTCGGGTGAAGGAACTAGGCAAAATGGCACCGTAACTTCGGGAGAAGGTGCGCCGGTGGAGGTGAAGCATTTACTGCGTAAGCCCCTGCCGGTCGAAGATACCAGGCCGCTGCGACTGTTTATTAAAAACACAGCACTCTGCAAACACGAAAGTGGACGTATAGGGTGTGACGCCTGCCCGGTGCCGGAAGGTTAATTGATGGGGTTAGCGCAAGCGAAGCTCTTGATCGAAGCCCCGGTAAACGGCGGCCGTAACTATAACGGTCCTAAGGTAGCGAAATTCCTTGTCGGGTAAGTTCCGACCTGCACGAATGGCGTAACGATGGCGGCGCTGTCTCCACCCGAGACTCAGTGAAATTGAAATCGCTGTGAAGATGCAGTGTATCCGCGGCTAGACGGAAAGACCCCGTGAACCTTTACTATAGCTTTGCACTGGACTTTGAATTTGCTTGTGTAGGATAGGTGGGAGGCTTTGAAGCGTGGACGCCAGTTTGCGTGGAGCCAACCTTGAAATACCACCCTGGCAACTTTGAGGTTCTAACTCAGGTCCGTTATCCGGATCGAGGACAGTGTATGGTGGGTAGTTTGACTGGGGCGGTCTCCTCCTAAAGAGTAACGGAGGAGTACGAAGGTGCGCTCAGACCGGTCGGAAATCGGTCGTAGAGTATAAAGGCAAAAGCGCGCTTGACTGCGAGACAGACACGTCGAGCAGGTACGAAAGTAGGTCTTAGTGATCCGGTGGTTCTGTATGGAAGGGCCATCGCTCAACGGATAAAAGGTACTCCGGGGATAACAGGCTGATACCGCCCAAGAGTTCATATCGACGGCGGTGTTTGGCACCTCGATGTCGGCTCATCACATCCTGGGGCTGAAGCCGGTCCCAAGGGTATGGCTGTTCGCCATTTAAAGTGGTACGCGAGCTGGGTTTAGAACGTCGTGAGACAGTTCGGTCCCTATCTGCCGTGGACGTTTGAGATTTGAGAGGGGCTGCTCCTAGTACGAGAGGACCGGAGTGGACGAACCTCTGGTGTTCCGGTTGTCACGCCAGTGGCATTGCCGGGTAGCTATGTTCGGAAAAGATAACCGCTGAAAGCATCTAAGCGGGAAACTTGCCTCAAGATGAGATCTCACTGGAACCTTGAGTTCCCTAAAGGGCCGTCGAAGACTACGACGTTGATAGGTTGGGTGTGTAAGCGCTGTGAGGCGTTGAGCTAACCAATACTAATTGCCCGTGAGGCTTGACCATATAACACCCAAGCAATTTGCGTCGAACGACCAGATTGCGGTGACTGTGAAGATGACACGAACCGAAAGTTTGCGTCACGAATGACACCTGAACCAGCTTGCTATCACATACCCGATTTGCTGAAGCGCGCCGCAGGGCACGATTCGGTACCCGAATTTCTTGACGACCATAGAGCATTGGAACCACCTGATCCCATCCCGAACTCAGTAGTGAAACGATGTATCGCCGATGGTAGTGTGGGGTTTCCCCATGTGAGAGTAGGTCATCGTCAAGATTAAATTCCAGAAACCCTCATCGCTTACGCGTTGAGGGTTTTTTTTTGTCTGGGGTTCCAGAAACCTCTGCATCCTCCTGAGCTCATAACTCTACCTCTCCGGCAGTCATCCAGACCCACGTGCTTATGGCAATCCGGCGCGCTTGCCCTTATGGTTCGGCATCAGGTTCCACGCACCCGTCAAGGAAGCAAGCATGTCCGTTACAACCTCTCTGAGTGCAGGCTTCATGGTGGTTCAAGGCAACCGCCCGGATGAACTGCGCAGTCTGGTTGTGTCCTGGATGCGGCGATATCCATTGGCGCCCCTGGAAAACGAGATTGCTCTGGTGCAGAGCAACGGCATTGCGCAATGGCTGAAGCTGGCCTTGGCCGAAGATGCTCAGGATGAAGATAACGGTGGCTGTGGTATCGCTGCCGCCATCGACGTCCAGTTGCCCGGCAGTTTCATGTGGACCCTGTATCGCATGGTGCTGGGGGCGGATGAGATCCCCCAGACGTCCTTGCTCGACAAGACCCCTTTGACCTGGCGCTTGATGCGCTTGCTGCCGTCGCTGATCAATCAGCCACACTTCGAGCCCCTGCAGCGCTTCCTGACCGACGACACGGATCTGCGCAAGCGCTATCAACTGTCCGAGCGCCTGTCCGATCTGTTCGACCAATATCAGGTTTACCGCGCTGACTGGCTGGAAGACTGGGCCGCTGGCCGTCATCAATTGCGCGACGTACGAGGTCAGTCCAGACCATTGTCAGCTGCCAATTGCTGGCAAGCCGAACTGTGGCGCGCGCTGCTTGACGACGTCGGGGCTGAAGGGATGTCGCAGAGCCGCGCGGGGGGGCATCAGCGTTTTATCGAGCGCATCGGCAACATGACCGAAGCGCCACCGGGCTTACCGGCACGCGTCATCGTTTTCGGCATTTCGTCACTGCCGGCACAAGCGCTTGAGGCGTTGGCAGGGCTGGCCAGGTTCAGTCAGGTTCTGCTCTGTGTCCACAATCCGTGCCGTCACCACTGGACCGATATCGTCGCCGACAAGGACCTGCTGCGTCACCAGTACAAACGCCAGGCGCGCAAGAGCGGAATGCCGATGGTCCTCGACCCGCAAGCGCTGCATCAGCATGCTCACCCTTTGCTCGCGGCCTGGGGCAAGCAGGGACGTGATTACATCAACCTGCTGGACAGCCATGACGACCCACGCAGCTACCGTTCCTCGTTCAAGGACGAGCGCATTGATCTGTTCAGTGAAGCGCAGCCCACCACACTGCTGAACCAGTTGCAGGACGATATTCTCGAACTGCGTCCGCTGGATGAAACCCGCGAACTCTGGCCGGCAGTCGATCCTCTCGAGGATCGCTCGATCCGCTTCCATGTGGCCCACAGCGCGCAGCGCGAAGTGGAAGTGCTGCATGACCAGCTACTGGCGAGATTCAGCAAAGACCCTGGCCTGCGCCCGCGTGACGTGATTGTCATGGTCCCGGATATCGACAGCTATGCCCCACACATACGCGCGGTATTCGGGCAGATCGAGCGCGAAGATCGTCGCTTCATCCCCTTTACGCTGGCTGACCAGGGCCAGCGCGGCCGCGAGCCGTTGCTGATCGCTGTCGAGCACCTGCTCAAACTCCCGGACAGCCGTTTCCCGGTCAGCGAGATTCTTGATCTGCTGGACGTTCCAGCCTTGCGCGCACGCTTCAGGATTCAGGAGCGTGACCTGCCAACGCTGCATCGCTGGATAGAAGGCGCAGGCATTCGTTGGGGCCTTAATGCCCAGCAGCGTGCTGGTCTGGGGCTGCCGGATGCCCTTGAGCAGAACAGCTGGCATTTCGGCCTGCGTCGTATGTTGCTGGGTTACGCCGTGGGTGCCGGTGCGGCTTACGACGGCATCGAACCTTACGATGAGATCGGCGGGCTTGATGCGGCGTTGATCGGTCCGCTGGTCGCGTTGATTGACGCCCTTCAGGTTGCCCACACAGAGTTGTCGACACCCACCACTCCGGAAGCGTGGGGTGCCCGTCTGCAATCGCTGCTGCAGTTGTTCTTTCTTGCCGACAGCGAGCATGACGATTACCTGCTTGCCCAGTTGGAAACACTGCGCGAGAACTGGCTGGAAACCTGTGCAACGGTAAGGCTGACCGATGAGCTGCCGCTGACCGTTGTGCGTGAGGCCTGGCTGGCCGGGCTCGATCAAGGGCGCCTGTCCCAGCGTTTTCTCGCGGGCTCGGTCAACTTCTGCACGCTGATGCCCATGCGCGCCATTCCGTTCAAAGTGGTCTGCCTGTTGGGCATGAACGACGGCGATTACCCGCGCGCGCAACCGCCGCTGGATTTCGACCTGATGGGCAGCGATTACCGCCCCGGCGACCGTTCCCGGCGTGAAGACGATCGTTACCTGTTGCTGGAAGCCTTGCTCTCGGCCAGGGACCAGCTGTATGTCAGTTGGGTTGGCCACAGCATTCGTGACAACAGTGAGCGTCCTGCTTCGGTACTCATCGGACAGTTGCGCGATCACCTCGCCAGCGGCTGGAAGCTGGCCGGCGAGACCGACCCGGACGTTAAACAGGATGATGAGCGCTTGCTGAAGGCCCTGACTGTGAATCACCCATTGCAACCCTTCAGTGCCAATTACTTCCACGCCGGCACGGGGTATTTCAGCTTCGCCCGCGAATGGCGCCTGCTACATGAAACCGACCTTCAGGTGCCCGTGCCTCAAGCACTGCCCGCTCATGAACAGGACGAACCGCTGTCCATTGCGCAGCTACAGGATTTCCTGAGAAACCCGGTAAAGCACTTTTTCAGCCAGCGCCTGAAGATTTATTTCGAAGTCGCTGAAGCGCCGCTCGCCGACGAAGAACCGTTCGTTCTCGATGCCCTTGAGCGCTATGGCCTGAGTGAAAGCCTGCTTGGCGCTGGCATGTCCTCTCCGGACAACATGGATGCTGCTCTGCAGACCCAAGCGCTGAAACTGCAAGCCAGTGGTCTGTTGCCGCTCGCAGGTTTCGGCACCTTGATGCAGAGCGAACTGATCGAGCCGCTGCCGGACGTACTCAGGCGCTACCACGATCTGTTGACCCTCTGGCCTGAGACCCTGAGCAGTGCTTTACCGATCAGCTTCAGCCATGCGGGTGTCAGCATCGACGGCTGGCTGGGCGGACTGCACCGTAATGCCAGTGGCGAGCTGTTGCTGGTCACCGCCATTCCCAACAGCATCGGCTCGAAAAAGACCCGCAAATGGCACCGGCTGATTCGGCCTTGGGTCAATCATCTGGTGGCGTGCGCCTGCGATCTGCCGTTGAGCACGGCACTGGTCGCCAGTGATGAAACCCTGATGCTGGAGCCGCTGGACAAGGCGAGTGCCGTCACCACGCTCAATCACTTGCTGACGGCCTGGCTGCACGGCATGCAAGAACCCCTTCCGGTCGCGGTCAAAACCGCCTTCGCCTGGTTGGGCCAGCCTGCCGACAAAGCCGAAGCGGCTGCCCGCAAAGCCTACGAAGGTGACGGACAGACCACCGATGGCGAGCGTCGCGAAAGCACGGCACTGGCCCGGCAGTTCCCGGACTTCGACGCGCTGATGGGCAGTGAAGAATTCGCAGGCTGGTGCGAGACGCTCTACAAACCGATTTACGATGCGCCCTGGCAGTCGTTGTCCGGCGGGGAGGGCGGCGCATGAGCGAGCAATCCCTTCCCCTCGCGCTGCGCTTTCCACTGCGCGGCAGTCAGCTGATCGAGGCCAGCGCCGGCACCGGCAAGACCTTCACCATCTCCGCCCTGTACTTGCGTCTGGTGCTTGGCCACGGCACCGAACAGTCCGGCTTTGGTCGCGAACTGCTGCCGCCGCAGATCCTTGTGGTGACCTTCACCGACGCCGCGACCAAAGAGTTGCGTGACAGAATTCGTACCCGGCTGGCGGAGGCTGCACGCTTCTTCCGTGACGAGATCGCCGCCCCCGATGGCCTGATTGCCGACCTCCGTGAACAGTTCGAAGCGTCGCTATGGCCAGCCTGCGCCAGCCGTCTGGACATCGCTGCTCAGTGGATGGACGAGGCCGCGGTCTCGACCATCCACAGTTGGTGCCAGCGCATGTTGCGCGAGCACGCCTTCGACAGCGGCAGCCTGTTCACCCAGACGCTGGAAACCGACCATAGCGATTTGCTCGGCGAAGTCCTGCGCGATTACTGGCGCCGCTTCTGCTACCCCATGAGCGGCGACGCACTGCTCTGGGTGCGGGAAAACCTCAGCGGTCCGGCGGCGTTGTTGCCGCGTGTGCGAGGTCTGTTCGGCCGCGAGCGCAGTCCACTCAGCCAGGAACCGGCCGAACTGATCGCGGCGTCATTGCAGGAGCGCCGGGCAGCGCTTGCCGCGCTGAAAGCGCCGTGGGCCGTTTGGTCCGACGAGTTGTATGCGCTGTGTCAGGACGCGGTCGCTCGCAAGGCAGTCGATGGCCGCAAAATGCAGGAGCGCTATTTCAAACCCTGGTTTGAAAAGCTTGCCGCCTGGGCCGCTGACGACACACAGGAAGCGCTGGATCTGGGCACCGGTTTCACTCGTCTGACCCCCGAAGGCATTGCCGAAGCCTGGAAGAGCGAGCCACCTGTGCACCCGGCCTTCGAGGCCATGGCGCAGCTGAAGGCAGCGCTCGACGGCTTGCCAAAACCCGATGCTGCCGTGTTGCAGCATGCGGCGCAGTGGGTCAGCGCGCGCTTTGAAGAAGAGAAGCGTCGCCGCGCCGAGATGGGCTTTGATGACATGCTGCTCAGGCTCGACGCTGCCTTGCATGGCGCTGGCGGCGAGCGTCTGGCCACCCTGATTCGCGAGCAGTTTCCGGTGGCGTTGATCGACGAATTCCAGGACACCGATCCGGTCCAGTACCGGATCTTCGACAGCATCTATCGTCTCGAGGCCAACGATGAGCAGACCGGGCTGTTCTTGATTGGCGACCCGAAACAGGCGATCTATGCGTTTCGCGGCGCCGATATCTACACCTACCTGCGTGCCCGCCAGGCGACCGATGGCCGTTGGCATACACTGGACACCAACTACCGCTCCAGTCATGCGATGGTCGAGTCGGTCAACCATGTCTTCACGCGGGCAGAGCAACGTGAGCACGGTCGCGGTGCGTTCCTGTTTCGTGATGAGCACGGCAATCAGGTGCCGTTCTCCGATGCGCTGGCCCAAGGCCGTAAAGAGACGCTGCACGTCGACGGTACACCCCTGACGGCGCTGACGGTCTGGCACCTGCAAAGTGACCAGCCGGTGTCCGGCGTGGTTTATCGTCAGCAGTTGGCAGCCAGTTGCGCGAGCGAGATCGTGCGTCTGCTCAATGCCGGTCAGCAGGGCAGTGCCGGTTTCGTCACGCCCGACAACACACTGCGCGGGCTGCGTCCGGCCGACATTGCGATTCTGGTCCGCGACGGCAAGGAAGCGCAGGCGGTGCGTCAGCAACTGACCGCGCGCGGCGTGCGCAGCGTGTACCTGTCCGACAAGGATTCGGTGTTCGCCGCTCAGGAAGCCCACGATATGTTGTCCTGGCTCAAGGCCTGTGCCGAGCCGGACTCCGAACGCACGCTGCGTGCCGCGCTGGCGTGTATCACGCTGGACCTGCCGCTGGCCGAGCTGGAACGCCTGAATCAGGACGAGCTGGCATGGGAGCGGCGCGTCATGCAGTTTCGTGGCTATCGCGCCATATGGCGCAGCCAGGGCGTGCTGCCGATGCTGCGCCGTCTGCTGCATGACTTTGCTCTGCCACAGACCTTGATGACCCGCAACGACGGCGAGCGAGTCCTCACCAACCTGCTGCACCTGTCTGAACTGCTGCAGCAGGCCGCCGCCGAACTGGATGGCGAGCAGGCGCTGATCCGTCATCTGGGCGACCACCTGGCACTCTCCGGTCAGGCCGGGGAAGAGCAGATCCTGCGTCTGGAAAGCGACGAGCAACTGGTCAAGGTGGTCACCATCCACAAGTCCAAGGGCCTGCAGTACCCGCTGGTGTTCCTGCCGTTCATTTGCTCCTCGAAACCGGTGGACGGCAGCCGCTTGCCTCTTCAGTTTCATGACGCCGACGGCAAGTCCCAGATCAGCCTGCAGCCTACCGAGGCGCTGATTCAGCAAGCCGATGATGAGCGTCTGGCCGAAGACCTGCGTTTGCTCTACGTCGCACTCACCCGATCGGAACATGCCTGCTGGCTGGGCGTCGCCGACCTCAAGCGTGGCAATGCCAACACCTCCATGCTGCACCGTTCCGCACTGGGTTACCTGCTGGGCGGTGGCGCAGTGCTGGCCGAGTCGGCGGAGTTGAACGTCTGGCTGCGTGATCTGGCCCAAGGGTGTGAGGCGATTGCCTTGCAGCCTGTTCCGGAGCCCACCGACGAGAGCTTCAGTGCGCCGCGCAACGAAGCGGCGCTGGTCAAGCTGCTGGTGCCCAAACGCCGCGCTGCCGAGAACTGGTGGATTGCGTCCTACAGTGCCCTGCGTATCGGCGACACGGTAACGGCCGGTGCCGATGAATCGCCTGACAGCCCGCAGGCACAGAAACTGTTCGACGACGAGCGTCTGGACCCCGAAGCCCCGCGCGACATCCTGACCACCGGCGGCGATATCCATCGTTTTCCGCGTGGTCCCAATCCCGGCACCTTTCTGCACGGGCTGCTCGAATGGGCTGGCAACGAAGGGTTTGCGATGACCGCGCACGCGCCGGAGAAACTGCAAGACGCCGTCGCCCGGCGCTGCAATCGACGCGGTTGGGCAGGCTGGATCAATACCCTGAGCGATTGGCTGCAACACATGCTGAACATGCCGTTGCGCTTGTCGCCTGATGCCGCACCGGTGGCCCTGGGCGAACTGGATCAGCCCAATCAGTACCGTGTGGAAATGGAATTCTGGTTCGCCAGCAATAACGTCAACGTCGCGCAGATGGACGCCCTCGTGCGCCGCTTCACCCACGACAACGCGCCGCGTGCTGCGACCGAGACGGTCTCGCTCAACGGCATGTTCAAGGGCTTTATCGACCTGACGTTCGAACATGAGGGCCGGTATTACGTGGCGGACTACAAGTCCAACTGGCTGGGCAGTGACGACAGTGCGTACACCCAGCTGGCGATGGAAACCGCCATTCTCGACAACCGCTACGACCTGCAATACGTCCTCTACCTGCTGGCTCTGCACCGTCAGCTCAAGACGCGGATGGCCGACTACGATTACGACCAGCACATGGGCGGCGCTCTGTACCTGTTTCTGCGCGGCAGTCGTTCGGCCTCTCAGGGAGCGTATTTCACCCGTCCGCCACGTGAGCTGATCGAGAGTCTGGACCTGCTGTTTCAGGGCAAACCGATAGCGCATGACCTGCCGGGAGCATTGGCATGAGCCGCTCGTTCGATGATCTGTTGCCTACCGCGCTGGACGATATCAGCCTCGCTGAGTTGAGCCCGCTGACGCGTGTCAGCGATCTGCTGATCCTGCTCGAACGTTGGGTCGAGCGCGGCTGGTTGCGTGCTCTGGACAAGGCGTTCGTCGCGTTCCTGAGTGATCTCGATCCGCAGGCCGATCCGTTGGTGCTGGTGGCTGCGGCGCTTACCAGCCATCAGCTCGGCCACGGTCACGTCTGCCTTGATCTGTACGAGACCCTCAAAGAACCGGACTTCGCCCTGTCACTGCCACCCGAAGGCGATCAGCAGAGCGCGCCGATGCTGCTGCCCTCACAACTGCTGGCAGCACTGGATGGCGCCGCCTGGTGCCAGGCGCTGGCAGACAGCATGCTGGTTGCCGAGGTGGGCGATTCAAGTGCCGAAGCGCGACAAAAACCACTGGTGCTGGCCGAGCGGCGTCTATACCTGCGTCGCTACTGGACTTACGAACGGCGTATCGCAGCAGCCTTGCGTCAGCGCCTGGCCCAGCGTGAAACGCCGCCGGAGGGTCTGCCGCAGCAGCTCGACGCGTTGTTCGGTCCGGCCGATCCCTCGCCACAAGCCGTCATCGACTGGCAGAAACTTGCCTGCGCGCTGGCGACCCGCAAGGGCTTCAGCATCATCACCGGCGGCCCCGGCACCGGCAAAACCACCACGGTGGTACGCCTGCTGGCCTTGTTGCAGGCCCCGGCGGTACAGAGTGGCCAACCGCTGCGCATCCGGCTCGCGGCGCCCACCGGCAAGGCGGCGGCACGTCTGACCGAGTCCATCAGTCAACAGGTGCAGAGCCTGGATGTCAGTGACGACGTACGACAGAAAATCCCCAGCGAGGTGACCACCGTCCACCGTCTGCTGGGCAGTCGGCCCGGTACCCGCCACTTCCGCCACCACGCGGGCAATTTGCTGCCGCTCGACGTGCTGGTGGTTGATGAAGCCTCCATGATCGACCTGGAAATGATGGCCAATCTGCTCGACGCACTGCCTGTGCATGCACGCATGGTTCTGCTGGGCGACAAGGACCAGCTGGCGTCCGTGGAGGCGGGGGCGGTACTCGGGGATTTGTGCCGCGACGCCGAAGAAGGTTTCTACAGCCCCGACACCCAGGCCTGGCTGGAAGCCGTCAGCGGCGAAGACCTCGGCAAGGGCGGTTTGCGCCAGGGCGATGCACAGCAGCATCCGTTGGCCCAGCAAGTGGTGATGCTGCGCCACTCGCGTCGCTTCGGCCAAGGCAGCGGCATCGGCCAGCTGGCCCGGCTGGTCAACCAACAACAGGACCAACAGGCCCGCGCGCTGCTCTCGGCGGGCAGTCATGACGACCTGTTCGCCCTGGCTCTCAAGGGCGAGCAGGACCTCAAGTTCGAACGCCTGGTGCTCGACGGTCTAGGCAGGGGCGAGCAAGATCCGCAGGGTTACCGGCATTACCTGAACGTACTCGCCGCCGAACGTCCCGCCGACGATTCGGCACTGGACGACGCGTGCTGGACGCGTTGGGCGCGCTCGGTACTCAGCGCCTTCGACGCCTTTCAACTGCTGTGTGCCGTACGCAAAGGCCCGTGGGGCGTCGAGGGTTTGAACCAGCGCATCACTCACGCGCTGTTCAGCGCGAAGCTGATCGAAAGCGAACAGCAATGGTATGAAGGTCGCCCGGTGCTGATGACCCACAACGACTATGGCCTCGGCCTGATGAACGGCGACATCGGCATCACCTTGCGCCTGCCCGAGCGCGACGGCGAGGGCAAACAGGTATTGCGCGTCGCCTTCCCCCGCAACGACGGCAGCGAAGGCGTACGCTTCGTCCTGCCCAGCCGCCTCAACGAGGTCGAAACCGTGTATGCCATGACCGTACACAAATCCCAGGGCTCGGAATTCGCCCACACCGCCCTGATCCTGCCCGAAGCGCTCAACCCGGTACTGACCAAGGAGCTCATCTACACCGGCATCACCCGCGCCAAGCACTGGTTCAGCCTCATCGAACCGCGCCAAGGCATCTTCGAAGAAGCCCTGCGCCGCAAGGTCAAACGCCTGAGTGGGCTGATGTTGGGGCTTTGATCATGTCCGGGCTGTCTGGCGATTTCCAGGTACGAAGTCGAGCGTCATAATCCCTAGGCTCTTCAATTGGGTTCAAGGGGCAACTGAAAAGGCCAAGGTGTAACTGCATGGCGGCGGATAAAGCGTGTGCTGTGGTTCTGCGGAACCGGGGAGTGTTGGAGATTCTGGCATTTGAGCATCCGTTGGCGGGCCTGCAATTGGTCAAGGGCAGTGTGGAACCAGGCGAGTCAAGTGGCGCGGCTGCTGTGCGGGAGTTAATGGAGGAGGCCGGGATTCAAGCGACAGCAAAGCGAAACCTGGGTGAGTGGCACTCCACCATAACGGGACATATCTGGGCATTTCATGAATGTGAGGTGGCTCAAGACCTTCCCGATAGCTGGGTGCATTTTGCAGAGGATGATGGAGGACACGATTTCAGATTCTTCTGGCATCCGCTGATGAGTGAGCCGTCTGACAGATGGCACCATATTTTCAAGGATGCCTTGAGCTTTCTCAGGGCGAGCCTTGCTTGAGTCTGGGTATGGGTCAGCTCTTCTTAAGGTACGAAAATCCGGGAGTGTCTTCGTTTGCTCATTGGCTGTGCCGAGTTTGACGTGGCGCGGGTCGCACGCCTCAGGGCTCGAAGGCGTCTGGTCGCCCCGGACACTGTTTCAGACGAGCAATGACCTCAGGCGCCGTTTTCGCCGTGTCGATCCTGCCGATATCATCAAGATAGATGTCTATCGTACTTCCCCATTTAGGCGTGATGTCGATGCACCGCTTGAAACCCTTATCGGTCCACCAATCGAACATCATGAAGAAGTCCCCATCAGGGAATATGTAGCTGAACTCAACGGCTGAGCCGCCGTGCCTGATATCGCCCCTGCGGATTCTGTCCTGAGTGTTCCACACGTATCGAAACTCCTCCTTGCTATTCGGAGAAAAATTGACCGCTACGACCGGCGAGGAAAAATACCAAAAAGCCACAGGAAGGATGCCGAGTAGAAGAAACATCCAGCGGCCATATCGGATCTTGGGTTTATGGACATGCATGTATTTGGATCCCTTTACCCCATGTCTGGGGCGGTACTGCAAGCACTTCGTCCATGATCATCTTGGCCGTGATGCCTCCGTTGGGATGTTGTTGATAGAGCTTCACCCCAATGCTAATAGATATTCGGTCGGGAGCATCATCCCACGCCCTCAGGCCATCGACATCACCGGAGCGGTTCGGACCGGGTAGCTCCCATTGAGCCTTAGGCTTCGTAAACACCTCATCAACCTTCCGTCCGGCGTCTGAAATTATCTGCTCGGCCCCGGCGCCATCCAATAGAGCGCTTTCGGAGAGACCCCCAGCCATGCCTATATATCCGTAATGGACGTTGGACCAGATGTCATAAAAATACTCGTACTTGCCTTGTTTGTGCCAAACACCACCAATTGTTCGACGGATGATCGGCTTGTGGTCCCACGGGCGATTCTGACCAACACGTTCTGCCCAGATAGCAAAAGCCTTTGCTTGCATACCCGCCGCCATGCTGTAGAAATCCGGGCTGGGACCAAGGCGCAAGTAAAATGGAAGCGTCTCATACTCCTTCATCTTTGCCGCCGCATCGAAGCTATTGAGGTCTCTCATCTGTCGAACTTCTGGACTATTGATGTTGGCGTTCATCTCTCCAGCGATATAAGTCGCCAGCTCTTCCATCCTGTCAGGGTGTTTGCAAACAACAGATTCCGCCCTTGGCTCAGGCTGCGCATCTGACTTCTTGCCAGCTGCCTCAAGGCCTACCAAAGCATTCGCCGCCAAGGCTTTCTCCGTGAGCTTCGGGTCAGCCAGCAAGGTCACCATCTTCTCGTCGTCCACGGACCCGTCTGGCCGGAAGGCCCCTAGCGCCATGAAGTTAATAAGGGTCGCGCCACCAGCGTCACCCATGACGAAGCCGCCACCAACATTGCCTGAGCCTGTGATGATTGTCCCGCCGTGACTGGTGGGGCTTCCGAGGTGGGCCATAGGACGGCCATTCACCAGAATAGAAGGAAAGCCTGTAGTGATAACCGCACCACACCCGCAGGTATCACCCACACGTGCCGCGCCCATTGCGTTGATGTTGACGTCACCGGACGCAGAAGCGATAGACGTTGTACCGTGCCCCGGTAATGGGCAGGCGTGCTTGTCGCCCAATCGGGCTGAAGAAATCATTGCATCCCGTCCCTGCGTTTTGATCCGTAGACAACCAGCGTTTAGTTGACGCGTGGGAGGCTACAGGAAGCGCAAAAAGCGGTATGTAGGGGAAATCTTGGTTTTGCGAAGGACCTTGAGAACCTGATCGAAGAGTCGGGGTTACCTCAATGGTTGCGAACCAGCATCCGTGTCACAAGCCGTCGGCCAACTCTGGTCTGCCCCGCTACGATACGGCCACCTGATTCCTTGAAAATCTGTCACTGAAGGAAGCGAATAGCGCGGTTTTCCCCCAACAAAAAACCCTTATTCAACTCCGTCACCTCCCGAATGTAATCCCACAGCAACGTGATCCGCTTCAACTTGCGCAGATCCTCCCGGCAATACATCCAGAATTGACGAGTAATGTTCACTTCCTCCCTCAGCACCGGCAGTAGCCGTGGGTCTTGAGCGGCGAGGAAGCATGGCAGGATGGCCAGTGCGCGGCCCTGCAGGGCGGCGGTGTATTGGGCGATGACGCTGGTGCTGCGCAGTTGTGCCTGGGCGTTGGGGAGCAGGTTGCTCATGTATAGCAGCTCGGAGCTGAACGCCAAGTCGTCGACGTAGCTGATGAAGACGTGCTCGCTCAAGTCCGCCTTGTGTTCGATGGGCGAGTGGTTGTCGAGGTAGGCCTGGGTCGCGTACAGACCCAGGCTGTAATCGCAGAGCTTGCAACACACGTAGGGGCCGTGTTCGGGGCGCTCCAGGGCGATGACGATATCCGCCTCGCGTTTCGACAGGCTGATGAAGTGCGGCAGCGGCAGGATGTCCAGCGAAATGCTCGGGTAGCTGTCGAGAAAGTGGCTCAGTTGCGGGGTGATGAAGAAGCTGCCGAAGCCTTCCGTGCAGCCCATACGCACGTGCCCGGATAACGCGACGCTGGACCCGGAAACCTGCTCGCAGGCCATGTGCAGTGTGCTTTCGATGGACTCGGCATAGCCCAGCAGGCGCTGACCTTCGGCGGTCATGATGAAGCCGTTGTTGCGCGATTTCTCGAACAGCAGCGTGCCCAGCGAGGTTTCCAGCGAGTTGATGCGCCGCGACACGGTGGTGTAGTCGACGCCCAGGCGGCGGGCCGCGCTGCTGACTTTTCGGGTGCGTGCCACCTCAAGGAAAAACTTCAGGTCATCCCAGTTCAACAGCCCCAGGGAGGTGATGTTTTTTTGCATGTTGACCCTGCTTTTATCTGCGTTCTTGTTAGAAGTTTGCACATCTATACTCCAAAGCACGCCCCCTGACCAATTCAAAAACAAGACTGCCGGGAGGCCACGATCATCCTTCTGCACAGGCTGTGGATGCGTGGTTTGCTGAAGGGAGAATCGCTGAAATGAATGCCTCACTGAACCACACGACGACCTCGATTGCTCGCGTGAAACTGCTGATCAACGGCGAGTGGACCGACTCGCAAAGCAGCGAATGGGTAGACATCGTCAACCCGGCCACTCAGGAAATCCTCGCCCAGGTGCCATTCGCCACGGCCAGTGAAGTGGACGCCGCCGTCGCAGCCGCTCACGCGGCCTATCGAACCTGGCGTGAAACCCCCATCGGTGTGCGTATGCGCATCATGCTCAAGCTGCAGGCGCTGATTCGCGAGCACTCCAAGCGTATCGCGGCGGTACTCAGTGCCGAGCAGGGCAAGACGCTGGCCGATGCCGAGGGCGATATCTTTCGGGGTCTGGAAGTGGTCGAGCACGCCTGTTCGATCGGCACGCTGCAAATGGGTGAGTTTGCCGAGAACGTCGCCAGTGGCGTTGACACCTATACCCTGCGCCAGCCGATCGGCGTGTGCGCCGGGATCACGCCGTTCAACTTCCCGGCGATGATTCCGCTGTGGATGTTTCCGATGGCGATCGCCTGCGGCAATACATTCGTGCTCAAGCCTTCTGAGCAGGATCCGCTGTCGACCCTGTTGCTGGTCGAGCTGGCGATCGAGGCGGGGGTGCCGCCCGGTGTGCTCAACGTGGTGCATGGTGGCAAGGAGGTGGTGGACGCGATCTGCACGCACAAGGACATCAAGGCTGTTTCCTTCGTCGGTTCAACGGCGGTCGGCACGCATGTCTACGATCTGGCCGGTCGGCATGGCAAGCGGGTGCAGGCAATGATGGGGGCGAAGAATCATGCCGTGGTGCTACCCGACGCTAACCGTGAGCAAACCCTGAACGCGCTGGTGGGCGCAGGTTTCGGTGCGGCGGGTCAGCGGTGCATGGCGACTTCTGTGGTGGTGCTGGTCGGCGCGTCTAGACAGTGGCTGCCCGACCTCAAGGCGCGGGCGCAGAAACTCAAGGTCAATGCCGGCCAGGAACCGGGCACCGACATCGGGCCGGTGATTTCACGACGGGCCAAACAACGCATTCTGGATCTGATCGAGAGTGGCGTGCGTGAAGGTGCGACGCTGGAACTGGATGGTCGTGAGGTTTCAGTGCCGGGTTACGAGGGCGGCAACTTCGTAGGGCCGACCTTGTTCTCGGGCGTCACCACCGACATGCAGATCTACACCCAGGAAATTTTCGGGCCGGTGCTGGTGGTGCTGGAAGTCGATACCCTCGATGAGGCTATCGCGCTGGTCAACGCCAACCCGTTCGGCAATGGCACCGGGCTGTTCACCCAGAGCGGTGCGGCGGCACGCAAGTTCCAAAGTGAGACCGATGTCGGGCAGGTCGGGATCAATATTCCGATTCCCGTGCCGGTGCCGTTTTTCAGTTTCACTGGCTCGCGGGGTTCCAAGCTGGGCGATCTGGGCCCGTACGGCAAACAGGTGGTGCAGTTCTACACTCAGACCAAGACCGTCACCAGTCGCTGGTTCGATGACGAGAGCGTCAACGATGGCGTGAACACCACGATCAATCTGCGCTGAGCGCTGGCGGTCAATTCGCCCGGGAGAACAACCATGAACATCGCATTTATCGGTCTGGGCAATATGGGCGCGCCCATGGCCCGCAACCTGATCAGAGCCGGTCACGCCTTGCAGGTGTTCGACCTGAACAAGAGCGTACTGGCTGAATTCGCCGAGCTGGGCGCACAGGTCCGCGACTCGCCCGCACAGGCGGCCCAGGGCACTGAACTGGTCATCACCATGCTGCCCGCTGCGGCGCATGTGCGCAGCGTTTACCTGAACGACGACGGCGTGCTGAAAGGCATCGCGTCCGGTGTCCCGGCAGTTGATTGCAGCACCATCGACCCGCAGACCATCCGCGACATTGCCGCTGTTGCTGCGCGGCAAGGTGTGGTGTTGGGCGATGCGCCGGTGTCGGGCGGCACCGGTGGTGCGCAGGCCGGAACCCTGACCTTCATGGTCGGAGGTACTGCCGGGCATTTCGCTGTGCTCAAACCGGTGCTGGAACAGATGGGCCGCAACATCGTGCATTGTGGTGACGTGGGCACCGGCCAGATCGCCAAGATCTGCAATAACATGCTGCTGGCGATTTCCATGATCGGCGTGGCCGAGTCCATGGCGCTGGGCAATGCACTGGGTATCGACACCGAAGTGCTGGCCGGCATTATCAATACTTCGACCGGTCGTTGCTGGAGTTCGGAGGCCTACAACCCGTGGCCCGGCATCGTCGAAACCGCGCCCGCGTCACGCGGTTACAGCGGCGGCTTTGGCGCCGAGCTGATGCTCAAGGACTTGGGCCTGGCAACCGAGGCCGCGCGCGCTGCGCATCAACCGGTTGTCCTCGGCGCAGTGGCGCAACAGCTTTACCAGGCCATGAGCCTGCGTGGCGATGGCGGCAAGGATTTCTCGGCGATCATCGAGGGGTATCGCCCGAAAGCCTAGGCGTCACCCGTGTCGGGAATCAGTGGGGCGTTGATGTGTATCCGGTTTTTACATTAGGAAAACGCGGCAGAACCGGCTACTTTGGACCCCGTCAGATCAGCGCAGGGATGCTCGGTACGCTTCGATGAGAAGTGCCGCATCCTCGCCTGGAGGCTGGCGCTTCACTCATCAAACGTCCCTGACCCAGAAAAAGAAGAGATCGACCATGAAGTTCGAACCCCTCGCCAGATCGTTGATCGCGACGGCACTGATTGTCGCGTATTCCCCCACATTCGCCGCGTCACAAGCCCCGGTCGCTGCCGAAAACGGCATGGTCGTGACGGCTCAGCACCTGGCTACTCACGTGGGGGTCGATGTACTCAAGGCTGGCGGCAATGCGGTCGATGCGGCCGTAGCGGTTGGCTACGCACTGGCGGTGGTCTATCCCGCTGCGGGCAACCTCGGCGGTGGTGGGTTCATGACCATTCAACTGGCCGACGGGCGCAAGACCTTCCTCGACTTCCGTGAAAAGGCGCCGCTGGCCGCGACTGCCAACATGTATCTGGACAAGGACGGCAAGGTCATCCCTGACCTGAGTGCCAAGGGCCATCTGGCCGTCGGCGTGCCGGGCACTGTGTCCGGTATGGAAATGGCCCTGAGCAAGTACGGCACCCGCAAGCGTGAAGAGGTCATCGCCCCGGCGATCAAGCTTGCCGAGGACGGTTTTGTGCTGGGGCAGGGCGATGTCGACATGCTGTCGAGCGCCACGGATGTGTTCAAGGCGGACATGGCCGATTCCGGCTCGATCTTCCTCAACAAGGGCGAGCCGATGCAGGTCGGTCAGAAGCTGGTGCAGAAAGACCTGGCCAAGACCCTCAAGGAAGTGTCCGAGAAGGGCAGCGACGGTTTCTACAAGGGCTGGGTTGCCAAGGCGCTGGTCGACTCCAGTCAGGCTGGCAAGGGCATCATCACCCAGGCGGACCTCGACCATTACAAGACCCGCGAGCTGGCGCCGATCGAATGTGATTACCGTGGCTACCACGTGGTCTCGGCACCGCCTCCGAGCTCTGGCGGTGTGGTCATCTGCCAGATTCTGAACATCCTCGAAGGCTACCCGATGAAAGAGCTGGGCTTCCGCTCGGCGCAGGGCATGCATTATCAGATCGAGGCCATGCGTCACGCCTACGCGGACCGCAACAGCTACCTGGGCGACCCGGACTTCGTCAAGAATCCGGTCGAGCACCTGCTGGACGTCAAGTATGCCGCCAAGCTGCGCGCTGCCATCGAGCCGCAAAAGGCCGGTGACTCGAGCAAGATCAAACCCGGCGTCGCGCCCCATGAAGGCAGCAACACCACTCACTATTCGATTGTCGATAAATGGGGCAATGCGGTTTCGGTGACCTACACCTTGAACAACTGGTTCGGCGCGGGCGTCATGGCCAGCAAGACCGGCGTGATCCTCAACGACGAAATGGATGACTTCACCGTCAAGGTCGGCGTGCCCAACATGTACGGACTGGTGCAGGGCGAAGCCAACGCCATCGCGCCGGGCAAGACGCCGCTGTCGTCGATGAGCCCGACCATTGTCACCAAGGACGGCAAGGCAGTGATGGTCGTCGGCACGCCGGGCGGCAGCCGCATCATTACCGCCACGCTGCTGACCATGCTCAACGTCATTGACTACGGCATGAACATTCAGGAAGCGGTCGACGCGCCGCGTTTCCACCAGCAATGGCAGCCTGAAGAAACCAACATCGATACCTTCGCGGTCAGCCCTGACACGCTGAAGATTCTCGAGAGTTGGGGTCAAAAGTTCGCAGGTCCGCAGCCGCTCAATCATGTGGCGGCGATTCTGGTGGGCGCGCCTTCGCTGGGTGGCAAACCAGTCGGTAACAACCGCTTCTACGGCGCTAACGACCCGCGTCGCAACACCGGCTTGTCGCTCGGCTACTGAGTCACGCTGCTAATCACGCCACGGCCCTGAGCTTCAGGGTCGTGGCGTTTTGCGTTCTGAGGTCTGCTCAGTTACGCACCCAGCGCTGCCTGCTCCAGCCGCTCAATGCGTCGACGGCGAATACCAGTATCAGCATCGCCAGAATCACGGTACTGGCCTGCGCTTCCTGAAACAGGCTGAGGCTGACATACAGCATTTGCCCTAGACCGCCCGCGCCGACAAAGCCCAGCACGCTGGCCATGCGAATGTTGTTCTCCCAGCGATACAGCGTATACGCCAGCAGCTGTGGCCAGAGGTTGGGCAGGGTGCCGTAGCTGAACGCCTGCCAGGCGCTGCCGCCCTGCAGACGAATCGCTGCAGCGGGTTGCGGTGCGGTGTTTTCCAGTGCCTCGGCAAACAGGCGGCCCAGAACGCCCGTGGTGTGCAGTGCCAGTGCCAGCGTGCCTGCATTGGGGCCGAGCCCGGCAGCCAGCACCATCAACACGGCCCACACCAGTTCCGGAATGGCGCGCAGCGCATTGAGCAGCAGGCGGCTCAGGCTGCGCAGGAACCAACCGAAGCGTCCGGCAGCGGGCAGTGCCAGGAGCAAACCTGCAATGGCGGCCAGCAAGGTGCCGAGTGCCGACATGGCCAGGGTTTCCAGGGCGCCCTGGCCGATTGCCTGCAGATGAGGGCCGCTCAGGTCCGGGCTCATGAAGCGCAACGCGTAACGGCCCATCTGCGTCAGGTTGTCGTGGCTGCCCAGGGTGAGCAGGTCGAGGCCTAGGTACACAAACGATGCGATCACTGCTGCGATCAGCGCCAGCACCAGCAGCAGATTACCTGCGCGCTTCATGTGAACTGCCTGCGCAGCAAACGGCTGAGCTGGTCGGCGAGCAGCACCAGCAGCAGGAAGGTCAGCAGCATGCTCGCCACTTCGTCACCGGCGAACATGCGCATCGACAGGTCGATCTGCTGACCCAGTCCGCCTGCGCCGACGAAACCCATGACCACCGAAGCGCGCACGGCGCACTCCCAGCGGTACACGGTGTAGGAGGTCAGTTCGGCTGCCGCGTTGGGCAGGATGCCGTAAGCCAGTGCGGCCAGGCGACCGCTGCCTGCCTGGAGCAGCGCGTGGGCCGGGCGTTGGTCCACCGATTCGAAAATCTCGGCGTACACCTTGCCAAGCATGCCTGCGTAGGTGATGGCGATGGCCAGTACGCCCGCCGTAGGGCCCAGGCCGACCGCACGCACGAACAGCAGCGCCCAGACGATTTCCGGCACGCTTCGCAGGAAGATCAACACCCCGCGTGCCGGCCAGCGCAGGCATTGGCCGAGCCAGCCGGGGCGGCCGCCGCGTGAGGCGGCCGACAGCGACAATGCCTGGCTGGCGAGCAGGCTTGCCGGTACGGCCAGCAGCAAGGCAAGGGCAATGCCGGCTGTGGCGATCGCCAGGGTTTGCAGCGTCGCATCCAGCAGCAGCCCGAGGAATTCCGTAGAGTGCGCCACCGGCCAGAACCCGGCGAGAAAGCTGCCCATCGTCCGCGCATTATCGGCTTGCAGCAGTACCCACGGATTAAGTTCGGCCAGACGAATGCCCGGCCAGAGCAGGGCGACCGCCAGCAATGTCAGCAACAGGCGTGGCGTTGCCGCCGGGTCGCGCTGATCCCGACTCAGCATCGCGGCGTCCAGCGTGTTTCAGCTGCATCCGAAACCGGCTGAGGGCTGAGTTGTTCGTTGGCATACAGCGTGTCGAGATGCTCCCGGCCGACCTCGCTGACGGCGAGGTCGAAGTGAATTCGCCCGTCGCGCACCCCGATGACCCGCGGGAAATGTGCCAGCGCCAGTTCCACCGCATGCAGGCTGGCGACCAGCGTCACGTTGTGCTCGATGGCGTGCTGACACAGCAGCGCCAGGGTGTGATCGGCGAGGCGCGGGTCCATCGCCGAAACCGGCTCGTCGGCTAGCAGCAGTTCGGGTTGCTGATACAAGGCGCGGGCAATGCCGACACGTTGCAGCTGTCCACCGGACAACTGCTGGCAACGTTCGAAAAGTTTGTCCGCCAGGTCCAGACGCGCCAGTACCTCGCGGGCGCCGCTGATGTCGAGTGGATGCAGCAGGTTCAGCAGGCTTTTGCCCAGCCCCCACTGACCAAGCCTGCCCGCCGACACCGCAGTCACCACCCGCTGGCGCGCCGGCAACGGCGGTGCCTGATGAATCAGCGCAATGCGGCTGCGCAGGCGCTGGCGTCGTGTGCTGGAGAGCTGCCAGGGATCAGTCCCCAGAACCTGCAGCTGTCCGGCACTGGGCGGCAGAGCGCTGGCCAGCAGATTGAGCAGCGTGGTCTTGCCCGCACCGGACGGCCCGATGATCGCTACTCGTTCGCCACGAGCGATGCTCAGGTCCAGGCCGCGCAACGCCAGTGTGCCGTCGCTGTGGCGCAGCTCGATGGCGGACAGACGCAGGGTCATTTCAGCAGGTCGGCAGCGCGTGCGGCTTCTTCGATGCCTTTGTAGTTCTCGGGCTTGGTCTCGATGAAGCGGCTGGCGGCCTGAAGATCGAGGATTGCCTTCTGCTCCGGGTTGGCCGGGTCGAGGTCGAGGAAGGCCTGTTTGATCTTCGCTGCCAGTGCCGGGTCGAGGCTGCCGCGCACGGTCCAGTTGTAGTCGAAATAAGCCGGCGTGGTCTCGAAGACATGAACCTTGTTGGTGTCGACCTTGCCGCTGGCGACCAGCTTGTCCCAGACGCTGGCGTTAAGCACGCCTGCATCGACCTTGCCCGCCTGAACCCATGCGGCGGTTGCGTCATGTGCGCCGGAATAGGCGACGCGGCTGAAGAACGTTTCCGGCTTGATGTTTTCCTTGAGCATGAAATAGCGCGGCATCAGGCTGCCGGATGTCGACGACACCGAGCCGAAGGCAAAGGTCTTGCCCTTGAGGTCCGCCAGGGTTTTCACGTTCGGATCGGAGGTGATGAATTTGCTGGTGAACTTGGCGTCCTGCTCACGCTGTACCAGTGGCACCGCATTACCGGTCTTGAGGTTGACCTGAACGAAGGTGAAACCGCCCAGCCAGGCCATGTCGAGCCGGTCAGTGGCCAGCGCTTCGACCACTGCCGGATAATCCGCGACCGGAACGAACTCGACCTTCATGCCCAGCCGTTGCTCCAGATAAGCTCCCAGCGGCTTGAACTTGCGCAGCAGTTCGGTAGGCGCTTCGTCGGGAATGGCCGAGACACGCAGGGTGTCGGCAGCGTGGCTGGTCAGGGCGGAGAAGGACAGGGCAATGCCGGCGGCGAGCGCCAGGGTACGCTTGAGCATGGAGGTTCTCCGGTTCAATAGCGGAAAAAGGATAACGTGAAGCCCGCGTGCACGAGCAGGCGGCGCTTCACAGGATTCGGTGGTGATGCGCGGGGATTATAAGAGGCATGGCGAGAAAGGCCAGTTCGGCAGATTCACCGCCCGAATGCACGGCCGGCGCACGACGCGGTTTGCGCTGATAAGGGAACAGCCCCTAGACTCCACAGCCTGTTTCCCGGTAACCGAGAGTGTCGCGATGAATGAGCCAATCCGCCTGACCCAGTACAGTCACGGAGCAGGGTGTGGCTGCAAGATTTCCCCCAAGGTGCTGGACGTGATCCTCGCTGGCAGCGGCGCTCAGAACCTTGACCCCAGACTCTGGGTTGGCAATGCCTCGCGTGATGACGCGGCGGTCTATGCGCTGGATGACGAGCGCGGCGTGGTCTCGACCACGGACTTCTTCATGCCCATCGTTGATGACCCGTTCGATTTCGGCCGTATCGCCGCGACCAATGCCATCAGCGACATCTATGCGATGGGCGGTGACCCGCTGATGGCCATCGCCATTCTCGGCTGGCCGGTCAACATCCTGCCACCCGAAGTGGCGCGTGAAGTCATTCGCGGTGGTCGTGCCGTCTGCGACGCTGCCGGTATCCCGCTGGCGGGAGGGCATTCCATCGATGCGCCTGAGCCGATCTTCGGTCTGGCGGTGACCGGCGTGGTGCAGAAAAAGCACATGAAACGCAACGACACTGCCTTGGCGGGGAGCACCTTGTACCTGACCAAGCCCCTGGGCATCGGCATCCTCACCACGGCCGAGAAAAAATCGAAGCTGCGCGATGAAGACATCGGTCTGGCGCGTGACTGGATGTGCACCCTGAACAAGCCGGGCAGCCGTTTCGGCAAGCTCGACGGCGTGCAGGCGATGACCGATGTCACCGGCTTCGGTCTGCTCGGGCATCTGGTTGAAATGGCGGACGGCGCAGGTCTGACCGCGCGTCTGGACTACGCTGCTGTACCGCGTCTGCCCGGCGTCGAGCATTACATTGCCGAGGGCTGTGTGCCGGGCGGCACATTGCGCAACTTTGAAAGTTACGGCGACAGGATCGGCGCACTGAGCGATGCCCAGCGTGACCTGTTGTGTGATCCACAGACCAGCGGCGGTCTGTTGGTCGCGGTCAGCCCTGAAGGTGAAGCCGAGTTTCTGATCGTGGCTGCCGAACTGGGGCTGCTGCTCAACCCTATCGGCACCTTGCACGAGCGACAGACCCGCGCCGTCGAGGTGTTCTGATGGCCGACAACAGCAGCGACTACCGTGCACTGTTTCTCAACGACGTGCCGATGATGGACGCTCGCGCTCCGGTGGAGTTTTCCAAGGGGGCTTTTCCTGGTGTGATCAACCTGCCGCTGATGAATGACATCGAGCGGCAAAAGGTCGGCACCTGCTACAAGCAACACGGCCAGGACGCCGCTATCCAGCTCGGGCATCAATTGGTCTGTGGTCAGGTCAAGGATGAACGCGTCAATGCGTGGATCGAGTTCGCCAAAGCCAATCCGGATGGCTACCTGTACTGCTTTCGCGGCGGGCTGCGCTCGCAGACGGTACAGCGCTGGCTGAAGGATGCCGGGGTCGACTACCCGCGGGTTCTTGGCGGCTACAAGGCGATGCGCACGTTCCTGCTGGATACCCTGCATGAGGCGGTGAGCGAATGCAGTATCGTCGTGCTCGGCGGAATGACCGGCACGGGCAAGACCGAAGTATTGACGCAGCTGCCTAACAGCGTGGACCTGGAAGGCATCGCCAATCATCGCGGCTCCAGCTTCGGCAAGCGTGCCACTGGGCAGCCGGCGCAGATCGACTTCGAGAACCGGCTGGCCATCGACCTGCTCAAGAAGCGCGCAGCCGGTATCGAACAATTCGTTGTGGAAGATGAAAGCCGTCTGGTCGGCAGTTGCAACGTGCCGCTGGAGCTGCACCAGGCGATGCAGGGCTGCGCGATGGTCTGGCTGGAAGACAGCTTCGAGAACCGCGTCGAGCGCATTCTCGAGGACTATGTGATCAACCTCTGCGCAGAGTTCATCACCGTCAAGGGCGAAGAGCAGGGCTTCGGCCTGTTCGCCGAGCGTCTGTTGCAAAGCCTGAACAACATTCACAAACGCCTCGGCGGCGAGCGTCACCAGCGCCTGTCGGGCCTTATGCAGGCGGCGCTGGAAGAACAGCAGCGCAGCGGTGCGGTTGATCTGCACCGAGGCTGGATCGAAGGGCTGCTCGGCGAATATTACGACCCGATGTACGCTTACCAGCGCGAACACAAGGCGGCGCGTATCGAATTCGCGGGTGATCAAGCGCAAGTGCTGGCTTACCTGCGCGAGCGCTCAGTAAAAGGTTAAGCCTCGACCTCTATCCATCTGGCAAGGGACGCCATGCACTCGATTCTCGACTTCTATCAAACGCTGGGCTGGGGCCTTTCGGCGCTGGTAATCGGCACCTTTCTGCTGGCCGGTACGGTCAAGGGTGTGATCGGCCTGGGCTTGCCCACGGTGGCAATGGGGTTGCTGGGGCTGGCCATGCTGCCGGCGCAGGCTGCGGCGTTGCTGATCATCCCGTCGACGTTCACCAATGTCTGGCAACTGGCGGCGGGTGGCAATCTGCGGCCTTTGCTGAAGCGGCTATGGCCGATGCTGAGCATGATTTTCATCGGCACGCTGGTCGGGGCGTTCTGGCTGGGCATGAGTGGCGGTCATTCAATGACTCGCGCGTTGGGTGGCGCTTTGTTTCTCTACGCACTGAGCGGGCTGTTTCTGCCGACCTTCAAGGTTGCTGCCGCTGCCGAGCGTTGGCTGGGCCCGCTGTGCGGTTTGATCACCGGGGTGATCGCGTCGGCCACCGGGGTGTTCGTGATTCCCGTGGTGCCTTATCTGCAGGCGCTGGGGCTTGAGCGCGACCAACTGGTCCAGGCGCTGGGGTTGTCGTTCACTGTCTCGACGCTGGCGCTGGCGGCGGGTTTGTCGTGGAACGGCGCACTGGGCGGCGCAGAGCTGGGCGCATCCACGCTGGCGCTGATTCCGGCCCTGTTGGGCATGCTGCTGGGGCAATGGCTGCGCCAGCGAATCAGCGCGGTGCTGTTCAAGCGTGTGTTCTTTATCGGCATGGGCCTGCTGGGGCTGCATCTGCTGATAAAAGGCTGATGAGTCATGCGCTGTATCGCGGGCATGCGCGACTTGCACTGAGGATTCAGTGTTTTCCGGACTTCATGCAGGAGAGGATGAAGGATTACGCGCTGACTGCCGTTTGCCGAGCCCGTCGCTGGACGGGCTTTTGACTGCTACGAATATCAGTGTGTACGGGCGACTGCAAACTCGCTCAGTTCGACCAGTGCGTCGCGGTACTCGCTGGGCGGCAGCGCGTCCAGGCAGGCAATGGCGCGGGCCGCGTAGTCGCGGGCGAGCTGTGCGGTGTAATCGAGGGCGCCGGCGCTTTCTACTGCGTTGCGGATGCTTTCCAGATCTTCCAGACCACCTTTCTGGATCGCCTGACGAACCAGCGCAGCCTGTTCCGGGCTGCCTTCACGCATGGTGTAGATCAGCGGCAGGGTCGGCTTGCCTTCGGCGAGGTCGTCACCGACGTTCTTGCCCAGCGTCTCGGCATCGCCCCGGTAGTCCAGCAGGTCATCCACCAACTGGAAGGCCACACCCAGATGGTCGCCGAACGTGCGCAGTGCTTCGCTCTGTTCTTGGGGGGCGTTGCACAGGGCTGCGGCGCTGTGGGTCGAGGCTTCGAACAGCATGGCTGTCTTGCCGCGAATCACTTCCATGTAGGTTTCTTCGGTGGTGCTGGCGTCACGAATCTTCGAGAGCTGCAGCACTTCGCCTTCGGCGATGATGCGAGTCGCCTTGGACAGAATCTTCATGACCTCCATCGAGCCCAGTTCGACCATCATTTCGAACGAGCGCGAATAAAGGAAGTCCCCCACCAATACGCTGGGCGCATTGCCCCAGAGCGCGTTGGCGGTGGAACGACCGCGACGCATGCCGGACATGTCGACAACGTCGTCATGCAGCAGCGTGGCGGTGTGCAGGAATTCGATAGTGGCGGCGAGCAGGCGAACATCATCGCCTTCGCGACCCAGTGCCTTGCCGCACAGCAGCACCAGCAACGGGCGCAGGCGCTTGCCACCTGCCGACGTGATGTAATCACCGATTTTCGAGACCAGCGGTACGCGCGACGTCAGTTGCTTTTTGATGATAAGGTCAACGGCACTAAAGTCGTCCGCCACCGCGCGGTAGAAGGCTTGGGGTTGCATCAGCGACAGGTGCTCCGGATAGGTTGCGCCGCATGCTAGGTCGCGGGGTAGAGCGTGTCAAGGTATGACGAGCCGCCTCTTGCAACACGCGAATGCCTTGCGTACAATCGCGCACCCTAACTTTCCTGGGCAGCACCTGCCTTACGCAATGCAAACGGGCCGTTCCAGCCCCATGCAGCCATGCCAGCCGATACTCTTCTTATAAAGAGCTGGGTGAGCAGGATTTTCGGAGAAATACCATGTACGCAGTAATTGTTACCGGTGGCAAGCAGTACAAAGTCGCCCCAGGTGAATACCTGAAAATTGAAAAACTGGAAATCGCTACTGGCGAATCCGTTACGTTTGACCGCGTTCTGCTGGTTGGCAATGGCGACGACGTCAATATCGGTGCTCCCGTTGTTGCTGGCGCTACCGTTGTGGCTGAAGTGGTTTCGCAAGGTCGTCACGATAAGGTTCGTATCATCAAGTTCCGTCGTCGTAAGCACCACATGAAGCGTATGGGCCACCGCCAGTGGTACACCGAGATCAAAATTACAGGTATTCAGGCTTAATTCAGCCTAATCCTCAACTGGAGAATTGACTCATGGCTCACAAAAAAGCTGGTGGTAGTACCCGTAACGGGCGCGACTCAGAAGCCAAACGCCTTGGCGTGAAGATGTATGGCGGCCAGGCTATCATCCCTGGCAACATCATCGTGCGTCAGCGCGGCACCCAATTCCACGCTGGCTACGGCGTTGGCATGGGTAAAGATCACACCCTGTTCGCGAAAGTGGAAGGCGTGATCAAGTTTCAGGTCAAGGGCGCCTTCGGTCGCCGCTACGTGAGCATCGTTCCGAAGACTGAAGTCTCCGCAGCGTAATCACGCAGTAGCTTAAGAGCCCTGTCTTGCGACGGGGCTTTTTTGTTTGTAGAGGTAGAGAGGCAGGTGAGTCTCTTGCAAAACTGTTTGTGCGGGCTGTTGTGATGTTGACCCATGGGGTCGCTGGTTTCTGATCGGTATCGCAACGCTCATTTTTGCAAGAGTCTTATGTAATTTATGTGGTTCTGCTCGTCCCTGTGGCGGGAGGCGTGCGTTATGAAATTTGTAGATGAAGTATCCATTCGAGTAAAAGCCGGTGACGGCGGCAACGGTTGCATGAGCTTCCGTCGAGAAAAATTCATTGAAAACGGTGGTCCCAACGGTGGTGATGGTGGTGATGGCGGCTCGATCTTCATGGTCGCCGACGTCAACCTGAACACGCTGGTCGATTACCGTTACACCCGCCACTTCGATGCCGAGCGCGGCTCCAACGGTGGCAGCGCCGACTGCACCGGTCGCAAGGGCGAAGAGCTGGTACTGCGTGTGCCGGTCGGGACCACCATCATTGACGCCACCACTCAGGAAATCATCGGTGACCTGACCAAAGATGGTCAGCGCTTGATGGTTGCCCAGGGCGGCTGGCACGGTCTGGGTAACACCCGATTCAAGTCCAGTACCAACCGCGCTCCGCGCCAGACCACGCCGGGCAAGCCTGGTGATCAACGTGATCTCAAGCTCGAGCTGAAAGTCCTGGCTGACGTCGGCCTGCTGGGCCTGCCGAATGCCGGCAAGAGCACCTTCATCCGTTCGGTGTCTGCGGCCAAGCCAAAGGTTGCCGACTATCCGTTCACCACGCTGGTGCCAAACCTGGGCGTGGTCAGTGTCGATCGCTGGAAAAGCTTTGTGGTTGCCGACATTCCAGGTCTGATCGAGGGTGCATCCGACGGCGCGGGCCTGGGGATTCGCTTCCTCAAGCACCTGGCGCGTACTCGTCTGTTGCTGCACCTCGTCGATATGGCGCCGCTGGATGAAAGCAGCGCTCCGGATGCGGCTGAAGTGATCGTCAACGAGCTGGAAAAATTTAGCCCGTCGCTGGCCGAGCGTGATCGCTGGCTGGTGCTGAACAAGTGCGATCAGATTCTCGAAGAGGAGCAGGAGGCGCGCAAGCAGGAGATCGTCGATCGTCTGGAGTGGACCGGCCCTGTTTACGTGATCTCTGCCATTGCCAAAGAAGGCACCGAGCAACTGACTCGCGACATCATGCGTTACCTCGAAGAGCGCAGCCAGCGTATCGCCGAAGAGCCTGGTTACGCCGAAGAGCTGGCCGAGCTCGATCAGCGCATCGAAGATGAAGCCCGTGCCCAGCTGCAGGCGCTGGACGATCAGCGTGCCCTGCGTCGCAGCGGCGTGAAGAGCGTGCATGACATCGGTGACGATGACTGGGATGAAGAAGACGTGGACGATGAAGACGGTCCGGAAATCATTTACGTCCGTGACTGATCGCTTGAAGTAAACTTGAACGCCGCTACGATTGTTAGCGGCGTTTTTGTATCCCGAATTTGAAAATCTCTGGCTAGGGTTGGAAGAAGATGCGCAGCAAAGTGACGGGCGCCCAGCGCTGGGTTGTGAAGATTGGCAGTGCCTTGCTGACGGCTGATGGCAAGGGCCTGGATCGCAACGCCATGGGTGTTTGGGTGGAGCAGATGGTGGCGCTGCACGAGGCGGGTGTCGAGTTGGTACTGGTGTCTTCCGGAGCGGTGGCTGCCGGCATGAGCCGTCTTGGCTGGACGGCTCGCCCCAGTGCCATGCATGAGCTTCAGGCTGCTGCGGCGATTGGTCAGATGGGCTTGGTGCAGGCGTGGGAATCGAGCTTTGCCGAGCATGGCCGACATACCGCGCAGATCCTTCTGACCCACGATGACCTGTCGGACCGCAAGCGCTACCTGAATGCCCGTAGCACCCTGCGCACGCTGGTCGAGCTTGGGGTTGTGCCGGTTATCAACGAAAACGACACAGTGGTTACCGACGAAATCCGTTTTGGCGATAACGACACGCTGGCGGCGCTGGTTGCCAATCTGGTCGAGGCTGATCTGCTGGTCATCCTGACCGACCGTGACGGCATGTTCGACGCCGATCCGCGTAACAACCCGGAGGCGCAGCTGATTTACGAAGCGCGTGCCGATGATCCGGCACTGGATGCAGTGGCCGGTGGTACGGGCGGTGCGCTGGGGCGTGGCGGCATGCAGACCAAGTTGCGTGCAGCGCGTCTGGCGGCGCGTTCCGGTGCGCATACTGTCATCGTCGGCGGGCGCATCGAGCGCGTTCTGGCGCGGCTCAAGGGGGGGGAGCGGTTGGGCACGCTGCTGTCCCCTGAGCGTGGCATGCTCGCAGCGCGCAAGCAGTGGCTGGCAGGGCATCTGCAGACCCGCGGTACGCTGGTGCTGGATGATGGCGCGGTTGCGGCGCTGGCCAAGGATCAGAAAAGCCTGCTGCCGGTAGGCGTCAAGCTGGTCCAGGGCAGCTTCCGGCGTGGCGAGATGGTGGTATGCGTCGCCCCGGACGGTCGCGAGATCGCTCGCGGGCTGAGTAACTACAGTGCCATCGAAGCCCAGAAAATCATTGGTCACTCTTCCGAATCCATCGTGCGTGAGCTGGGCTATATGGCCGAGCCTGAGCTGATTCATCGGGATAACCTGATCCTCGTCTGACTCAAGACTGCAAAAAAGGACTATTTGATGCGCTTCATGAAAGGTTTGTTGGCCGCTGCGTTGCTGATGCCGGTGCTGGTCTCTGCCGAAGAGATCGGTCAGGTGTCGACTGTGTTCAAGATGGTCGGGCCTAACGATCGAATTGTGGTCGAGGCGTTTGACGATCCCAAGGTGGACGGTGTGACGTGCTACCTGTCACGCGCCAAGACGGGCGGCGTGAGGGGTGGTCTGGGATTGGCCGAGGACCGTGCCGAGGCGTCCATCGCCTGTCGTCAGGTCGGGCCGATCCGTTTCAAGGAAGCCCTCAAGGATGGCGACGAGGTATTCAAGGAGCGTACCTCGCTGGTTTTCAAGACCATGCAGGTGGTGCGTTTCTTCGACAAGAAGCGCAATGCATTGGTGTACCTGGTCTACAGCGACCGTGTCATCGAAGGCAGCCCGCAGAATGCCGTGACCGCCATTCCGATCCTGCCATGGACAACCGCGCCCGCGCCTTGAGTCTGTAGCAGGATAGTTACAGGCCTATCGTTCCTGACGCTCCAGCGTGGGAATGTCCTTCGTGACGCTCTGCGTCACAGCTCTGCGCCGCGCTGCACATTGATGTTTCCCGCTAATTTCCAGCAGGCAATAAAAAACCGACCCTGAGGTCGGTTTTTTAACAAGCGGGTCGCTTAGGCTGCAGCAGCAAGGCTCAGAGCCTTGATGTGACCGTTCAGACGACCTTTATGGCGAGCAGCCTTGTTCTTGTGGATGATGCCTTTATCGGCCATACGGTCGATAACAGGAACAGCCAGAACATAAGCGGCTTGCGCTTTTTCTGCGTCTTTTGCGTCGATGGCTTTAACTACATTCTTGATGTAGGTACGAACCATGGAACGCAGGCTGGCGTTGTGGCTGCGACGCTTCTCAGCCTGTTTTGCACGTTTTTTGGCGGAAGGTGTGTTGGCCACCGTCGAGCTCCTCGAAAGACTTTGTGAAATAGCAAACAAAATAGGCCGCGAATCATGCCGATGAGTTGAAGTCTTGTCAAGGGCAGTTAAGGTGTTCCGCTGAGTGGTTGCGACATTTGACTGGAGGATTTATTTCCGGCCTGTGACCTGTAAACTCGCGGCCTTTGCTTCGGGCGTTTTTGCGGCGCGAAGTATTGCATAAATGGCTGGCTTTATCGCCCATCCTTTGCCGAGGCGCACAACTCTTTCAATGAATCTACTCAAGTCACTCGCCGCCGTCAGCTCTATCACCATGGTTTCCCGGGTTTTGGGCTTTGTACGCGACACCATCATCGCGCGCACTTTCGGTGCCGGAATGGCCACGGATGCGTTCTTCATCGCCTTCAAGCTGCCCAATCTGCTGCGCCGAATTTTCGCCGAGGGCGCCTTTTCCCAGGCATTCGTGCCGATCCTGGCCGAATACAAGAGCCAGCAGGGCGAGGAGGCGACGCGCACATTCATTTCCTATGTCACCGGATTGCTGACCCTGGCGCTGGCGCTGGTGACGCTGCTCGGGGTGATCTTTGCGCCCTGGGTTATCTGGGCCACCGCGCCCGGCTTTGTCGACACCCCGGAGAAATTCGCCCTCACCTCGGATCTGCTGCGGGTGACCTTTCCTTATATATTGCTGATCTCCCTGTCCTCGATGGCCGGTGCGATCCTCAACACCTGGAACCGTTTTTCAGTGCCGGCGTTCGTGCCCACGCTGCTCAACGTCAGCATGATTTTCTTCGCGCTGTTCCTGACGCCGTACTTCGATCCACCAGTGATGGCGCTGGGCTGGGCGGTTCTGGTCGGCGGTCTGCTGCAGCTGCTTTACCAACTGCCGCACCTGAAAAAGATCGGCATGCTGGTGCTGCCGCGCCTGAATCTGCGCGACACCGGGGTCTGGCGGGTAATGAAGCAGATGCTGCCCGCCATCCTTGGCGTTTCTGTCAGTCAGATTTCTCTGATCATCAACACGATCTTTGCCTCGTTCCTCGTCGCCGGTTCGGTGTCATGGATGTACTACGCCGACCGCCTGATGGAGCTGCCTTCCGGCGTGCTGGGTGTGGCGCTGGGTACGATTCTGCTGCCGATACTGTCCAAAACCTACGCGCAACGGGATCGCCAGGAATATTCGCGAATTCTCGACTGGGGTCTGCGACTGTGTTTCGTGCTGGTTCTGCCTTGCACTCTGGCGCTGGGGCTGCTTGCCGAGCCGTTGACCGTTTCGTTGTTTCAGTATGGTAAATTCGACGCACTCGACGCGGCCATGACCCAACGTGCGCTGGTCGCCTATTCGGTCGGGTTGCTGGGGATCATCCTGATCAAGGTGCTGGCCCCCGGTTTTTATGCTCAACAAAACATCCGCACCCCGGTGAAAATCGCGATCTTCACCCTCATAGTGACTCAATTGCTCAACCTGGCCTTCATCGTGCCCTTGCAGCATGCCGGTCTGGCGCTGGCGATCAGTGTGGGGGCGTGCATCAATGCCGGGTTGCTGTTCTGGCAGTTGCGCAAGCAGGATCTGTTTCAGCCGCAGCCTGGCTGGACGAAGTTCCTGTTCAAGCTGGTCATTGCCGTCGCGGTGATGTCGGCGGTGCTGCTGGGGCTCATGCATGTCATGCCGGCGTGGGACGAAGGTCACATGCTGGAGCGTTTTCTGCGTCTGGGTGCGCTGGTTGCCGCCGGCGTCGTGACCTATTTCGCCATGCTTCTTTTATTAGGCTTCCGCCTCAGGGATTTCGCCCGCAAAGCCATTATGTAGGGCGCGTCGCAGGGGTTGACCTTCGGTTTTTGTCGCCACACGCCGAGAACCTTCATCCGGTCTTGGTGTGTTGCCTGTCGTCCACGGCCGTGTGTGGTTATAATCGGCCACTTTATGAGCAAGAAGTGCGTTATGCAGCTGGTTAGAGGCCTTCACAACCTGCGCCCCGAACATCGGGGCTGCGTCGCCACGATTGGCAATTTCGACGGCGTTCATCGCGGCCACCAGGCTATCCTGGCGCGTCTGCGCGAGCGTGCCGTCGAATTGGGTGTGCCCAGCTGTGTGGTGATCTTCGAGCCGCAGCCGCGTGAGTTCTTTGCGCCCGAAACGGCGCCGGCCCGTCTGGCCCGCCTGCGTGACAAGCTCGAGCTGCTGAGTGCCGAAGGCGTTGACCGGGTACTTTGCCTGTCCTTCAATCAGCGTCTGTGCAAGCTCAGCGCGGCGAGTTTCGTCGAAACCGTGCTGATCGACGGCCTGGGTGTTCAACACCTTGAAGTGGGAGACGACTTTCGTTTCGGCTTCGACCGGGTCGGTGACTTCGACTTCCTGCAACAGGCCGGCACAACGTATGGTTTTACCGTAGAAGCGGCGCAGACCGTTGAAATAGATGGCATCCGGGTCAGCAGTACCAAGGTGCGCAAGGCTCTGGCTGCGTCGGACTTTGCCCTGGCCGAGCGCATGCTCGGTCGTCCGTTCCAGATAGTCGGGCGGGTGTTGCACGGCCAGAAGCTGGCACGTCAGTTGGGTACGCCCACCGCCAACGTGCAACTCAAGCGTCGTCGTGTGCCGCTGAGCGGGGTCTATCTGGTCAGCACGGATATCGATGGCAAAGCCTGGCCGGGGGTCGCCAACATCGGCGTGCGCCCGACGGTAACGGGTGATGGCAGTGCCCACCTTGAAGTGCATCTTCTGGATTTTGCCGGCGATCTTTATGACCGGCGTTTGACGGTGGCTTTCCACCACAAGCTGCGTGATGAGCAGCGTTTCGCCTCACTGGAGGCGCTCAAGACGGCGATCAATGCGGACGTCGCCGCCGCCCGTGCCCATTGGCATGGCTAACCGCTAAACAAGAGCCTGAAATGACTGACTATAAAGCCACGCTAAACCTTCCGGACACCGCCTTCCCTATGAAGGCCGGCCTGCCCCAGCGCGAGCCGCAAACTCTGCAGCGCTGGGACAGCATTGGCCTGTACCAGAAGCTGCGCGAGATTGGCAAGGATCGTCCCAAGTTCGTCCTGCACGACGGTCCTCCGTACGCCAACGGCAATATTCACATCGGTCATGCGGTCAACAAGATTCTCAAGGACATGATCCTGCGTTCCAAGACCCTGGCGGGCTTCGATGCCCCGTATGTGCCGGGTTGGGATTGCCATGGTCTGCCGATCGAGCACAAGGTCGAAGTGACCCACGGCAAGAACCTCTCCGCAGACCGTACGCGTGAGCTGTGCCGCGCTTATGCGTCCGAGCAGATCGAAGGCCAGAAGTCCGAATTCATCCGTCTGGGCGTGCTGGGCGACTGGAGCAATCCGTACCTGACCATGAACTTCGCCAACGAAGCCGGAGAAATCCGCGCGCTGGCCGAGATGGTCAAGGGCGGTTTCGTCTTCAAGGGCCTCAAGCCGGTCAACTGGTGTTTCGATTGCGGCTCGGCACTGGCTGAAGCCGAAGTCGAGTATCAGGACAAGAAGTCCTCGACCATCGACGTTGCGTTCCCGATCGCCGACGAAGCGAAACTGGCCGCCGCTTTCGGTGTGCCGTCGCTGGGCAAGCCTGCGTCCATCGTGATCTGGACCACCACACCGTGGACGATCCCGGCCAACCAGGCGCTGAATGTCCATCCGGAATTCGAATACGCACTGGTCGATGTCGGCGACAAACTGCTGGTGCTGGCTGCCGAACTGGTCGAAAGCTGCCTGGCCCGTTACAAGCTGGAAGGTACCGTCATCGCGACCACCACCGGTCAGGCGCTTGAGCTGATCAACTTCCGCCATCCGTTCTACGACCGCCTGTCGCCAGTCTATCTGGCTGACTACGTCGAGCTGGGTGCGGGCACGGGCATCGTTCACTGCTCGCCTGCCTATGGCGTAGACGACTTCAATATCTGCAAACAGTATGGCCTGAGCAACGACGACATCATCAGCCCGGTGCAGAGCAACGGCGTGTATGTCGAGTCGCTGGAGTTCTTCGGTGGCCAGTTCATCTTCAAGGCCAACCAGAACATCATCGACAAGCTGGTCGAAGTCGGCAGCCTGATGGACACCGAAACCATCAGCCACAGCTACATGCACTGCTGGCGCCACAAGTCGCCCTTGATCTACCGCGCGACCGCGCAGTGGTTCGTGGGCATGGACAAGCAGCCTGAGAGCGGCGAGACCCTGCGCAAGCGGGCGGTCAAGGCCATCGAAGACACTCAGTTCGTTCCGGCATGGGGGCAGGCACGCCTGCACTCGATGATCGCCAACCGTCCTGACTGGTGCATCTCGCGTCAGCGCAACTGGGGCGTGCCGATTCCGTTCTTCCTGCACAAGGAAACCGGCGACCTGCACCCACGTACCGTCGAACTGATGGAAGAAGTGGCGCAACGTGTCGAGAAAGAGGGCATCGAGGCCTGGTTCAAGCTCGACGCCAGCGAGTTGCTCGGCGACGAAGCCGGCAAGTACGACAAGATATCCGACACCCTGGACGTCTGGTTCGACTCGGGCACCACGCACTGGCATGTGCTGCGCGGCTCGCACCCGATGGGCCATGAAAGCGGTCCGCGTGCCGACCTGTACCTCGAAGGTTCGGACCAGCATCGCGGCTGGTTCCACTCCTCACTGCTGACCGGCTGCATGCTGGACGATCACGCACCGTATCGCGAGCTGCTGACCCACGGGTTCGTGGTCGACGAGAACGGCCGCAAGATGTCCAAATCGCTGAACAACGTGGTAGCGCCGCAGAAGGTCAACGATTCGCTGGGTGCCGACATCATGCGTCTGTGGGTATCGGCGACCGATTATTCCGGCGAGATGGCGGTTTCCGACCAGATCCTGCAGCGCAGCGCCGACGCCTACCGTCGTATCCGCAACACTGCACGCTTCCTGCTCTCCAACCTGACGGGCTTCAACCCGGCGACCGACATCCTGCCCGCCGAGGAAATGCTCGCGCTGGACCGTTGGGCCGTGGACCGCACCCTACTGCTGCAGCGCGAGCTGCAAGAGCATTACGGCGAATACCGTTTCTGGAACGTGTACTCGAAGATCCACAACTTCTGCGTGCAGGAGCTGGGTGGTTTCTACCTCGACATCATCAAGGATCGTCAGTACACCACGGCGGCCAACAGCACCGCGCGTCGCTCCTGCCAGACGGCACTGTTCCACATCTCCGAAGCGCTGGTGCGCTGGATCGCGCCGATCCTGGCGTTCACCGCCGACGAGCTGTGGCAGTTCCTGCCCGGCGAGCGTAACGAATCGGTGATGCTCAACACCTGGTACGAAGGCCTGACCGAAATGCCTGCCGACTTCGACATGGACCGCACCTACTGGGAGCGGATCATGGCGGTGAAGACCTCGGTCAACAAGGAAATGGAAAACCTGCGCGCTGCCAAGGCCATTGGCGGCAACCTGCAGGCCGAAGTGACCCTGTATGCCGAGGAGTCGCTGGTGGCTGACCTGTCGAAACTGAGCAACGAGCTGCGCTTCGTGCTGATCACCTCGACAGCCAGTGTGGCGCCGCTCGCATCTGCGCCAGCCGATGCCGTGGTCACCGAAGTCGCCGGTCTGAAGCTGAAAGTGCTCAAGTCCAGTCATGCCAAGTGTGCCCGTTGCTGGCATCACCGCGAGGATGTAGGGGTAAACCCCGAGCATCCGGAAATCTGCGGTCGTTGCGTAGACAACATCAGCGGTGCAGGCGAGGTCCGTCACTATGCCTAACGCCTCGTTCGGCCGCCTGGCCTGGCTGTGGTTGAGCGTGCTGGTTCTGGTCATTGACCAGGCCAGCAAGTATTACTTCGAGAACGCGTTGAGCCTGTATCAGCAGATCATCGTGATTCCCGACCTGTTCAGCTGGACCCTGGCCTACAACACCGGTGCCGCCTTCAGTTTTCTGGCTGACGGTGCCGGCTGGCAGCGCTGGTTGTTCGCCCTGATCGCAGTGGTGGTCAGCGCTGTGCTGGTCGTCTGGCTCAAGCGTCTGGGGCGTGACGACACGTGGCTGGCCGTTGCACTGGCGCTGGTACTGGGCGGCGCGCTGGGCAATCTGTACGACCGTATCGTGCTGGGCCACGTGATCGACTTCATTCTGGTTCACTGGCAGAACCGCTGGTACTTCCCGGCGTTCAACGTTGCCGACAGTGCGATCACCGTCGGCGCAATCATGCTGGCGCTGGACATGTTCAAGAGCAAGAAAACCGGAGAGACCGTCAATGACTGAGCAATCTTCGACTCAAGGCTCATCTGACAAGCTGCGCATCGGTCAGAATACGCAGGTCACTCTGCACTTCGCCCTGCGTCTGGAAAACGGCGATACCGTCGACAGCACCTTCGAAAAGGCTCCGGCCACGTTCAAGGTCGGTGACGGCAACCTGCTGCCCGGCTTTGAAATGGCGATTTTCGGCTTCAAGGCGGGCGATAAAAAGACCGTTGAGATTCTGCCGGAAAACGCCTTTGGTCAGCCCAACCCACAAAACGTGCAGATCATGCCACGCTCGCAGTTCGTGGGCATGGAACTGTCCGAAGGGTTGCTGGTGATCTTCAATGACGCCGCCAATACCGAGTTGCCCGGCGTGGTGAAAGCGTTCGATGACGAGCAGGTCACCATCGACTTCAATCACCCGCTGGCAGGCAAGACTCTGAGCTTTGAAGTGGAAATCTTTGAAGTGAAGGCAATTCTGGCTTCCTGACCTTCGCCGTCAAGCCCGGCCCAGGCCGGGCTACCCCGTACCAATCATGAGGCACCGCATGCAAATCAAACTCGCCAACCCCCGCGGCTTTTGTGCCGGAGTGGACCGCGCGATCGAAATCGTCAATCGCGCTCTGGAAGTGTTTGGTCCGCCGATTTATGTGCGCCATGAAGTCGTTCACAACAAATTTGTCGTCGAAGACCTGCGCTCTCGCGGTGCGATCTTCGTTGAAGAGCTGGATCAGGTGCCGGATGACGTCATCGTTATCTTCAGCGCCCACGGTGTTTCCCAGGCTGTTCGTACCGAGGCGGCAGGCCGTGGTCTGAAGGTGTTCGATGCTACCTGTCCGCTGGTGACCAAGGTGCATATCGAGGTCGCCCGTTACAGCCGTGATGGCCGCGAGTGCATCCTGATAGGCCACGCCGGTCACCCGGAAGTCGAAGGCACCATGGGCCAGTACGACGCCGCCAACGGCGGTGCGATCTATCTGGTCGAGGACGAAGAGGATGTTGCCAGCCTGCAGGTGCGCAACCCTGAAGCCCTGGCCTTCGTGACCCAGACCACCTTGTCCATGGATGACACCAGCCGGGTGATCGATGCCTTGCGCAAGCGTTTTCCGGCCATTGGCGGGCCGCGCAAGGACGACATCTGCTACGCCACGCAAAACCGTCAGGACGCAGTCAAGCAACTGGCCGATGAGTGCGATGTGGTGTTGGTGGTGGGCAGCCCGAACAGCTCCAACTCCAATCGCCTGCGCGAGCTGGCCGAGCGCATGGCGACTCCGGCGTACCTCATCGACGGCGCCGAAGACATGCAACCAGGCTGGTTCGACGGGGTAGAGCGTATCGGCATCACTGCGGGCGCTTCGGCCCCCGAAGTGCTGGTGCGTGGCGTGATCCAGCAATTGCAGGCCTGGGGCGCGACCGGTGCTGATGAGCTTGCCGGCCGCGAGGAGAACATCACCTTCTCGATGCCCAAGGAGTTGCGCGTCAAGTCGCTGCTCTGAGGCTATTCAGCCACACAGCGCTGCATCGATTTTGGTGTCCTCGACCCTCACGCGCCCGGCCGGTGCGACTATCACTCGATAGTTGCTCACCGGCTGGTCTGCGGCACATACGTGCAACGTCCTGGCGGTTCTACGCCGCAACGTGCCCAAACCATTGAAACTGATCTCCTCCACACGCTTGCGGTTATCGACCACTCGCGCTGTGCCGCTATTGGCGCGTTCTATCAGCACTGGATCGTTTTCGTCGGGACCTTTGCCATCTGCGTCGAGTATGATCCGCCAGCCGTTGCTCCAGTCGTTCTCGATGGCATGAAGCGTAACGATCTGGTTGCGCGTGACTGCGGCCGCTCTCGCCGAGCGAATGCCGCTGGCCAGCTCCCGGGCGGTTGCAAGGCCACGGCTGGAATCGATGAGATCCTTGAAAGACGGGGTTGCGACGTTGGCCAAAATGGCCACCAGTGCAACGACGATCAATAATTCGATCAGTGTGAATCCTGCATGCTTCATATGCTTTCCTCCCTGGAAACCGCCGTTTCAACACACTGCGGGCGTTCGTCGTCGCAAAACAACCGTACGTCCCGCTATGGATTTTCCAGCGGCGTTGCTGCCTTATAGTCGTAACGTCTAGGAGACACTCAATGCGTCATATAGCCAAGGGATTCAGCCTCATCGAATTGTTAGTCACTGTGTCCCTGGTGGGCATCCTGGCGGCTATCGCTATCCCGAATTTCACCAGCTCCATCCAGAGCAACAAGGCCGATACCGAGCTCAGCGATTTGCAGCGGGCGCTCAACTATGCGCGACTCGAGGCGATAAACAGGGGAGTGGCGGTGCGTATAGCGCCGACCAGCGGGACGGCATGGACCAACGAATTGCAGGTGTATCTGGTTTCCGATACTCAGGCGACACCCACGGCGTTGCGAAAAGTAGCCGCCATGAGCAGCGGTGCCACGCTGGTGGCCGATAACAATGCCACGGCAATTGATTTCAACAACCTGGGCGCGCTCATTGCCCCGGCTGCGGCGGTGACCATGACCTACACCCGAGGCACTATTATCAAGACCATAAAGGTCTGTCTGACCGGTCGGATCACCCTGGGTGGAGGCTGCTGATGGCTGGTGAAACCCGATATCGCCAGACCGGCATGACCTTGATCGAGGTGCTGGTCTCGGTATTGATTCTGGCCATCGGCCTGCTGGGCGCTGCGGCCATTCAGCTCAACGCGCTCAAGTACACCGACAGCTCAGCGATGACCAGCCAGGCGAGCTTCATTGCTTACGACATGATGGATCGTATCCGCGCCAATGTTGATGGTAATGCCAGTGCCAATGGGTCGACCAATGTACTGGCTACTTATAATTTACCGAATCTGGATGCGGCTCCGGCTGCCAACCTGAACAAGGCCAGAGATCAGGATCTGTTTGATTTCAAAGACAATATCGGAAACTTCGCAAGCGCGAGCGGCACCGGCAGCATTGTGGTCAGTGATTCTACGTTGGTAACCATCACCATTGGCTGGAGCGATAACCGCGCTGCGGGTGCGAGTAATCAGGCAACAGGAAGCCCTGCGGCAACTCCGGTACCTCGGAGCTTTCAACTGGTCTCCCGGATCGGGGTCAACCCATGAGAAAGCTTTCCAGAGGCTTCGGCCTGGTCGAAATCATGGTGGCGCTGGTCCTGGGGCTGGTGGTCAGCCTAGGTATCGTGCAGATATTCACGGCGGCCAGAGGCACCTACCAAAGCCAGAATGCCGCAGCGCGGATGCAGGAGGATGCGCGTTTCCTGCTGAGCAAGCTGATGCAGGAAATCAGGATGACCGGCATGTATGGCTGCCTGAGCTTCAGTAACTACACGCCTGTATCTCCTGCTATCCCGTGGCCGATCGCACTGGATACTCCAATTCTCTGGGATAATCCGAGCAGGACGCTGACGCTGGTGACCGCCGACGTGGGTACCACAGGCAGTTCGCCCACCTGGACCATTGTTTCAAACTGTCAGACTACGACACAGCTCTACGCCAATGCTCGTGCGCCGGCTACGGGGGAGACGGCCTTTCCGTTGCGGCAGTTGGTCTACACGCTCAGCGGAACAGACTTGACCATAAAATATGGCACGGACGGCACTCCGCAGCCGCTATTGCAGAACGTCGCGGACTTCAGTGTTTCTTTCGGCATGGCGGGCAACCCGATGTCCTATACCACGGCTGTTACCAAGGCCAACGCCGACGCTGTACGCAGTGTCCGCATCAGCCTGACGCTGCAGGATGGACAGAACGGCATCGTCAGGCCTCAGCAGTACAACGTTGTTGCTTATCTGCGTAACCGCTTTTGAACGGGCCTGGCATGAACAATATCGTGCGATTCAATTCGATACAGACTTTCCCTGCGCGACAGCGCGGCATGGTGTTGCTGGTCAGTCTGGTATTTCTGCTGCTGCTGACGCTGCTGGGTATCTCTTCCATGCAGAACGCTACGCTGCAGGAAAAGATGGCGGGCAGTGTCGTGGTTCGTAATGTGTCGTTTCAGGCAGCCGAGGCACAGTTGCGTCTGGGCGAGTCGAAGATCATGGAGTCCGGGTTTTCAATGGTTCCCTGTACGCCACCGGCTGCCTGCGCCCCGCCGTCGGATTCAACGACCGTAGTCAGGCCGGGATTGGGCACTTCCGGAGTGACCTGGATCGGGACTGCCAATGCGTTGTTCGGCATCCAGAATCTGGGTACAACGCCTACGCCCATAAAACGTCCTGCAAATTGCACGGGCTCGGTAACGATGTATCGGGTAACAGCCATCGCCATTCAAGGCACCTCACGAACAGTGCTGGAGAGTATTTATGCCAACTGCTAAGGCGCTTCGTGGTGGCTTGAAATACCTCTATGGCGCGCTGTTGGCGTTGTATCTGGCAAGCCCCGTTTATGCCTTCACGCCAGCGCAAGTGCCCTTGTTGAGCTCTCCAGCGGTGCCGCCCAACCTTATGTTGCTCGTCGACAACTCGGGCAGTATGTACAACATCATCTGGGATTCGGGGTTTGATGCCTCGGTCAATCGTCCTAACATCAGCTACTACTCGACTCAGTGTCTCAGTGGCGTAATCACTGTTGTATGCCCGTTCATAACGACGCTTTCGGATGACGATACTCTGTCGGTGGGCGATATTAATGCCTACAGTATTTTCACCCTGTCACTGATGTGTCCATTTGGCGGGCGTCCGGTTTTTCGCAATAACACTCAGTATTGCCTTAACCTGCCCGATCCGGCCGGGAACGGGCTGACGCGATATACCGCTGATTACCTGTCCTACCTCATTGATCTGGTCCCTCCTAATTTCTTTGGTGTACGCGACTACACCAATGGCGTGATCCCCAACGATTACCGAATGAACGTCGCGAAAACCGTGGCGACCAATCTGGTGACCAACAACACCTCGCTCAGAATCGGTCTTGCCACGTTCAATGATCCAAACAATTTTGATTTAGGGCCCGGAGGCAAGATAGCCAGGGTTGTTTCGGACCTGTCGCCGGTAGCGATCAGTACCTATCAACCTACGGGTGTCTCTCAACAGAAGGCTACTCAAAACATCACCGACCTCAAAACAGCTATCAGCAACCTGACGCCGTCAGCCAACACTCCGCTGGCTGAAACTTACTATGAGATCACCCGCTACTTTCGGGGAATGACGCCGTTCTATCAAAGCGGATCGACCTATGTGAGCCCGATCCAGTACCGCTGCCAGAAAAACTACGGTGTCGTTATAACCGATGGCTTGCCGACCTATGACCGGACGTTCCCGACCAACGACCCTGACGATGTTCTGGACACCACTCGCTCGCTACCCAACTGGGATTTGAACGCAGCCAATGACGGTGCCAACCTGTCTGGCGATGGTGAGGGAGATACGCTGTATCTGGACGATCTTGCCAAGTTCGCCTATGACATTGACCTGCGCCGGGATGCTGTGACAACGGGCGGGGATCTGACCGGCAAAAGCTGGGACACTGCCGGCTTCGTAAAACAGGATCTCAGCACCTACACCATCGGCTTTACGGCATCGAACCAGATGTTGATTGATGCGGCGGATGATAATCATGGTCACGGCAAATACTTTCAGGCCAACGACAGTTCGGGGCTCAGCTCGGCGCTGGATCTCGCATTGAGCGACATCTACGCCAAAGTCGGCTCTGGCGCAGGGGGGGCGGCAAACTCATCGACGTTTCAGACAGGTACTCAGTTCTATCAGGCGCTTTACGATCCAAGCGATTGGCACGGCACTATCAAAGCCTTCAATCTGGATCAGATAACAGGTGCCTTGAGCGCGCCTGTCTGGACGACTGACACGGCTATTGTCACTGGCTCGACGCCGCCGGTATTCGAGTCGTGGAGCACGCTTTCCACTCCGACGAAGATTCCCTTGGAGTATGCCAACTTCAGCCCTGCTCAACAGACTGCGCTGAATGCGACGTTGCCAACCAATGCCACCGGGGCAGAGCTTATTGCCTGGGCCAAGGGCACCGCCAATGCGAAGTTCCGGGCACGTACCCGGCTGCTGGGCGATATCGTCAACTCTTCGCTTGGTATTGCACTCCCTTCACAGAAGACCGCCTCTGACCTGACGGGTGACACCACCTACACCACGTATCTGACCACCAAGGCAAACAGCATGACCCCCAGCATTCTGGCCAATGCCAATGACGGCTTTTTCAACGTCATCAATACCAGTGATGGTTCAAGACGATACGCATACATGCCATCCACTGCGCTGACTTCGCTGGCTACCATTGCATCGGCCAATTATGGATCCGGCGTGCACAAGTTCACCGTGGATGGGCAGATTGCGGTGTTCGATACGCAGTTGTCAGCCGGTTCAGCGTGGCGCACCGTTGCTTATGGCGGCACTGGCGCCGGTGGCAAAGCGTTCTTCGCCATCAAGCTATTCGAGGGTACGAGTAACACCGTCAGCGCGTTATGGGAGGTCAAGGCACCTGACGCGTCCAACACCAACAACAAATTCAACAACCTTGGATACGCCTATTCCAAACCGGATGTTGCGCGGATGGCGGATGGCACCGGGATTGTGGTGGTGGGGAACGGTTACGGCAGTTTCACCGGCAGAGCGTCGCTCTATGTACTGAATGCCAATACCGGGGCCTTCATTGCAGAGATCCAGACGCCGTTGCTTAACAACGAAACCGATAACGGGCTTTCTTCGGTCAAATTGCGTGTCAACGCTCAAAACGTGGTTCAGGCTGCCTACGCTGGCGACCTGAAAGGTCGGCTCTGGAAGTTCGACATGAGTGGCGCCGCCGCCGCCAGCTGGAAAGTAGCTTTTGGCGGCGCGCCTTTGTTCACGGCACCGCGTGGCGCCAACCAACCGATAACGGTTCAGCCTTTTGTGCTCGATCATCCACTTAACGGCAAGATCGTTTATTTCGGAACGGGCAAGTTCATCGAAGTCGCAGACAAGCAGACCACTGCTCTTCAGGATTTTTACGCGATATGGGATGCCGACTCCGGGGCGGGCAGTACCGTCGAGGCGAACCTGCAGGCGCAGGCGGTCAATGGCAGCGTCGTCAGTAACGGAACTACCTATTTCACGTCGACGACCAATGATGTGGATTGGTCGGTCAAGAAAGGCTGGTACATGCCGCTCTCGGCCGTGACGCCCTATCTGGGCGAACGGATCATTTACCCTGCGCAGACCAGCCGGGGGCGGATCATTTTCTCGACAGCCTCCGTGAACTCCGCCGACCCTTGTGAGAGCACCGGCACCGGTCGTGTATTCGAGCTCAATGCCGCGACTGGCAGCATGCTTAACTATCAGGTGCTCGATACCAACGGCGATAACACTATCAACAGTTCAGACCTGCTTGTCGCGGGACTGGGATACACGGGCATCCCGGTCGTCTCGGCTATTGTCGCGGGTACGGGGGACGGCAACGAGGTGAAGATCGTCAATAACTCCACCGGCAACACGCCTGATCGCCTGAAGGAAAAGGGCGGGAGTGGTAACGTTTACCAACGCATCATGTGGCGACAAATCCAATAGGGAAACGAATCATGCGAGCGACATCCAGGGGCTTTACGTTGATCGAACTCATGATCGTCGTGGCGATTGTCGGTATTCTGGCGGCCATCGCGTATCCCAGCTACACCGAATACGTGAAGCGTACCCAGCGGTCGGCGATTGCCAGCCTGCTATCCGAGCAAACCCAGGCGCTGGAGCGGTTTTATTCACGAGCGGCCCAGCCCACTTACGTGGGGGCCACCGTGAGCAGTGGCAATACGTACTACAAGATAACGCCGACCCTCACTGCCACCGACTTCACCCTGACAGCTGACCCTATCGGAGGCACGCTGATGGCTGGCGACAAGTGTGGCAGTTTCGTGATCACTAGCACCGGGGCGCGTACCAACACTGGCGCAACCAGCGGTGTCACTGTCAAAGACTGCTGGGGCCGCTAAACCGTTTCCTTGTTACGAGACCAAGATGTCCAAGCAAAAAATAGTCATTGTCGGCGGTGGCGTCATAGGTCTGTTGACCGCCTTCAATCTGGCGTCCGAGCAGGTCAGTGTCGTGCTGCTGGATCGTTCGGGCGTTGGCCAGGAATCTTCCTGGGCGGGCGGCGGGATTGTTTCGCCGCTTTACCCGTGGCGCTACAGCCCGGCGGTCACCGCGCTGGCGCACTGGTCGCAGGACTTCTACCCGCACCTCGCCGAGCGTTTGTTGGCTCAGACCGGTATCGACCCTGAAGTGCACAGGACCGGCCTGTACTGGCTCGACCTCGATGACGAGCAGTCTGCGCTTGAATGGGCAGCCCGCGAAAAACGTTCGTTGAACCGCGTGGATATCTCGGCGGTTAATGATGCCGTGCCGGTGCTGGGTGAGGGTTATTCGCGGGCGATCTACATGGCCGATGTGGCCAATGTACGTAATCCCCGCCTGGTCAAATCGCTCAAGGCGGCGTTGCTGGCAATGCCCAATGTCGAGATTCACGAGCAGTGTGAAGTTAGCGGTTTTACCCGTGAAGGCAGCCGAATTTCGGGTGTGCAGACACCTTCAGGGGATATCACCGGTGATCGGGTGATTCTGGCGGCGGGTGCGTGGAGCGGCGAGTTGCTCAAGACCTTGGGGCTGGAGCTGCCGGTCGAGCCAGTAAAAGGCCAGATGATTCTCTACAAGTGCGCATCGGACTTTCTGTCGAGCATGGTGCTGGCGAAAGGGCGCTACGCGATCCCGCGTCGTGACGGGCATATCCTGATCGGCAGCACCCTGGAGCATGAAGGGTTCGACAAAACCACCACGCAGGTTGCATTGGAGAGCTTGAAGGCGTCGGCCGTCGAATTGCTTCCGCCATTGGCCCATGCCGAGCCGGTCGCCCAGTGGGCAGGCCTGCGCCCTGGCTCGCCTGAGGGCATCCCGTTCATTGGACCGCTGGACGGTTTTGATGGCCTGTGGCTCAACTGCGGGCATTACCGCAACGGCCTGGTACTGGCTCCGGCGTCCTGCCAGTTGATCACTGACCTGCTGCTGGAGCGCGAGCCGATCATCGATCCGGCACCCTACGCGCCGACTGGTCGCCTCGCAGTCTAGCCATGCTCTCGGGCACGAGGGTGTTCTCACGCGCAGCTATCGTTCCGCACGCGCCAGTGGAATGCCTTTCGTGACGCTCTGCGTCACACAGTCTTAGCCACGCAACGCATTCAATCCAGGCCCAGCTTCTTCAGGCGATAGCGCAGTGACCTGAACGACAAGCTGAGCCTTTCTGCTGCAGCGGTGCGGTTCCAGCGGGTTTCTTCAAGCGCCTGCAGAATGAGCTGGCGTTCGACGCTTTCCAGGTAGTCTTCAAGGTTGTCGATGTCGGCCAGGCTCGGGCCGTCGCTCTCCTGAGGGCTGGCGGACTCTGTCAGGCGCAGGTCGCTGGCGTGGATTTCGTCGTGCTCGCACAGCGTGTAAGCGCGCTCCAGCATGTTTTCCAGTTCGCGCACGTTACCGGGGAAGCGGTAGCTCTTCAGCGTTTCCAGCGCCTGCGCGTTCAGGCGCGCGACGGGTTGTGCGCCGTTCCCGGCAAGGCGCTTGAGCACGCTGGCTGCCAGTTGGTCGATATCCTCACGCCGCTCGCGCAACGAGGGTACGCGCACTTCGATCACGTTCAATCGGTAATACAGATCCTGCCGGAACCGACCCGCCGCGACCTCTGCATTCAGGTTCTTGTGGGTGGCGCACAGAATGCGCACGTCGACGATCTGCTCTTGCTGGCCGCCGACGCTGCGAATGGATTTTTCCTGAATGGCGCGCAGCAGTTTGACCTGCATGGCCAGCGGCAGGTCGGCGACCTCATCGAGAAACAGCGTCCCGGTGTGCGCCGCCTGAAACAGACCGGGCTTGTCTTCGTGGGCACCGCTGAAACTGCCTTTGCGATGGCCGAAGAATTCGCTCTCCATCAGTTCGGAAGGGATGGCACCGCAATTCACCGGTATGAAAGGTTTGTCGATGCGTGGGCCCTGCTCGTGGATCAGACGCGCTACAAGCTCCTTGCCGCTGCCGGACTCGCCGCTGATGTAGATCGGCGCCTGGCTGCGGGCCAGCTTGCCAATCTGATTGCGCAAGGTACGCATCGCCAGCGAGTCGCCCAGCAGGCGATTGTCGATACTCCGCGTGGGTGGTGCGCCGGGCAGGCTCAGCGCGCTATTGACCAGCTCGCGCAGCCTGCCGAGGTCGACCGGCTTGGTCACAAAGTCGAAAGCCCCGGCCTTCAGCGCGTTGATCGCGGTATCCACATTGCCGTGTGCAGTGATCATCGCCACCGGTACGTGGGGGTAGCCGTGCTGTATGTGTTGCACCAGCTCAAGGCCATTACCATCAGGCAGCCGCATGTCGGTCAGGCACATGTCGAACGGCTCGCGGGCCAGCCAGTCGTGGGCTTCGGCGACGTTACGGGCACTGCGGGTGTCGAGTTTCATGCGTCCCAGCGTGATCTCCAGGAGTTCGCGGATATCCGGCTCATCATCGACTATCAGGATTTTTTGCCGTTGGCTCATGCTCAGCTCGTCTTGAACGGGTGGGCGAAGGTAATGCGCAGGCAGCTGCCACCCGTGGGGCGGGGCGCATATTCCAGATGCGCCTGATTGCTTTCGCACAGTTCACGTGACAGATATAGACCAAGGCCGGTGCCTTTGCTCTCTGTGGTGAAAAACGGTTCGAAGATCTTGCTCAGGTGTTGCTCGCTGACCCCCGGCCCATCGTCCAGCACTTCCAGCGTAGGCAAATCGCTTCTCGGTTCATTGTGCAGTTTCAGCCAGACCTGCGCTGACGGATGATTCTTGCCGCTGTAGCGCAGGCCGTTCTGCACCAGGTTGGTCATGATTTGCGTCAACTGTCCAGAATCCATGCGGGTTGTCAGCGTGCCGGGGCTGATGTCGACATGAATCGCCTGATTGGGCGCTGTGGAACTGCGAAATTCAGCGACAAAGTGTTCCAGCCAGGTTTTCAGATCGAGCAGTTCGGGTTGCGCCTCGCGTCTGCGCGACAGCTGCAGGACATTTTCGATGACCCGATCAATGCGCCCCGACTGCTCATGAATGATCTGCCCCAGGCGTCGATCCGCTGCACTGAGCTCTTCCGATTCATTAAGCAGTTGAGCCGCATGACTGACGGCGCCCAGCGGGTTGCGTATCTCATGGGCAATCCCGGCGGTCAGGCGTCCCAGTGCGGCGAGCTTGAGCTGCTGCGCCTGATGGGCGATCTGCGACAGGTCTTCGAGAAAAACCAGCGTCTGACGCTGATCGCCACGGTTGAGTGTGGCAAAGCTCGGTTGCAGTACCAGCCCGACGGGGGCGGTGGTGATACTGCGCGGCACCATGATCGGATTGACGAGCCACTGGCGCAGGCGTTCAACCAGCTGCGGCGAGCAGGTGTCGATCATCTGGCCGACCAGTTGCTCCTGACCCAGCAGGTGCAAGGCACCCTGGTTGGCCAGCAGCACCTGGTGATTGGCATCCAGCACCAGAATGCCGGTACGCATGCGCTGCAAAATGAGTGCGTTGAGTGCCTCGAGGCTGTCGACATCCGCTGCGCGCTGTTCGGCCAGTACCTCGCTGACCTGCATGCGCGCTGTCAGCGCCTGCACCAGCAGGGCGGCGGCGAAGCATAAAGCGCCCAGCGAGCCAGCCTGCACGTAGTCGTTGGAGACCGAGGGTGTGCCGAAGCTGATATAGAACGTCAGGTAGATGATGCCGATGGCCGAAACCGCAGCGATCAACAAGCCGATACGGCCGCGCAGCAACACGTTGCTGATCGCCACCGAGGCAATCAACAGGTTGCCGATACCGCTTGAAGGCCCGCCCGCTGCATAGAACAGCGCGGAGAGCATGATCGCGTCAGTCATCGCCAGGCCGAAAAACTGTGCCTGACGGCTGGGGCGTTCCAGCAGCACGACGACAAGAATGTTGAACACCAGATACAGCCAGCAGCCCGAGCGGAACAGGTTCGGGTTGGCCAGTTGCAGCAGCTCGGTTTCCAGGCTGCTGGAAATCAACAACACCAGTACGACGCCGATGGTCAGTCGATAAAGGTGGTACAGCCGCAGAATCCGCTGTGCCTGCGGGCTGACAAGGGACGGTGAATCAGCGGTCACGTGCCGCGGGGCCTTGCAGCCTGTGTGCCTCGCTGCAATACCATTGCTGTGCCTGGCTCAGTGCACGATCCTGTGGCAGATGCACGCCACATTGCGCGCATCGCACCATGGGTGTCGACGCCAGTTCAGGCGGCTCGGCGCGGGATTTGGGCTTGGGGGGATTGATCAGACGCTTGACGAACCAGACCACCGCCGCGATCAACGCGACCCACATAAGTAAGCGAATCATGACTACCAGCTTAGTGATTGACGATGGCGCAGTGTAGCCAAGCCGCGAGCGGGCGCACAGTGGCAAAATTGATGCACAAAAAAAGAGGCCCGAAGGCCTCTTTTTTCATGCGCTCAGGATCAGTCGAACAGACCCAGGGTCATGTAGCTGAACCACGAACGGCTCTTGGTGCCTTTCGCTTCGGCGTCTTTTGCTGCCTGTTCGTCCAGCTCGGCCTGATTCTCCGGCAGCAGCTCTTTCGGAATGGAGTCCTTGGCGTCCTGGTACTGCTTCTTCATGTCCTGATCGGCGCGGGTCTGGCCCGGTGGCAGCGGTGCGCTGCCGTCGATCAGGCCAAGGGTCGCTTTCGACAGCCATGAGCGGTTATCGGCTTCTGCTTCACGCGGGGTGAATTTGCCGTCAGCCAGTTGCGGGTGGTTCGGGTAGTTGGTCTTCAGCACTTCCAGACTGGTGGCAGCCAGGTCGTCAAGGTGCAGACGCTGATAAGACTCGACCATCACCGCCAGACCGTCGCCGACCGAAGGCGTCTCCTGGAAGTTTTCCACTACATAGCGGCCGCGGTTAGCAGCGGCGACGTAGGCCTGACGGGTCAGGTAGTAGTCGGCTACGTGGATTTCGTAGGACGCCAGCAGGTTGCGCAGGTAAATCATGCGCTGCTTGGCGTCAGGCGCATAGCGACTGTTCGGAAAGCGGCTGGTCAGCTGGGCGAACTCGTTGAACGAGTCACGGGCAGCACCCGGGTCACGCTTGGTCTGGTCCAGCGGCAGGAAGCGCGCCAGAAGGCCCACGTCCTGGTCGAAGGAGGTCAGGCCCTTCATGTAATAGGCGTAGTCGACGTTCGGGTGCTGCGGATGCAGGCGGATGAAACGCTCGGCAGCGGATTTGGCTGCTTCGGGTTCACCATTTTTGTAGTTCGAGTAGATCAACTCGAGCTGAGCCTGATCGGCGTAGCGACCGAACGGATAGCGAGATTCCAGCGCCTTGAGCTTCTCAGTGGCACTGTTATAGCTGTTATTTCCCAGGTCGGCCTGCGCCTGCTGGTACAGCTCGACTTCGCTGAGGTTTTCGTCGATGACTTCCTTCGACGAACAGGCCGCAGTCAATGCGAGGATGGCGATCAGCAGCAGGTGTTTCACTTGCATGGCGGCTTGCGTCCCTATAACGGCCTGCTGTCTTGGGCGGGGCCGTCCTGTTATGATGAGCGCCCCGCGATACCGGCGGGACAAAAGACGCCGTATTTAACCACAAGCGCGCTGCCGAAACCAAAGGCTAGCCGCCACCTAGTCTGGTCATGTCCGAAAATATAGAACTCCGCGCAGAGGTGCCGTCCGAATTGGGCGGTCAACGCCTCGATCAAGTCGCCGCACAATTATTCGCTGAGCACTCGCGCTCGCGCCTTTCCGCCTGGATCAAGGACGGCCGCCTGACTGTGGACGGAGGCGTTCTGCGCCCTCGCGACATCGTGCACGGTGGCGCTGTTCTCGAGCTGATTGCCGAGCAGGAGGCCCAGGGTGAATGGGTCGCTCAGGACATCGAGCTCGACATCATCTATGAAGACGACCAGATCCTCGTCATCAACAAACCTGCCGGGCTGGTGGTGCATCCGGCCGCCGGTCATGCCGATGGCACGCTGCTCAACGCCTTGCTGCACCATGTGCCGGACATCATCAATGTTCCGCGTGCCGGCATCGTGCACCGTCTGGACAAGGACACCACCGGTCTGATGGTGGTCGCCAAGACCATTCAGGCGCAGACACAGCTGGTTACCCAGTTGCAGAGTCGCAGTGTCAGCCGCATCTACGAGTGCATCGTGATCGGCGTGGTGACCGCAGGCGGCAAGATCGACGCGCCCATCGGCCGTCACGGCCAGCAGCGCCAGCGCATGGCGGTAATGGAAGGCGGCAAGCAGGCGGTCAGTCATTACCGCGTGCTGGAGCGTTTCCGTTCGCACACCCATGTCCGGGTCAAGCTGGAAACCGGGCGTACCCACCAGATTCGCGTGCACATGGCGCACATCAACTATCCGTTGGTCGGCGACCCTGCCTATGGCGGGCGTTTCCGTATTCCGCCAGCGGCCAGCCTGACCATGGTCGATTCGCTCAAGACCTTCCCGCGGCAGGCGTTGCATGCCCGCTTCCTGGAGCTGGATCATCCGACCACCGGTAAGCGCATGAGCTGGGAATCGCCGTTGCCGGACGATTTCGTCTGGTTGCTGTCCTTGCTCAAGCAGGATCGCGAGGCGTTCATCGGGTGAATGACTGGCTGATACCTGACTGGCCTGCGCCAGCACAGATCAAGTCCTGCGTTACCACTCGCTCGGGTGGGGTCAGCCTGGCCCCATTCGACAGCTTCAATCTGGGCGATCACGTCGATGACAGCCCACAGGCCGTGGCGACCAATCGCCAGCGCCTGACCTCCAGTCTCAATGCTCAGCCCGCCTGGTTGAAGCAGGTGCACGGCGTAGACGTCGTACCTGCTGATCCATCCCGCGTCGTTGAAGCCGATGCCAGCTGGACGAGCACGCCTGGCGTGGCCTGCACCATCATGACCGCCGATTGCCTGCCCGCGCTGTTCTGTCGTCGTGACGGTACGCGTGTGGCTGCCGCGCATGCCGGCTGGCGCGGGCTGGCGGCCGGGGTGCTGGAAGCGACGGCCAACAGCCTGCAGAGTGCTGCCGAAGACATCATGGTCTGGCTGGGACCTTCTATCGGTCAGCCGTCTTTCGAAGTCGGCCCCGAGGTGCGCGAGGCCTTTACCGCCAGCCACCCGCAGACAGCCGCTGCGTTTGTCGCCAGTTCGAATCCTGATCGTTTCATGGCCGACATCTACGCGCTCGCCCGGTTACGACTGGCAGCCCAAGGTATCTCTGCCGTGTACGGCGGCGGGCTGGATACCTTCACCGACCCGCGCTTCTTTTCCTACCGCCGCGCCGCGCGCACTGGCCGCTTTGCTTCGCTGATCTGGATCGAACACGCCTGATTGCCGGGCTGTTTTGCACAAGCCAGCTAGGCTTGCCTGAACGCTCGTCTGATCTGTATCAACCCCGGCCCGCTTGAAACGCGCAGAATCGTCCGCATCTAACTGGCTATTCAGCAGGTTTTCTTTATAGGTGTGTTCATTGCTCCGGCCTGCATTAAAGGAAGGTGACAAATGCGTATCGACAGATTGACCAGTAAATTACAGTTAGCGTTATCCGATTCCCAGTCGCTGGCCGTTGGCCTCGACCATCCCGCCATCGAACCTGCGCACTTGATGCAGGCGCTGCTTGAGCAGCAGGGCGGTTCCATCAAGCCTCTGCTGTTGCAGGTAGGCTTCGACATCAACAGCCTGCGCAAGGAACTGAGCGCAGAGCTGGACCGCCTGCCAAAAATCCAGAACCCGACCGGCGACGTCAACATGTCGCAGGATCTGGCGCGCCTGCTCAATCAGGCTGACCGTCTGGCGCAGCAGAAAGGCGACCAGTTCATTTCCAGCGAGCTGGTGCTGCTCGCGGCAATGGACGAGAGCAGCAAGCTCGGCAAATTGTTGCTGGGGCAGGGCGTCAGCAAGAAGGCCCTGGAAAATGCCATCAACAACCTGCGCGGCGAAGGTGCCGTGAATGACCCGAACGTCGAAGAGTCGCGTCAGGCGCTGGACAAGTACACCGTTGACCTCACCAAGCGTGCCGAAGAGGGCAAGCTCGACCCGGTGATCGGTCGTGATGACGAGATTCGTCGCACCATTCAGGTCCTGCAGCGCCGCACCAAGAACAACCCGGTGCTGATCGGCGAACCTGGCGTGGGCAAGACCGCCATTGCCGAGGGCCTGGCGCAGCGCATCATCAATGGCGAAGTACCCGATGGCCTGCGCGGCAAGCGCTTGCTGTCGCTGGACATGGGCGCGTTGATTGCCGGTGCCAAGTACCGTGGCGAGTTCGAAGAGCGCCTCAAATCGCTGCTCAACGAACTGTCCAAGCAGGAAGGCCAGATCATTCTGTTCATCGACGAGTTGCACACCATGGTTGGTGCCGGCAAGGGCGAAGGCTCGATGGACGCTGGCAACATGCTCAAACCTGCGCTGGCGCGCGGCGAGCTGCATTGTGTGGGTGCTACCACGCTCAACGAGTACCGCCAATATATAGAGAAGGATGCGGCGCTTGAGCGTCGATTCCAGAAAGTCCTGGTCGACGAACCAAGTGAAGAAGACACCATCGCGATCCTGCGTGGCCTTAAAGAGCGCTACGAAGTGCACCACAAGGTCGCCATCACTGACGGCGCGATCATCGCGGCGGCCAAGCTGAGCCATCGCTATATCACCGACCGCCAGTTGCCGGACAAAGCCATCGACCTGATCGACGAAGCGGCCAGCCGTATTCGCATGGAGATCGACTCCAAGCCTGAAGTGCTCGACCGCCTTGAACGTCGCCTGATCCAGCTGAAAGTAGAAGCTCAGGCCCTCAAGAAGGAAAAGGACGAGGCAGCGATCAAGCGCCTGGAAAAACTTCAGGGCGAAATCGAGCGTCTTGAGCTTGAGTACGCGGATCTTGAAGAAATCTGGACCTCGGAAAAAGCCGAGGTCACCGGCTCGGCACAGATCCAGCAGAAAATCGAACAGTCTCGCCAGGAACTGGAGGCCGCGCGCCGCCGGGGCGATCTGAACCGCATGGCCGAGTTGCAGTACGGGATCATTCCGGACCTGGAGCGCAGCCTGCAAATGGTCGACCAGCACGGCAAGCCGGAAAACCAGTTGCTGCGCAGCAAGGTAACCGAGGAAGAAATTGCCGAGGTCGTGTCGAAGTGGACCGGTATCCCGGTGTCGAAGATGCTCGAAGGCGAGCGCGAGAAACTGTTGCGCATGGAAACCCTGCTGCACAACCGGGTGATCGGCCAAGAAGAAGCGGTGGTCGCGGTCTCCAATGCCGTGCGTCGTTCGCGTGCCGGGCTTTCCGACCCTAATCGTCCGAGTGGATCGTTCATGTTCCTCGGCCCGACCGGCGTGGGTAAGACTGAGCTGTGCAAGGCGCTGGCCGAGTTCCTGTTCGACACCGAAGAGGCGATGGTGCGTATCGACATGTCCGAGTTCATGGAGAAACATTCCGTGGCTCGCCTGATCGGTGCGCCGCCAGGCTACGTCGGTTACGAAGAGGGCGGCTACCTGACCGAAGCCGTGCGTCGCAAACCGTATTCGCTGATTCTGCTCGACGAGGTCGAGAAGGCGCATTCCGATGTATTCAACATCCTCTTGCAGGTGCTTGAAGACGGACGCCTGACTGACAGTCACGGGCGCACGGTGGACTTCCGCAATACCGTGATCGTCATGACCTCCAACCTGGGCTCGGCGCAGATCCAGGAACTGGTCGGTGATCGTGAGGCGCAGCGTGCTGCGGTGATGGACGCAGTCGGTACGCACTTCCGTCCGGAGTTCGTTAACCGGATCGATGAAGTGGTGATCTTCGAACCGCTCGCGCGTGACCAGATCGCCGGTATTACCGACATCCAGCTGGGCCGCCTGCGCAAGCGTCTGGCCGAGCGCGAGCTGTCGATGACCCTGAGCCCCGAGGCGCTGGACAAGCTGATCGCCGTTGGTTACGACCCGGTCTATGGCGCACGGCCGCTGAAGCGGGCGATCCAGCGCTGGATCGAGAACCCGCTGGCGCAGATGATCCTCTCGGGCAGCTTCATGCCTGGCACGACCATCACCGGCAAGGTGGTCGACGACGAGATCACGTTTGTCTGACAGCGCTCGTCACCGCTCTATAGAAGGGCCCTCGAACCGAGGGCCTTTTTTTGAGGCGCGGTCAGCAGTAGAATCCGGCCCGAGAGGCGATCTGAAAAAAAATCGCAAATCATTGTCTTAAAAAGCAATTTATAGGGTTGACAGGTGTTTTTAAAATTGTAGAATAGCGCGCCTCAGAGACGTGAACGCAACGATACAAACGAAGCGGAAAGGTCGATGAGATTGAAATCAACGAGTTAACAGCAAGCTGATTTCAAGGCGACAGGTTGTAAAGTTGAATCTGAAATCGATAGTTCCGCGATAGCTCAGTTGGTAGAGCAAGTGACTGTTAATCACTGGGTCCCTGGTTCGAGTCCAGGTCGTGGAGCCAGATTTCGCAAGGTTCAATGCAGTTTCAGTCGGGGTATAGCGCAGTCCGGTAGCGCGCCTGCTTTGGGAGCAGGATGTCAGGAGTTCGAATCCCCTTACCCCGACCATATTTGGGTCGTTAGCTCAGTTGGTAGAGCAGTTGGCTTTTAACCAATTGGTCGTAGGTTCGAATCCCACACGACCCACCATTTTTGGTTCCAAGGTTCACCTTGGAGCCGAATCTTAAAGATCTGATGCCACTCGTATCAGGTCGCAGGCAGCTGGTTGAGGTGCCTTGATTTACCGGGGTATAGCGCAGTCCGGTAGCGCGCCTGCTTTGGGAGCAGGATGTCAGGAGTTCGAATCCCCTTACCCCGACCAAACACTGTTGTGGCTGTATCTTTAGGACCTTGATGGGTGTTCATGTCTCAGTTTGAGGCAGGCTTTACCGTATGAGGGGTCTTATACCCAAACAAGCAGCCGTCTGTCGCGAAACATAGCGCCAGCAAGCTGTGATGTCAAATTGGAGCGCCCCGTACCGAGCGAAAGCTTGTGTACGGGGCGTTTTTTTTGGCAAAAAATGCTGTGCTGCGCGTGTATCGGCCCATATGGAGCAGTCATTAGGCCTGATAACTAAATAATCGGCATCGCGATGCATCTGCTGATAATGGCAGATTGAGTATTTTTACAAATATCCAACGCAAGTGATCAGCCTGACCTGCCGATCCATCCGGCCAATTCCAGCATTTCCGGGCGTAGATGCCGAGCATCTTGGCTTGGGACAGGTCTTTCCTCGATCTCTGGTTCAGCACCAGTTCCTCCGCCGGCAATGTTGTTCTGTACCCACCTGGTGAGTTCTCCCAAGCTTCTCAACAGATCTTCTGGACTGGAGCAGCCTAACGGTAGCTGGCTGACTGCGGTGTCACGATCACTAGCGGGTGAGGGCGCCTCGTCGCGGTTCACTGTCCTGGTATCTGGAGCAGTTGATGGGCCCATGGTCGAGACCGGTGTAGGCAGTGCGCGGGGCCTGGCCAATGCCCTGCAAGCTGAGCTTTCGGCTTCTGCAGTTGTTTCGCGAGTTGTAGTCGACGGAGTCAAGTCCTTAACTGGAGCAGATATTGATCGGTGTCTATCAGCACGCAGCGTCGCATCCGGTTTTGCCATATAGCTGATTTTGGCCGTCCGCTTTCCTCGTTCATTCATCACCTCCCGCATCATGTCGTAGTCGGGTTCGATGTAATCCATCGTGGTAGCTATATTCGAGTGGTTCAGCAATTTCTTGGTCAGATAGATGTTGCGCTCCGGTAGCGTCATTAGCTCACTGGCGATCGTGTGTCGGAAGCGATGAGGCGTCATCCGTATACCGGTCATCGCAGTGAGTTTTTTATACATTGCCTCGACTTGGTTGGAGTTCATCTCATGGCGGCGGTAGTGGCCTGAAAATCTGTTTACGTTGAACAATTGGTCACCAGGCTGGAACCTCAAGGCCTTCGCTGCGTGCATAAGCGTTTCTAGCTGAGCCATCAGGCCGTCCGGGATAGGAATCAGGAACTCACGATGAGTCTTCTCCGTTTCGCCTCTAACTCTGATCAGCCGGTCGCGCAGGTATACATCCGCATATCTCAGGCATAGCAGCGCGTTGAGCCTGATCCCCGTGTAGTAGAACGTTTCGAACACGCTCAGCCAGAACCAGGCAGGTGTAATTTCTGTCCGTTTTGCGGTGGCACGCTCCTCTGCGGTCAGCATCCTCAACCAGTTACGAGCGCGGACGCTTGCGTCGTTCGCAACTGTCTTTTTTGGGCGCTTGGGCGGCATCACACGCGTGTTTTTAAGTGGGTTAACAACCAGATCCAGCAGACCGTGCTCGATTGCATAGCCGTATATGGTGCGCAAATGGCTGGAGTACGTGTTCCAGCTGCGCTTGGAGATCCGCTCGAGCTCAGACCTGCGCCAGTCAAGCATGTCGCGGTGGGTCGTCTCACAGGCAAGGCAGTCGCCGAAGAATCTGACGTAGGATTTTGTGGCAGCCCAATAGATCTTGACGGTGTCGGGCCTAAGGTCATGAGTGAGTATGTATTCCTGGGTCAGTTCCGGAAGCGTCATCGGTTTCATTCAGATGTGTCCTTGTCTACCAATTCTGCCAAGCTGATGACCGGGTTGTCATAGGGCACCTCGCTGAAAACGTCGGTAGGCTCTATGAGCAGATAGCCCCGCAGTTGCTTGCTTTTTCGTGGTCCTTTGACCAGGCATGTCCAGATGTTCAGGCCTGCGCCAGTCTTGCGATGTTTTTTCAGCTTCTCAAAAGAACGCTGAACGACCTGCCAAGCTTCCAGATCCCGCTCTTTAGCCTCACGCTCTATGTCTGGGTGCTCAAGTGCGTAACGTTTGAATATGTCCGGGCTCACCAGGAACGCAGTGCCATCCACGGTATGCACACGTGCCTTGGCGTCATTGATGATGATCCTGTGGGAGATCACGCCCCCCTTCAGCCAGGTGAGGAAGTTCAAGCCGTGGCTTGAGCTACCTTCCGGCAAGACTTTTGCCGGCTCTTCGACTGGGGCTGTGTGGTTCTCTGCCTTGTTACCCACAAGCTGCCGAGGTTGGCTAAGATTGGTAGCTGCCGGAGGAGGGGGCAAAAACGGAATCTGATCATCATCGCCTACCGGCTCGGGTGCTGGTTGAGTCGGTGCTGTCGCTACCGGGTCCGGGAACAGATCGAGCAGCTCGTCCAGCGCATCAAAATCTTTTGCTGCAGCAGGTGCTTGCTTAGGTGCAGGGCGCGCTTCTGATGCTGATGCTGCAGGCGTATTTTTGCTGTTCACCGGTTGAGATTCGTCGCCTCCAGCAGGAACTTGCTCGTTGTCATCCGCCATTGGCGCAGATTCCACGGTCAGCGTGCCGGTATACGTCTCAGGTCTATCAGTGGTGTTTGGCCAGATCAGTGCCGGCGCTATTTTCAGCACTGTGAACGTGTTCTTCCAGCCGCGACCATTATCGATGCTGGCCTTCCAAATGGCTTTTCCCTCTCCGTTGGGCTGAATGATCGCTTGATCCTGGAGCAGATTAAACATTGGGGCGTTGGAGGTGGGGATGTGCTCGATACCCTGAGACAATAGAAGAGCTCTGAGCTGATCTACGGCTGGCTTGCTGACAAGCCACAAGCCTTCCTGAGTCAGCCATCCGTCCGAGGGGCCGTCGGGCTGGTTCAACTTGAATTTATCCGCCACGAGCATCCTCAAACCTTCAGCCAACTGCCGTTGGATAGACTGTTTGGGCGCTGACATAGCCCTACCAGGATTGCCTCCGAGTTCCTGTGCCACGGAAGCCTGGTCTGCTTGGGAGACAATTTCACCAAGGATATCGGCATGCTCATACTGACCTGCGAACGCGAACACGAGTTGAGACCAGAGCTCGGGAAACCCGCTGAGCCAGTCCAGTGCCTTTGCCGGAATTACATTGGAGTAGATCAGCGACGAAGCGGCCCCATGTAACCGATAGTCTCGACCTTTCACGTACTTGAATCGGTATGGCTGATCCAGAGGCCCATGCCATGGATGCCAGATAGTGCCATCTGCGAGCTCAACCTTGACGTCTACTGCAATCTTGCCCAGGTCGTGGACGAGCGCACCGTAGGCCGATGCTGCAGACCATGCTTCCGACTGGGCCGCCTGCGACTCGGGCGGTGCTCCGATGGGGAGCAAATACATTTGCCGTATCTTCAATGCGTAGGCGACGATTTCGAGACCGTGATCCAGCATGCCACCATGATATGCATGGTGGTGATTCTCAGAGGCAGGGAGATGCTGCACCAAGGCTGCATAGCTCTTGAATGCCTGCATGTAAAGGGTCTCGAACTGCTCACGCGGCAGAGAGGTCCGCTGCCAGATGTTTTCAATCAACTGGCGCCGTCGGGAAGTCGACAGCAACGCGTCGGGAGATTCTGGTTTGAAAAAGCCTGCAGCAGCATTGGACGATATCGGAGACGCTTTTCTTCGCGTGAAGAAACTGAGCATATAGGCACCCATGATGAAGTCATTGGTGGGCCTTTTGCTCTATATGGCTCAGCGTGACAAGTCGAAACCTATATCCGTCCTGGAAAGGTTATATGCATAAGACGCCACCTGATTGGGCGGGATCCAAGCAGTGTCAGTAATCGGATGTTGCCACGCTTGCGTGGAAAAATGTAGCCTCCAAGTATCTGTTAAGTAACATTTTTTATAAAATTCATTTTTATGGAGGCCGCCTCTTGTACCCTTTTGGCATCCATTTCCGGCGGACTCGCCGGCCTTTTCGGGTAAGGCACTTACCCTTATTCCCCCATTCCATTCAAACCCTTCGCTTTGCCATTTGCTTCAGCCCATTTCGCCCCTTTCGGTGCGGACGACGTGCGGCAGACGAAGATGGACAGCCCCTGGTCGAGTCGAAGTCAAAGGCATGGGGCAGTCAAAGCCCGACAGGCTGGATGAGCTCCGGTCCTTGATTCCGCACGTTCCCCACTGCGCGATCAACCGGGAACCATTCAAAATCGTCAACAATCCTGCAGTGCTCTTTTGCCAACGCTTCGGCTTTCTGCGGTGCTGTTTCGGAATCAAGCCATGCCCGCGCATCTTCATGCTGTCAGTACCACCGGGCGGCGATCATGAATGTCCACCATTCCCGAGTCGCTTGCCGACGTGATGATGACGAACCCGTCACCATCATGCGGTTCAAGCCCTCTGTGCACCTGGGCCAACGCCGCGAAGAACATGGGCTTTTTACTCTTAAGGCGGATGAAGTAGGCCTGCTTTTTCTTGGGGTCATCCGGGTCCTTCACCCATTCAAACCAACCGTTCGCTGGTGCAACTGCCCGTCCGTTAGGCCATAGCTCCTTGAAGAATTTCCCCGTCATCACGGTTTCGACTCGCGCGTTGATTGGGGCTGGTCGTTTGCCTTTCGCCCAGAAAGGCTCCCACCCCCACCGAACCTTGTCGACACTCAGACCCTCCTCGGTGGGACGGATGATCTCAACCCGAGTGCTAGGAGCCACGTTGTAGCGCTCTATGGGCAGGAGATCGTATCCATTGATCACGATCTGCTCTGGGGCAAGCTCCTTGAGGTAGTGGTCCATGGATTCGTAGATCGAGTAGCGTCCGCACATGATGTCACCCCTAATGTCACTCGTCGAAAATGCCTTTCAGTACGATTGACCGCGCGCTGGCCAAAGAGTTAACTGTATATATATACAGCTAACTTTATAGAAAGGTCTTCATTATGAGCGTAGTCATTCTTGGTCCGTTGTCTGAAGGGGGTATCAAGCTACCGCTCTACTCATTTCAGGTGCCAGCTGGGTTTGCTTCTCCCGCTGTAGATTACATCGAGAAGCACGTGTCTCTAGACGAACTGGCCGAGGTACGGGCACCGCATGTCTACCTGGCGAAAATTCTCGGAGACAGCATGATCGGGGCAGGTATTTTTGATAAGGATTTGATCGTCGTTGATCGCAGTCGCACTGCCGAGCATGGAGAGATCGTTGTGGCAGCGCTTAATAATTCGGAACCGATTTGCAAGCGGCTCTTCATGATGGATGGGGTTGTCAAACTTCAATCCGAAAATAGTGCCTACCCGTCCAAGCACATCCTGGAGGGTGACAACCTCGTCATCTGGGGCGTAGTGAACTACAGCATGCGCCGTCATGGAAAAGCATGAGGCTGTCTTCGCGCTTATCGATTGCAATTGCTTCTATGCCAGCTGCGAGCGTGTTTTTCGTCCAGATCTGGAGAAAACGCCCATCGTGGTACTCAGCAATAACGACGGTTGCGTCATCGCCCGTAGCTACGACGCCAAGCCATTTGTGAAGATGGGGGCTCCCTATTTTCAGATCAAAGAGGTGTTGCGCCGCCACGGCATAAAGGTGTTCAGCAGCAACTACGCGCTCTAGTAAGTTAGGTGGAATGCTTTTGGACTACGCTGATTCTGTCGACGTTCTGGGGGATTGCCCATGGCCTCTACTGCCTCTTATGAGCACGTGCTTCACCGCTACCCCAGCGTTCAGGAATGGCTGACACTGCTCGATAACCTGGGAAGAGCGCCGGCTACTTTGGATGCGTACGGCAGGGGATTGGCGCATTACTTGCTCCACTGCGAAGCCTCCGGTCTGGAGGCTGAATCCATCACATTTGAGCAAGTCACGCTCTACATCCGTCGGCTACTGCCCGGGCAAGAAAACGCGGTGGCGAGTTCGACCTTGCACCAGCGCCTCACCGCGATCCGCCTGTGGTACGACCACCTGGTTTTTCAGGGGCGTTGCGCACGGAATCCGGTACCTCGCGGTCAGCACGGCCGCTTGTGTCAGGTCCCTGGACATTCAGGCTTTGTGAGAGGGCTGGTACCTCGCTTGATAAAGCTGCCCGACATCCCCACGGATGAGCAGTGGCGTTACTTTCTCAGCATCGCGGCCAGGTCGTCTATTCGTGATCGGCTTATGCTCTCGTTGGCGTACTGCGGTGCGCTCCGTCGTGCCGAACTGGTGGCCCTTAGAATCGAAGACCTGGATCTCGCCCATCGACTCATTTCAGTGCGCGCAGAAACGACCAAAGGCCGACGCAGCCGTGTCGTGTGCTACAGCCCTGACATTGCGCCGATACTTGGAACGCATCTTCATGCCCTTCGTCTGGCCGGTTGGTCGAAAGGAGCCCTGTTTCGATCCGAGTCTGATCGCAATCGAGGTTCGGCACTCACGCGGTGGACGTGGAGTAAAACGGTAGAAAGATGGGCCGCAGACTCAAATCTGTCATGCCTGAGCACACACACTTTTCGTCATCTGCGACTCACGCATTTGGCTCGTGCGGGGTGGAAACTGCATGAGTTGACGGCCTATGCAGGTCACCGGGATCCGAAGACCACCTTGATTTATGTGCACCTGTCGGGCGCGGACCTGACTGCAAAAATGGCGCATTCGGTGGGTAGTCTGGACGCCCGACTGTTCGCTGAACTCTTCAAGTCGGAGTAATCGTCACGGGAGCATTATTTACCATGAGCTACGTGCCATTTGATGTGGATCATTATGAGCGTCAAGAGGAACTGTCGGATCTGGAGCGGACTATACTCTCGAATCGTCGGTATCGTTCCGACTGGGCCTATCTACAATCGAGTGTACCCAGACTCGTTATTCCTCTAATTGATCTCGTGGCACACGCTGGCGTTTCGGATCGATTGGCGGTCTCCTCTGTGTCCGTCATTCTCTGGCACGTTAGTAGGACTGATATCCCCTATTGGTCTTGGTCAGAAATGCAGTGGTTGGCTCTCCTCGATACCCAAGCTGGGTCGCGCCCTTTTCTGGCAGCGGTCGCATACCACATGGGAGGTTTTCGTACGCCACAGCGCATTACCAAATTTCGCCAATCTGCGATTTATGCATCATTCATTTTCGGGCACAAGATATTCAAGGATGAGCTCACTCGTTTAAGCACGGTTTTGAAATCACTGGGCTACACAGCGCGTCACCTTAAAAAATTCCTGAGTGGCGTGCTGGGGGCATTGATGTTGGAAAACGGCGACCCTCGGCTTTAGACTTTCACGGAAGGGCTTTTGATTAAAGGCCAAGGCCATCGAAGCGTGGGCATTGCCAGGCTGGTTGGCAAAGTCTCCCATGGTCTAGCTGCGCTGGGTATTCTGGATAAACCGTTACGCAAGCGTGGCTATGCTGACTGGCGTGAAAAGAGTATCGAGGGTATTGACCCTGTCTGGGTCAGTTGGTGTCGTCGCTGGCGAGACACCTCAACCTTACGTCCCCGGACACGGGAAAGTAACTACAGCTTCATGTTGAGAACCGGCATCTGGTTGACGCGCGAGCAGCCGTGGGTGAGCTCCCCCGTCGATTGGAACACATCCACCTGCGCGGCCGTCATCGCGGCTATTGACCGGATGACCGTTGGTGAGTGGGCTTTGGAGTCAGCGCTCGGTACGAAGTTGAAAGGGCTTGGTCAACCGATTGCACCGAACTCAAAACGAGCGTTTCTGAATGCCTTACGCCGTTTTTTCATCGACTTTGAACTGTGGGGCTGGGGACGTCTAAAGTTCAGCCCCCGTCATCACCTGGCCACACCCCGTACTGTGGCGTTCAACTCGGGTATCAATCCACGCGTTGTCGACGACTCCAGCTGGCTCAAGCTGGTCTGGGCGAGCCTAAACCTGGAGCGTAAGGATTTGCTCTCGGAAATTCACTACCCCTTGGCGATGGTTCAGGCGGCGGCTGTGGTGTGGACACACACCGGGCTACGCAGCAATGAAATTATGCGGCTGTCCATGGGGTGTGCGCATGCCCAGCCCCATGAGTTAGTACACGAAGACGGAACCACAATTCCACCAGGGACCTTGTGCTACCTCGATATTCCACCCAGCAAGACATTCAAGGCTTTTGTCAAACCCGTGGCGGTGGTGGTTAAAGAGCGAATCGACGCCTGGCTTAAAGAAAGACCGGTGAACCAGGCACCACTTCTGGATGAACGAACCGGGGAGAAGGTCAGTTACCTGTTTCAGTTTCGGGGCAAGCGCATGGGCGCGGGAGTCATCAACCGTACGATTATCCCGATGCTATGTGCCAAGGCAGGTGTCCCGCTAGACGACAGTCGGGGTCGTATTACCAGCCATCGGGGGCGCGCCTCGGTCGTGACTGCATTGGCGAGTGTTCCGCAGGGCATGTCGCTAATGGAGCTGATGCAGTGGTCTGGGCACAGTTCACCCAGTTCTACGCTCCATTACATCCGCATCCGCCCCACCAAGCTGGCTGCATCATTTGTCAAAGCGGATCAAATGTCTCACATGGTGTCAGTGCTTATCGACCACGACGTAATCGCACGACGTTCATCTGACCCTTATACCTTTTATGATCTGGGCGATTCGTACTGTTCAAATCCGTTCTGGAGCAGTTGTCCTCATCGAATGGCGTGTGCTGGCTGCGATTTTAATATTCCCAAAGCCAGTGCCAGAGCGCAGGCTCTGGAAAGTAAAGCGTCCATCGGACATTATCTGGAGGCCGTGCCCCTGACGGCCGATGAGCGGGCTATTGTTGAAGGTGACCTGGAAAAATTAGATGGGCTGATACGCAAGCTCGATGATGTGCCGACGCTGGATGGCAGAACGCCCAGTAAAATCGAGGCGAAAAAGAATCGATAATCATGGGCGTCCTAATTCGGCGTTTGTCTTAATTCCTTCTGTGCGAAATGAGATATAATCACCTGTACTCATATCTAAAAAATAACTTACAGTAGGTTGCCCTAATGATGTGGCCTGTACTTCATGCGCAGAGGCAGACCGTGTTCAGCTCGGATGGAGTTCTCTGACGGTTTTTTTGTAAGTGAATAGCGGTACTTATCTAATCCAACGGCCCTAAGCTCCTCTTTGCCAGATCCCGTACGTGGATTATAGCGATCTCCGCCATCCGCTAAGGAGCTGCCACCTAACACATGTCCAGCATGAACGAGCTCATGAGCCAGGGTCGTGATTTTGTCGTCGTTATCCATTCCAAGGTGTAACGGTGAGCCATTCTGATTTAAGCGTATGCTTCCTTTGTCTGGTGACCAGCCAATAATCGCATTGCTTCCTTCACCTTTGGTAAAGGTCCCCTTTCGTGATAGCTGTGATGCAATGTGCCGATTCTCGTTAAAGTTTTCTGGTTCGTACTTTTCCAGCTGCCTCCTGCTCAGAACAGCTTCGGTATAACACTGGTTATTTATTTCAATCTCTTTTAGCGTGATTTTTCTATCTTTTTGACTGGCAAGAGTGGATATTTTTCGCAATAGCTTATCGCCAGAGGGGCCGGCGCTGATATGGTCAAGTGCTTCCTCTGCCTGTTCTTTGAATGTGTGAGCTGCTGTCGGTTCGCTACTGAGGGGGGCGATATAGATGCCTGGGTATCGAGACGGAGTGATCATGACTATCCTAAGAAGTTAATTGAGCTATATGATCGCTTGAAATAGCAACTATTGGCGCTACCCCAATTGTTGCTGACATGGTTTGGCAGGGAGTCCAATGGACCATCCAGGATTACCTGAAAATTACACTCCCGTGTGCATACATCTATGTCGTAGATATGTTGCGCTGCTTGAGTGGCCCTTCAGATGGGTTCGGTTCCATACAAAGGTAACGTAGTGTGCAATCAGTCGAAAAAAGGCATCCTCTGCGTGATGCTAAGGTGGCATTGATGTTGGGGAAAAGCTTTTTTCACGCCTCATCGGCCTCTAAAAACGGGTCCTATGCGACTTTACGACGTGTTTGGGGAGCCTACAGAATTCGGAAAAAATCGTACGCTAAGGTTTTCCGATCTGTCGTAACGGCCTGAATTTCCCGTCTTCCAGCTTGCGGCTCTGCCGCCAGACGTAATCGCCGGTCAGGTTGACGTGCTCCCAGCCCAACGGCGACAGATACTGATATAGGTCGTTATCCACCGGCTTCCCGGCATCAGCCAGCCCTTGGGTGGCCCGTTCCAGGTAAACCGTGTTCCACAGCACTATGGCGGCGGTCACCAGGTTGAGGCCGCTGGCCCGGTAGCGCTGCTGCTCGAAGCTCCGATCCCTGATTTCACCGAGGCGGTTGAAAAACACCGCCCTGGCCAAGGCATTGCGAGCCTCGCCCTTGTTCAATCCTGCATGCACGCGACGACGCAGCTCGACACTTTGCAACCAGTCCAGGATAAATAGCGTGCGTTCAATCCGGCCCAGCTCCCGCAGGGCCACGGCCAAGCCGTTCTGGCGCGGATAGCTCCCCAGTTTGCGCAGCATCAACGAGGCGGTGACAGTGCCTTGTTTGATCGACGTGGCCAGGCGCAGAATCTCGTCCCAGTGGGCACGGACGTGCTTGATGTTCAGCGTGCCGCAGATCATCGGGCGCAGCGTCGGGTAGTCCTGCAGACTATGTGGGACATACAGCTTGGTTTCGCCTAGGTCGCGGATGCGCGGTGCAAAGCGAAATCCCAGCAGGTGCATCACAGCGAAGACGTGATCGGTGAAGCCTGCCGTGTCGGTGTAGTGCTCCTCGATCCGCAGATCTGACTCGTGATACAGCAATCCATCGAGCACGTAGGTCGAGTCCCGCACACCGACATTCACCACGCGGGTGCTGAACGGCGCGTACTGATCGGAGATATGGGTGTAGAACAGCCGTCCCGGCTCGTTGCCATACTTCGGGTTTACATGCCCCGTGCTCTGGCCTCGACCGCCTGCACGGAAGCGCTGGCCATCGGAGGATGAGGTGGTGCCGTCTCCCCAGTTGGCCGCAAAGGCATGGTTGAACTGACTGTTGACCAGTTCGGCCAGCGCCGCCGAGTAGGTTTCGTCGCGGATGTGCCAGGCTTGCAGCCACGACAACTTGGCGTAAGTCATGCCCGGACTCGAATCGGCCATTTTGGTCAGTCCGATATTGATTGCATCGCCGAGGATTGCGGACAGTAGCAGGGTTTTATCCTTGGCAAGGGCCCCATCCTTCAGGTGGGTAAAGTGACGGGTAAATCCCGTCCACTCGTCCACGTCCATCAGCAGCTCGGTGATTTTGATGCGTGGCAGTAGCTGACTGGTCTTGTCGATCAGCGCTTGGGCGGTGTCCGGTACCGCCGCATCCAGCGGCGTGATTTTCAGTCCGGACTCGGTGAGGATTGCGTCAGGTAACTCGTTGTCCTTGGCCAGCTTGGCGACGGTCGCCAGTTGCTCGTCCAACAGCTGTAAACGTTCCTCCAGGTACTGGTCGCTGTTGGGGTTGATCGCCAATGGCAGCGCCTGTTCCTTCTTGAACGCGGCAAACTTTGCGGGTGGTAGCAGGTAATCTTCAAAGTCACGGAACTGCCGAGAACCCTTGACCCAGATGTCGCCGGAGCGGAGCGCGTTTTTTAGCTCGGACAAGGCGCATATCTCGTAAAAGCGCCGGTCAATGCCTTCCGGCGTGATCACCAGCGGCTTCCAGCGCGGCTTGATAAAAGCGGTTGGAGCGTCCGATGGCACCTTGCGCAGGTTGTCAGCGTTCATCTCGCGCAGCTGCTGGACAGCATCCAGCACGCGTTGCGCTGCGGGTGCAGCCCGTAGCTGAAGTACCTCCAGAAAAGCCGGGGTGTAGCGGCGCAGCGTGTTGAAGTTCTCGCTGACCAGGTGCAAGTGGTCGAACGTTTCTGGGCGTGCAAGCTGCTCGGCATCGGTCACGCTCTGGGCGAATTCAGCCCACGGTAAAACGGCCTCGATGGCGGCGAACGGATCGTCACCCGACGCTTTGGCATCCAGCAAGGCCTGACCTATTTTCGAGTAGAGGCGAACCTTGTCGTTGATCGCCTTGCCCTGCTTCTGGAACTGCTGCTGATGCTTGTTCTTGGCGCTGCTGAACAGCTTGATCAGGATGCGGTCGTGCAGATCAACCAGTTCATCGATCACCGTCGCGGTGCTCTCCAGCACCATGGCCACCAAGGTGGCGTAGCGCCGTTCATTTTCGAACTTGCCCAGATCCTGCGGCGTCATTTGTCCACCTTCACGGGCAAGCTTGAGCAAGCGATTCTGGTGGATCTGCCGGTCGAGCCCTTCGGGCAGGGCCACCAGTTGGAAAATCTTTAGCCGCTCGATGTGCTCCATCATGTGCCGTGAATTCGCTTTCAATGGTGACTGCCGCAGCCAGGTCAACCAGGTGCTATTGCTGCCCGCCTTGAGGGTCAACAATTCGTCGAGCTTGTTGCGATGCGACTGAGTCAGCGGCTCAATCAAGGTGCGGTAAACCCTTCGGTTAGCTCTCGCTACGGCTTCGGAGCAGGCACGATCAATCACCGTCAGGGAGGGCAAGATTCTCCGTTGTTGACGCAGACTCTCCAGGGCCTGCCCGGCGAGTAACAGGCTTTTGTCGGTCTGCTGGGCCAGGTGGGTCAACTCTTGTACCAGTGCACGAAAGTCCGACAGCCCGAACGGCAGTAAGCCAAGGTAGGTGCGCAGCTCCTGGGCATGTTCACGGCGGATGACATCGCGCTCACCGTACTTTGCCCAACTGTCAGGAGCTACCTGAACCTGTCGGGCCACCCACTCAATGACCGGATCGGGCAACACGCTGTCGCTGGCCAGTGCGTATCCGGGGTAGCGCAGCAGGCAAAGCTGAATCGCAAACCCGAGGCGATTGGCATCACCTCGTCGCTGACGGATCAGCGACAGGTCGGACTCGTTGAAGGTGTAGTAGCGGATCAGATCGTCCTGAATGTCCGGCAGTGCAAGCAAGGTGTCGCGTTCACTGGCCGAAAGGATCGAGCGACGAGGCATGTGTCAGTCATCCGTGCGTAGGTACTGGTAGAGGGTTTCCCTACTTATACCGAACTCACGGGCCAACTGGGCCTTCGGCTCACCGGCAGCATGACGGTCTGTTCATCAGATAGGGCTTTCTTGCGGCCTCTGTAAGCGCCGCGCTGCTTGGCCAGGGCGATGCCCTCGCGTTGCCGCTCGCGAATGAGCGCTCGCTCGAACTCGGCAAAGGCTCCCATGACCGACAGCATCAGGTTGGCCATCGGCGAATCTTCACCGGTGAAAACCAAGCCTTCCTTCAAAAACTCGATACGCACGCCGCGCTTGGTCAGCTTTTGCACCAGGCGGCGCAGGTCATCCAGATTGCGGGCCAGGCGATCCATGCTATGCACGACAACGGTGTCACCCTCGCGGACGAAGCCGAGCAAGGCCTCCAGTTGCGGACGCTGGGTGTCTTTGCCAGAGGCCTTGTCGGTGAACAGCTTATTCACCTCAGCATGCTCCAGCTGGCGTTCCGGGTTCTGGTCATAGCTGCTGCGCCTGTGGCACACCCGCGAAGACAGGTAACTCCGCTAGCAAGCCGCTTCCCACGATCGGGCATAACGCCTCTTTTATAGCCTCAGCTTGATGCATAAGAATTTTAAAATGTATATACATCAAAAAGCGATCATTGGCGATGCGCGGACGATCGCTAGGCTTGGCAATGTGCCCGGAACATATCCTGTCCTTCCTGAATCCGCGCCACCAGTTCTTCGTTCGAGTAGCCGTCGAATTCGTTGGCATCAGGGGCCATGGATGGTGATAAACCTGCGGAAAGCAACAGTTTGTTGAGGAGCAGGCAACCGAAAGTTCGTGCGTTGCCATCCATGAACACGTGCGCGCGCTCCAGGGTCGCGCACGTTCGTGCCACCACATGCAGTGCGGCCTCTGCGTTGGTAGTCCTTTTTATCTCGTGATAATGCGTTCGGAGCACATTTTGCACCAGCTTCGTAACCTCTTTGCGGCTTTTTCCCGGGCACGCCCAAGTAACCCCGGCGTTGCCGCGCTCTACCTCATCCCAGTCGATCGGACGATTATCGATGCTTCGAAACTCAGCCCACCCGGCGAATCGGGACTGGAACTTTTGCAGGTCGCCGAGCCCGGCCGGAGTCAGATTCTTGGGGTGAACCAGGGGGAACTGGACCATCCGGTCTTGTCGATACCCACCCGCCAATGGCGTTAGGTGATGCGGCAAATAGTCGATTGCCGACGCTGCGCTCCTGATCTTATCGCTGATATCGCTGCCAGGCGCGGTAAGAGCGGCGACTGCATTCACGGCTTCGTCGGCATCGACGCCGGACTGCCAACTATGCATGACGCTGCGCTGGAACACGCCATTGACAGCGATGTCGTGCAAATTCTCCAACCAAGTAGCATCGATTTCGCCTTTTTTCCGGGACGAGGAACCGGCTTCCGAGTCGATGACGAATTTTAAGCCGCGCGACATACCACCCATGTAGCCGGGCTCGTTGTCAAATCGCATGCCGGATGCCGCACCGTGATCATTCCAACGCTCTTGCTCAATGCAAAATTTCCAGGTGTGGGCTACCGGGAAAGACTGAAAAGCCGGATGTGTGCGCATCGAGCCGGCGAGCTCGGCTTCCCCTTGCAGTTTTTCCCTGACCGCATAAAGTCCGAATTGCAGAACGTTTTTCAAACGTATATCCATATTGTTCGCCCCGCGCCCGGTGCTAATAGCTTGCCTGAGCGCCTCTGCGGTCTTGATCGGCGACAGGTTTTCCGCGTTTGAAATCGAGGCGATATCGTCGATCACATGGGTCAGAAAGGCGCCAAATCCAGGGCCGTCCAACAGCTCGCGAATGCTCGAACCGTTGTCGAGCTCCGCTTCGAGCTGTTGCAGATGTTGAACAGCCTGTCCCTGCCAGAACCAATTTCTCAAAGCGCCAACTGACGCGCCGCCTGGGGGATTGAAAGCCCTGAGCCTGTCCAGCGATACGCGGGGAGAGGTTCTGTTGGAGGAGCGGCCAGATCGACTCAGCGGACTATCGGCAATCTCTTGCCTGGGGCTTTCCTGCCCTATCGAACTCCGATCTTCGTGGTGCTCGACAACATAGTTGTTCGCTCTGCCACTGGCACCCGTAACGTTGAAACATCCCATAGCTCAGTTCTCCGTACAAGATAGTGGATCTGCATTCAACGTCAGCGTTAAGCTCTCGGATTGGCGTTGGCTCACTGCCGCTTTTAAAGGTTGTCAACCGCTAACGATGAAGTTATGCAAACACCAAGTTTTCATTAAAATGACCGTATTGTGTGGCATCTGGGATGGATTCAGTTCCTTGCAAACGTGGGCCAACGCCAAATTTTTTCAAACGTCGAAATCCCTATAAAACCTGCATTAATGCAGGTCATTTCACCGTGAGACTCAGGTGTGGACGCACCTTCCCACTGTCGTCGGTCGCCTCAGAAACGGGATTTTAACAAGCCGAAGACGGCCTCATTGAGCAGCCAAAACATACACGTAATACCGTGTCGGATAGCAAAATTAGCCGGAAACCGCTCTGTTGACGTTTTCCGATGGAGTTTCCGGCGATTACGGCACAGACCCCCATTAAATCTGACTACTAGTAATTCTGGGCAATAGGAGGCACCGGAAAAGGAAGCGCACTCGAGCAAAGTCAGCTTATCGTACGATTTTTTCCGAATTCTGTAGGCTCCCCTGTTTAGTTAATGTCAGGCGCACTTCCCCCCCTCAGGTCCTCAGATACTTGGGGGTGAGAGAGAAAACGGACAAAATAGGGGGGGCGGCTGGGAGCGAAATGACACCCTAAGCCGTTTCGCGATGCCGACGCACAATTTCAGTGACGGTGTTTTTGCTGATACCAAGAACTCGGGCGATCCATCTGTAGCTGCGGCCTGCTTCAATTGCTTCCATGACTTTTGGGTAAAGCTTTTCGGATTTTGGACGTACTCCCACTTGGCGCCCTAGCTTACGTCCTCGAGCACGAGCAGCCGCGAGACCTGATTTGACTCGCTCGCTGATCAGATCATGTTCGAACTCCGCAATGCCGTAGAGAAACTTCGCCAGCATCCGACCATGCGGGGACGAGAGGTAAGAATGCGGCGCAAGGGCTGATGCTGCTTGTGCTGATCCGTGGGTGGTGCGCGGGCAATTGCTGCCGATCATGAAGCTGCCTGGCGGCAGCCAGAACCTCCAGGCAGCAAAGATAGGAGGGGAGCGCCCACAGAATTCGGGAACATCGTGCGCTAAGCCTACTGCACCTATGCGCACTTCTTGTTCCATGGCTCCCCGTACCCATCAACGTCAGCTACAAAGCGCCCGGTACTCCATCAGCTGGATTACATATCTGACCAGCGTCTGGCGTTGAGCGATCTGAGCCGTGCCTCCGTATATTGCGAGTTCCGTTCAGGCGGCTCACGAAGATTTGTTCCTGTATTCCCTGAATAACTTGTGCGAGGCGCCAATCCATGCTCGCGACGTATTGCGTTTTCTGACGGATATTCGTCTTCGTACTGCCCGATGCCAACCGTTCGGAGTTCTTCCTCCGCCGCTCCGCTATCTTCGTCGACATCCGGTCGGCCTCGACTCACTCGGTATTGAGTACCTTGTAACGTTCTGGATGCATGAATAAGTTCATGACCGAGAAAGACGTAAGCAAGGCTTGGGTCAGGTTGCCCATTGATAGACTGGTCATCGAACCGTCTACCAAACCTAGAGTTATATCGTACCGCGACAGACTCGCCTCTCCCGGCTACAAAGGGTACAAAAGGGTCGCGAGTCGGCCGCGCGCAGCCAGTCCAGTGCCCTGGCATGTTGGCTTCCGAGCCCTGATCTGTCTTGGAGATGACCACCCGCTTCTGCGGATCCATTTCACAGGCGGCCTCAATATTGCGAATTACCGTCCGACCGGCGTGTCCTCTATTCAGCTCATCCAGCGCAGATGTGGTCTCCTTGTAGTAGTCACTTCGATTCGGATTGCCTGTCGTTTCAATATAGATTCCAGTAAAGCTAGTTGGGTTAATGCGAGGCATGGGGGGGCTCCAGTGATCATGGAGAGGTTGAGTGGCTTAACGTGGAAAATAGTTCCAGCCTCAACGGGCTCGCTTCAGAGAGCTACAAGGGCTGTATGTAGGGCCAGCGCAGCACATGCTTGACTTGCCGCTCTTAATGGCAGTAGTCAGCAAGTCTCTGGGGCGCGGTCGCAAGACGCCAAAGCATGATGCCGCGTACCAAGTTTCACTGTCTCGCCTGACCTTGGGTTGATTTTCCATTCCACATAAATGGCGACATGAGCGAGCGTGTCATGTCGATCATCGAGTCGATGGTGCCAGCCTCCGAGGTCTACAGCATCGATGAGGCGTTTGCAGACCTCACCGGCGTGCCTGGCGATCTCACAGCGTTCGGTCGACGCATCCGGGCGAACATTCTTAAATGCACAGGTATTCCTGTGGGTGTGGGTATCGGTCCTACGAAAACGCTCGCCAAGCTGGCAAATCACACTGCTAAGCGACTGCTTTCCCATACAGGCGGTGTTGTAGACATTTGCGACCTGCATAACCGCAACTGGGTACTGCGTAATACGGCGGTCTCAGAGGTCTGGGGGGTAGGGAAGAAGATGAATGCCCACCTGGAGGCTATGAACATCCGCACCGCAATGGACCTTGCAACCGCCGACCCGCGTACTCTGCGCGACCGGTTCAGCGTGGTCATTGAAAAGACCGCACGTGAGCTGGCAGGTACTTCGTGCCTGGAGCTAGGCGAAGCTGCACCACCCAAGCAGGAGATCTGTTGCAGCCGAATGTTCGGAAAACGGCTAACCACCATTCAGCCTATCAAAGAGGCGGTGGCCACCTACACTCAGCGTGCGGCCGAGAAGCTCCGTTCTCAAAACTCGCTGTGCAAGAAGATCCGCGTCAGCATCCGTACCGGCATGTTCAATCTGGAAGAAGCCAAGTACGCCAACGGCGCTTTGGTTGAGTTGCCATACCCCACCAACGACGTGCGCTTGATGACCAGGGCGGCGACTGAGGCAGTGAATCGTTTGTTTCGACCGGGGTTCAAGTACAGCAAAGCTGAGGTTCTGTTGCTGGATCTGAGACAGCCTGGCGAATTTACGGATGACATGTTCGCTGTTTCGCAGCCGGCATCTTCAGAGAAGGTGATGGGAGTCCTGGACGAGATCAATACACGCTGGGGCAGAGGGACTTTACGAGCTGGGAGTGTTCCTGCCGATCCAGAATGGGCGATGCGTCGCGAGTTGATGAGTCAGAGTATACAACCAGGCTCGATCAGTTGTGGCAGGTGAAAAGTCTGTAAGCGTTCTGTAAGTATCAAGGCGCGGATGCACTTGGATCACTAGAGTTACGACGCTTACTTTCGTCAAAATCTTCGAATCGAGATTTAGATAGGGCAGTTTTTTTTAGACGCAAAGTGACACGTTTTCAGGCATTCGCTAGCGGAATTTTAGTATGCTGGTTGACATATAATAGTTCCATTGAACTGACATCGTACATCCATCAATCACTAAGTCGGCTGTCTAATTGATATCATCCGTTCGCTTTGGTGGTATAAGGAAAAGCTGTCTTCGCTCAAAAAGCTTGACTAGTCGCTTTTGAGAGGATAGTTTTTATTCAAATCTAATATTGGATCCGATGGATGCAGGTTTTTAGCTCTGACGACTAGGCGGGATTTCGCTACGGCATGATCGATGCCGTTGTATTTTAATGTTTGCTAAAGCCATGCTCATTGCCGTTCTCTGCTGGGTATATACTTTTTTACAGGCGGAAAGTTCGCTGCGCTGTGGGGTCTCTAACCTCCCCAACGTAAGCTTTTGCTCAGCTCGACTGATGATGTCGCGAACTCGGCAGCAAAGGCATTAGTATTATTTATGGAATAAGCGCATTGCTGATTGGGATGCGAGCTTTGCAGGCGGCCTTTGGCGAACGTGATCGCCAGTCTAGAAAGGCGCACTCTCCACAGTCCCATATAAAGATTGGATGCTCGGCATATGATTATGTTGTCTCGTTTTTAAAGCGGCTCCTCTTTGATGCCTGCAGGAGCGTTAAGGAATTCAGTCGGGTCGAAAAAAGTCGCTGCACGCACGCCACTGCGTGGTCGACCAGCGCGGTCGTTAATGCTTATTAATCTTGACGTACTAATATGGTTTGAACGGATTGGTTCAGGTATTTTGGATTTTGGCGACTGTTGTGCAAAGGTGCCGTTTCAGCTTTATTTTAAAAATCGTAACCGGGCAGCACGTCAGGTTGAAGAGGATAGCGTCACGTTATGGATGACCATTTTAATTCACCCAGTATTGATATTTTGTACGACTACGGTCCCTTTCTGAAAAAATGTGAAATGACGGGAGGCATAGGCAGCTATTCAGCCGGAACGCCCACCCCTCGGGTAGCGATAGTCGGTGCCGGCATCAGTGGGCTGGTCGCTGCAACTGAACTATTACGTGCGGGAGTCAAGGACGTTGTCTTATATGAATCGCGTGATCGAATCGGGGGACGGGTATGGTCTCAAGTTTTCGTTCAGACTCGTCCACGTTACATTGCAGAAATGGGTGCGATGCGCTTTCCTCCCAGTGCAACTGGCCTTTTCCACTACCTGAAAAAGTTTGGTATTTCGACGTCGACCACCTTTCCGGATCCTGGTGTGGTGGACACAGAACTGCATTACCGTGGCAAACGCTATTACTGGCCAGCGGGCAAAAAGCCGCCCGCATTATTCAGGCGAGTTTATGAGGGGTGGCAGTCTTTATTGCGCGATGGTTATCTCCTTGAAGGCGGTTCGTTAGTTGCCCCGCTGGACATTGCCGCCATGCTGAAGTCGGGTCGCTTGGAAGAGGCAGCGATCGCATGGCAGGGATGGCTCAATGTATTCCGAGATTGTTCATTCTATAACGCGATTGTCTGTATTTTTACCGGCCCCCATCCGCCAGGCGGCGACCAATGGGCTCGCCCTGAAGACTTTGAGCTATTTGGCTCGCTTGGCATAGGCTCGGGTGGTTTTCTGCCAGTCTTTCAGGCTGGCTTCACGGAAATACTCCGGATGGTCATCAATGGATACCAAAGTGATCAGCGACTGATTCCGGACGGGATATCCAGTCTGGCCACGAGACTCGCTGATGAGGTGTTTGACGGCAAAACATTAAGGGACCGCGTTTGTTTTAGCCGGGTAGGTCGCATTTCCAGAGACGCTGAAAAAATCATCATCCAGACGGCAGCAGGAGAACAGCGCGTATTTGATCGAGTGATTGTCACCAGCAGTAATCGGGCCATGCAAATGATTCACTGCCTCACGGACAGCGAGAGCTTTCTGACTCGTGATGTCGCTCGTGCTGTCCGGGAAACCCACCTGACAGGATCATCGAAGCTTTTCATTCTCACCTCTACCAAATTCTGGATAAAAAACAAACTTCCGACCACAATCCAGTCGGACGGTTTGGTGCGCGGCGTCTATTGTCTGGATTATCAGCCCGATGAACCTTCTGGTCATGGCGTGGTTCTGCTCAGTTACACATGGGAGGACGACGCTCAAAAAATGCTGGCGATGTCTGACAAGAAAACGCGTTGTCAGGTGCTGGTTGACGACCTTGCTGCGATACACCCGACATTCGCCAGTCATCTCCTGCCTGTTGAGGGGGATTATGAGCGGTATGTATTGCACCATGACTGGCTCACCGATCCCCATTCTGCAGGCGCTTTCAAACTCAATTACCCCGGCGAGGATATTTACTCGCATCGATTGTTCTTTCAACCGATGACAGCGAACAGTCCCGATAAAGACACGGGTCTCTATCTGGCTGGCTGCAGTTGCTCTTTTGCCGGAGGGTGGATCGAAGGTGCTGTCCAGACAGCATTAAATAGTGCGTGCGCAGTGGTGCGTAGCACCGGAGGGCAATTGTCAAAAGGCAACCCGCTGGACTGTATCACCGCCTCCTATAGGTATTAACAGTCCGGAGAGCAGCGCTAATACAGGAGGGAAGGGCATGCGCGAAATAATCAAACTTGAATCGCTGTGCCGCGCATTGGCTGATGGCGATATTGCCACTGCAGCGGTGCGCGGACGCGCGCTCGACACGGAGGCGCGTTTAGTCCATTTGAACTGTTTCATACGCGAGGGTGATGCGGCCAGCCAGTTTGGAGAGGCTGATCATGCATGGAAAGGGACTGCACTCTGGGGAGTGCCGGTTTCCTTCAAGGATAATATCTGTGTTAGCGGTCTGCCGTTGACGGCAGGGACCCGAGGAATGTCCGGTTTCGTAGCTGATCAGGATGCTGCGATTGTCAGTCAACTCAAAGCCCTCGGGGCTGTGGTTGCTGGCAAGAACAATATGCACGAACTTAGTTTCGGGGTGACATCCATCAATCCTCATTGGGGAGCCGTGGGAAACCCCGTTGCCCCCGGGTATTGTGCCGGGGGCAGTAGTGGTGGAAGTGCCGCCGCAGTGGCAAGTGGAATCGTTCCGCTGTCGGTGGGGACCGATACGGGGGGCTCGATAAGAATACCGGCGGCTTTTTGCGGCATTACGGGCTTCAGACCCACTACTGGACGCTGGTCAACGGCAGGCATTATCCCTGTTTCTCATACAAAGGATTGCGTTGGGTTACTGACACGAACAGCAGGCGACGCCGAATTTGTGTATGGGCTGTTGTCAGGCAAGCAGCAGTCTTTTCCTCTGAGCAGGACGGGGCCCTGTCGAATCGGCCTACCGGTCTCCATGTGGTCTGATCTGGATTGCGAGGTGGAGAGGGCATGCGTTAATGCACTCAGCCTGCTGCGCAAGACAGGGTTCGAGTTTATTGAAATCGATGATGCCGATATTATCGAACTGAACCAGACTCTCACATTCACCGTTCCGCTTTACGAATTCTTTGCCGACCTTGCTCAGTCATTGCTCTCCTTGGGATGGAAGCACGGTATCCCTCATATTTTTGCACAGGTTGATGATGCCAACGTAAAAGGCATTATAAATCATCATCTTGTAGAGGGCGCAATAAAACCGGCTCACTATTTGAGTGCGCTGCAAAATGGTGAGCAGTTGAAAAGAAAAATGGATGATCTATTTGCTCGTCATCATATCGAGCTCCTGGGGTATCCCACTGTACCCTGCCAGGTTCCTCATCTGGATCATGCTGATCGACCAGAGTTTTTCAGTCAGGCCATTCGCAATACCGACCTGGCCAGCAATGCGATGCTTCCCTCTATAACAATTCCGGTCGGGCCTGAGGGGCGGTTGCCGGTAGGGTTGAGCTTTGACGCGCCCAGAGCGCGAGATGCTTTTTTACTGAGCAACGTGAGTCTTATAGAGAAAGTGTTAAAGGGTTGAGGTTTCAGTTGCCGACGCTTGTTGACGGGGTGTCGCGGTGTCGGCGTTTATCTACGCAAACCGACGTCAGGAGTTTCGATGAGCGTTTCCGAAAGACGCGTCTCTATGTTGTTTGATCCAGGCAGTTTCAAGGAGGACCTCGAGAGTCAGAACACCCATTTCATCTGCGGGGCAGGAACAATCCACTCAATCAAAACCTATGTTGCGATGAGTCGCGGTCGTGACTGCGAGTTTCAAAGCAATCGGCAATGGAGTACGGCTCAGCAAATTATAAAAACTGTAGGTTTGGCACGTGCTGCTGAAGCCCCGCTCATCTATATTCAAGATAAAATCGGGAGCAATAGTGATACTGACGGCTTTGATACAGCTAGAGTTTTTTCTTCAGATATGTCGAGTTTGCTTCTGTCCTCGTCCGGGATGGGCAGCGTCAGCGCATCGCTGGCAGAGTTGGCAAAACTCAATTTGCTGATGTCGGTAATTTTAGGGCCGACATCAGGGCCTTTGGCGTTACCTCTGATGCTCGCCGATCTGGTGCTGATGACTCGTCGAGGAGCTCTGTGCATGGGACGACCTGACATGGTCAAGGCGATGCTCGCTCAACAGACCGATCTTTATTCCCTCGGCGGGTCCGATATCCACAGTACTGCGTCCGGGTCCGTGCACCTGGTTTTTGACGACGAGGCTGAGCTATTCGCCGAGCTGAGAAGACTGCTCTTATACGTGATGGCTGGAAAAAGCTCGCCGTACGGTGAGTTTTCAACCCCGCTTGAAGTGGATTTCAACCGCCTGCTGCCCCCGTCTCATAATATTCCTTTTGACGTGCAGCATCTGGTACGTTCATTTGTCGATAGCGACAGCCTGATCGAAATCGGTGCCTCTCATGCGCCTGAGGTTTTAGTCGGGCTGGCCAGCCTGCAAGGGCAGGTTTTTGCCGTGGTTGCCAACAACTCCGCGCATGGTGGCGGCGTCATCTATAAAAGGACCGCCCGTAAAATGATTCATGTAATTGACCTGGCTGGGAAAATGAGCTTTCCCATTTTGTTTATCGCAGATATTCCTGGGATCATGATTGGGGAAGAGGCTGAACGTGAGGGGATTTTTGCCGCTGTGGCAGATTTATTCAGAGCACATCGCCGATGCAAGGTAAAAAAACTATTATTGGTTGCTCGGAAGGCGTACACCGGTGGTGTTTATGCCATGAGCGGGCCAGGCTTTGAACCTGTCGCCGTGCTGGCCTATCCTGACGCCAATATAGGCGTTTTCAGTACCCTTACTATGGAAAAAATCATCCAGTCCTCAAGCATGACCGATGCGCAGAGAGCTGTGGTGTCCGCATTGGATGAGGAGATCAGATCGCCGCTACTGCTCAAAGACAAGGGCTTGATTACCGATGTCATCAGTGTGCGAGATACACGGGAAGCAGTGTTCAAGTATCTGTTTCATTAGGAGTGTTCCGATCGACTCGCGGCCGCAGCACGGTGAGTCAAAATTTCTCAGCTCACGCCTACTAGCTGAAAAGCGAGCGATACATCCTGCAGTGGGGGCCTTGTCACCCGGTCTACGTTGTCAAGCTCGAAGCTTGTCCATACGTCAAAGCGAACAGCTTGGTCAGATGAGCCTGTTTTTCATATGGAAGTCCTAAGGTTACAATCGTATTAACAGTACCCCCCCTCACGCCCAAATCTACTGATTACAAGGAAGAAGCTTTTAATTTAAATATCAATGACTTACAGGTATTCTTATTACGTGCCAACGCCCTAAAAACCACGTCGTACGTGAGGCTCATAGCTGCTATTACGTGGTCAATATAGGGCGGGTGACGTAGCTCAGGTCTATGCTGAGGACGCATTCCTCCGATTCTGTTGAAAAATGGAATGGATGTTCGCCTGAAATTCTGCGCAAAGTACGCGAGTAGTAAAATCTCGTTCGCTAATCACAAGGAGGTAATTACTTGATTCTTTACAAGTATTACGACGCAGACGGTGGCCGGGCGGCTTTGAAAAGCCGAAGGTTGGGATTCCGCACACCTTCGAATTTCAATGATCCGTTTGAACTCACTGCTTTATCAAACGGCGACGGGTCGATGTCGAAGATGGTCACCCTTCGGCAACAGATTGAGCGATTGAAGAAGCAGATCGGCATTCTTAGCCTAACCCGTAGCCCGTTCAATCCCCTGATGTGGGCTCACTACGGCAGAGAGCATACCGGCGTGGTTATTGCCTATGACGTAAGCGACGATTTCTTGAATTCGCAGGAATACAACCTCATCCCTGCGGACACTGGCGATGTAATTTATACGCATACAAAATCCCCTTTCAAAATGACCCCGGAGACAATGGGCGCACTACTCCAGGTCTACCAACAAGGTTTTGGGGGGCGGCTGCCCAGACCTACGAACAGCAAGCCTTGGCACGTCGTCTGTTCCTGACGAAGCACGCCAGTTGGGTCTACGAGGAGGAAGTGCGCGTCGTAAAAGTCGTGGACAGCCTTTTCGAAGAAACTCACGTCTTCCAAGCCGACCCTCTTCGTTCATATGAATCAGGCGGTAACCTGCCGATTGGGCTGCATCTATACAGGCAAGAAGTCCCCATGGTTGGGGTTTACTTAGGTGCAAAAAATGTTTTCACCAGCAATGTCGGCGACCTTCTTTACCTGCAGGATCTCGACTGCCCGGTCCATCGGCTTGAAGTCAACGACACTTCGTGGGAACTCGTCCAGACGCGGCTGACATTTTCTGGATCCGGTTCTTTCTTAACTAAGTGAGTGCCTAGGCATCATTTTTCAGGACTATCTCGCAGGAATTCTGGGTTATGAGCAAGGCAAATTCATATAGCGTTTGCGCCTTATGCGGTGTGCCTTTGATAGGACGGTCGCGGTCCAAAGAGCACATCATTCCAAACGCTATAGGCGGGCGTCTAAAAACCGCTGGTTTCATTTGTGACGAGTGCAATAACACGAAGGGCAAAAGCTGGGATGCAGCTCTCGCCAAACAGCTCAACTGGTTTTCGCTGTCGTTCGGCATCAGCAGAGAGCGCGGTGAACCGCCGGGACAGCTGGTGAATACTGTGGACGGTCGTCAATACATGCTCGCATCAAACGGATCCTTTTACCCCAAATCGAGTTACTCAGAAGAGCTAGTCGATGGCAGTAAAAAGATCCACATGGTCGCGGCATCAATCCAGGAGGCGACGAAGAGGCTCAAAGGAGTTGCTAAAAAGCATACTTCATTCGACCTAGAGCAGGCCCTTTCTGAGTTAAAGATGCAGACTGCCTATCTTGAAAGCCCACTTGAGGTGGAATTGAGTCTCGGTGGCATGGAGTGTGGGCGCTCGCTGGTTAAGACCGCGCTGGCATATGCTTCCTATTGCGGAGTGAAAATCAGAGAGTTTGGTCGGGCGCTCGATTTCCTGCTGAATAATGAAGCTGAGCCGCCTTACGGGCACGCTTACCTGAGTGATCTGGTGATCAACCGGGACAGAACCACTATGTTCCATTGCGTTGCTGTGAAGAGTGATTTAGAGAAAAAAAGACTGTGGTCCTACATCGAATACTTTGGAATGTTTCGCGTGCTGGTTCTGATCAATGACGATTACGAAGGCCCGATGGTTGATAGCACACATGCGATCAACCCGGTAACGGAACAGGAGTCGACGTTGCCGTAGATAACGGCATTTCAGATGCGGATTTTTGCAAGATCATAGACGGTTACGGGCATGATCCAGTTGTTCACAAAGCCGCTGCGGACTTGGTTATGCCGTTGGTGATTTAGAGAAGTAAAAAGCGAACATTTGAAGGGGTTGTCAGCGAAGGCTTTGCTCACGCAGCCCTGAGTTTGGGGATCGCAGAAGGGGAAAACATACCGCCCGAACGCGCTAAGGAATTCACAGCACTGATGATGGAAAAAATCACTCCCTATCTCACTTACTTGGTGCGTAACGGTCGCCGTGGTGATTAAGCAGTTACAAAGTGCAGCGCCGACCGGCGCTTAGCGTCGAGGAGAGGCGATGAGCACTCCGGTTGAAAGAACGCGCCCTATGTTTAATCGCCCCCCACAGAAAGGCCCGCTCTGGCGGGCTTTTTTGCGTCTGCTGAACACCAGCCCCCGGCTGTCTGGACTACCATTACCGACGCTCACGGTTTGGAGCATCACGCAGCGCCAGGAGGTCCTTGTGTCGTTACCCATTACTGCCCGGCAACTGAATGCCTTGAGAGCCCTGCAACGCGCCCTCCCTGAATTGGGCGAGCTGGCGATGTCGATCGCCTTGGCGTTTGACGCCTCGCGCACCGATTGCCCGGAACTGGCCAGGCTCATTCTGGAAAAGACTTGCCGCCGCATGGTCGCCGGTGAACCGGGCAGTCACGACGCGATGATCCACCATCTGAAAACCTTCGATGACTTGAACTGCCTGTCACCCGAGCAGGTCAGTAAGTTTACCGAACAGATCCGGAAACTCGCTTAATCATGCCTCAAGGTATTCAGGAGATGGTCGCGGGTGGAGCCGTAAGTGACGTGCTGGCCAGCCGTCACGAGAAAAAGGTGATGGGAGTGCTGGATGAGATCAATACACGCTGGGGTAGAGAGACTTTACGAGCCGGGAGTGTTCCTGCCGATCGAGAATGGGCTACGCGTTGCGAGCTGATGAGTCAGAGTTATACAACCAGGCTCGATCAGTTGTGGGGGGGGGGAGTCTTTAGTAGCTCTGTAAGGGTAAGGATCAAGGCGCGGATGCACTTGGATTACTGGGACAGTATTTCATTCGAAGACACTGTCGAACTTAACGGCTAAACGGTCTGAATCAGTTGGCCAGCTATTCGTCAGAAGGTTGATTTCTAAGGGAAGGTAGGTTGAATATAAGAAGGTTTAGGTCTATAACTGATGTCAGAACGACATATTTGAGTGAGTCACGAGGTGGCTATGAGCACAAACGCTAAGAGAGATGACGGGACTGCAATGCGGATCGGGCAAAGCCTGGGACGTGGCGTGGCTGGAGTGTTACGTCTGGAAAAAGCATTGTGGTCATCGCTGAGTCGTGCCGGTATTTCTAAATTGATTGTGAGCCCTGTCAAGTGGGCTGTCCGGTTGGTGATGATCGGTTTATTGGCTTTTTTTGCCGCCTGGGGATTACTTTACGTTTTGGGAGTGATCGCGATACTCGCAATTGTAGCCGGGGTGATGAATACATCAGCCACAGGCGATGGTTTGAGCCATTCTCTTAAGGAAGAAGAACTACCCTATGGGATGGAGTCCAATGTCTTCGGACAGACCAAGGGGTGGTTTGATTCTGATAGTGGATACAAATAAAAAAAGACCGGCATTTGCTGGTCTTTCTCTATTCCAGTCTATTATTTTTTTATCTGATTTATAATTTCTCCAGCCCCTTTTCCCCCTGCCGCTTGGGCCGACTTTGTTCCCTCGCTTAGCCCGTTCATGAGTGAACCAAGCTTCATTCCGGTCCAACCCAAGGCAACTACCCAAAAGCTTGGAAGTACCAGGAACATCGCACCCATTACGAAGTCCAGCAGTAAGTCTCCTTGGGCATTGCTGGCCCCAAACACTGGGTCAAAATTGGTGTGAGGAACGTTGCTGCCGATCCCGTTGCCGTAGAGTGCATCGAGAATCGTACTGTCTACCCATCGTGCCAGCTGGAACCAGAAGTCCACGAAAATCAAGGCAAATGCTGCGAAAGTCACCGTCATCACGACTTTCAAGTCGAACGCCCCGATCACCAGTACAAACGGAATGCAAATGATGAGAGCCATCTTTAGGAAGGCCATCACCATGGGCGCTGCTTGCCTTACACTGTCCATGGCTGGATACATCACAAGAGATCCTGCTGCCTGACCAGCTGTAGCTGCAAGGCGTGTAAAGTCATTTAGCACAGAGCCACCGACTTGACCGCCATAGTCTGAATAAACCTGACCCTGGGTCAGTTGCTGCTTCCTCGGAGAGACCAGATCCCGGATGACCGAGTCGCTCACTTCGGTCTGGGTAATGAATTTTGCCCACTGAGCAAGCTTGCTCAGCAGATCTGGACTGACTTGTTCCAGCAGCCTGGCTCTGAGCCCGACGGTTCCATCCGACCACCATTGAGTGCATGTAGGAAACCCACCACCACCAGTGGTTTGTGGCAGGCCCGCGTCCCGGGTTGCGTCATAGGGCCATTTGGTTCGGGGAGTGTGCGACCTGAACCCAGAGAAACCATCGCTGTAATAGCCGGATGTTTGCAGGAAGAAGTGCGAACCGATCCAGTTGACGTCGTTGAGTTGATCATTGCTGAGGGTAGGCTGGGTCATGAACAGCTTTGCGCGCGCACGTGCGTAGCAATCGTTCGTGAAGTCAGCGACCTCCTGGGCAAGCAGCGGATCGTTGATGCGGGCCTTGTTGACGTCCATCCGGACCTGTTGCAAGTCCACTCCACAGGGAATAGCTGCGACTGAGGCCGCAGTTGCTGCCTTGGACATCGCATGCACAAACAGCCACCAGACGGGCACTGTGGCGCTTTTACCGTTCAGCGTACTGAAGGATGTTTCCCAGCCTGTATCAGTTGGATTGGGTATTGAGTATTGGCATTGCTCTGAGCGGCTTCGGTCGAACTGGATGGTATCAATGCTGACGTTTACCAGAGGCATGCAAGCCAGGATGATGACTAGGATTGCCGTGTAGAACCGGTTTTCTACTCGGGCCAACGAGAGGACGCCCTTGTTGCCCTCATCAGCTCCCTCACCGCGGGCTCTGAGCCATTCGCTGATGACAATGGCGGCAAAGGGGGCTGCGAAGAGCCCGCTGTCCTCGATCATGTTCCAGATGCCGCCGTTTATGAGCCATCCGACCAACGTCAGGTAATACTCAAGGTAGTCATTCGTGTGCAAGATCATGGCAGGCTAACTCCCGCTACAGTGGCGGCGCGCCGAAGCTCGAAAAGGAGAATGACGAAGATGGCCATGACCTCGCAGCGACGAAGCCCCGAGGGGAATAGATTTTTGTCTGATGCTCGCTGTTTAAGGGTGCGCCTTAGCCTGTACCAGCCGAGCCCTATCGCTGCATAAAGCGACAGCCGCCAGGCCAGCATGTAGTTGTAGTGTGCTTTTTGCCATTCCCTGAACTGCTCAACATCTCCAAAGAAATGTACGATGGCTGTCATGAAAATCACAGTCAGAACAATGGTCAGCAAGACCGGCCAGGTGAACGACACAAGCGCCTTTGCGCCCCTACGTAGCCATTCCTTGGCAACCGGCAATGAACTCATGATCAGTTACCTTTCGCAGGGTTCTGCAGCTGATCGAGGCGGTCGGGCGTTGGATCTCCTTGAAAGATGCCTTTGGAGCTGTCCTTCCGGCTCTGAGCCCTCTGTAGGATGGCTGTCGGTGAGTTGCTGGCCAAGCTGCGACGCATATCCAGCTCGGTCTTGAGGTTGTCAATTTCCTGTTGCAGGCTGCTGTTCTGCTGACTGACCGCCTGCAGGGCCACATCGTTGGCGGCAATGTTCGGTTCTTTGCTGCCGGTGAACATAGTGCGCTGAAGCAGTAGCGCTTTGCCGAGAACCTCAGATAACGCTACCTCTGAAGCAAGACGTTTTGCGAGAATGTCTTGGTCATGCTCAGTCCTGAGTGCCTCGACCACTCCACGGGTCACAGGTAGAGAATCGCTGCTCGCTGCAGTCAAGTTTTCTGAAGTGAGGGCCTTGCTGCCCGAGATCAATTCCTGCAGCGCCTTGAGCTTGGAGTCGTAGGATTCCTGTATGAGAGGTGTGAGGCCAACGCCGGCAGTGGAGGTTGTTTTGGTGCAATCCTCACAAGTGCGTTGTTGTTGCTCTCCCAGTACCCGGTTGGCGAACGTGGTAGCTGCCTGAGGCGAGGACCAGGTGGAACACACCATGCCGTTGTTGCAGGCCGAAGGACTAATGGACGATGTATCGGCAGCGCCGCGTCCGTTCAGCAGGTTGTATCCCGCTCGGGTAACGTCGCCTACGACCTTGATAGGTTGCTGGCCAGATCCGCCGGCCTTATTCCCTCCGAGCCACGTAATACCGTCATTCCCTCCCTGCTTTTCGACCTGTGCAACGGCTGAGACAGCATCTGTGTTCCCGTTTTTCACCGCCTGACTCATAGCCTGGCCCTCGGCGATCTTGTTCCAGCCCATCTGTCCTCCGGCGACATCGAGCATCTTGTCAGCAATGGCACGGCAAGTGCCTTTGGAGCGGTCGAAGTCAAGACGACCCTGCAGAATGCCGTTGGTGAGCAGGTTGTACAAAGCCGGATTAGCCCGCTGGATAATCAGGCCTGGTAGTGATGAAACGGCGCTGGTAGCGTTTGAGATCATCGACCCCATGATCGTCTGAAATCCGGAAGTTGCTCCATTCAACTGATTCTGGAGCGTGTTGTTCATGCTCATGTTTCCGCAGACCAGGTTGCTGTTCCAACCTCCGCCGATGCTGATGCTATCCATATTCCCCGCCGTACCCATCGTCACAGCGTTGCCGCCTCCAACGCTGTAGAGCACGTCGTCACCGATCACGCTGCCCGATGAGCTTGCATTGATTCCCGGGATTTCGGCGAGAGCACTATGGGCTGTCAGGGTGCTCATGAATGCAATAGTCAGAAAGGCAGCGCGGCGCATAGTTGAAGTCCTCTTGATCATCATTGAAAGTCCGTACTGCCAAGAAAGGTTTGTCCTTCCCGCTTGCAGCAGGAATACGGGCGCCATAACGCCCAGGCGTAACCACCATCGGTTGCCTGCACACGGGGCTGGGAGTTTGGAAATACCGCGCAGCTTTGACTGAGGGTCGGCGTGAGCTCTTGCCACTTACCGGTGGTGGCGTCGGTCTCGATCAATTCTCCTGCCGGCCAGTAGCCTGGCTGCGGCTGTGCCAGAAGCGGTTGATAGACATGAACCTGACCGCTGCGAGTGACCACGTCACCTGCACGCTGCGCGATCACGGATGCCGCCTTGTAATCGTCGGCTTGATGGATAAAACCACTGCGTGGGTAGACGCTTCCCCACATGTCCCCCGACGTCAGACCACCCACCTCTCGACGGCCGGGTATCAGTGCTTCTGGATACACAGATTCTGGAACGCCGTAACGCCAGGCGACAGTATCCAAAGTGCTCAGCAGGTAGGGCATGTAGGGCGTGGCAGCACCCTGGCAGGCATAGCCCGAGGCGCTGGCAAACTTACTGAATGTTGCTCCTCCGGGGTGGCCTATGACGTCAGCGTTTTTGAATTTAGCCAGGCTATCTTCGTTGTTGTGATTGGTGGTTCCGTCACCGCCATCCTGGGCGTACGAAGTTGATGAGCTTAACGAAGAGACCTCAACCCACGGGTTTTCACCGGTATTCGAGTAGCTTGAGACCACGGCGTCTGGAACGAAGTGACGAACCTTGGTCGACGTCTTTACCTTGCATCCAAACGGGGTGCAGAGCAGCCAGTAGCAGATTCCGACCACCTTGTACTCCAGGCAGTCAGGCGACAGGGTTGAGGCGACCAGGGTGGCAGATGTCACCGTGCCCGCTGCTGCCGGCCAGGTTGAGATCGACAAGGCCAAGGCTGCCCACGCTGGAGGCTTTCGCAGGTTCATCGCGGGGCATCTCCCTGGCCAGATGCGTTCTGATGATTGGAGGCGGCGCGCCACTGGGCAACGCGATTTTCAGCCGCCGTAGCGTTGGTTTCGCCGTACACAACAAACTTGCGGTCGACCACCACTGCAGGCACCTTCGTTACCCCCATGCTCCAAGCGTCTACGAGATCTTGTTGAGCTAAAGCCAGATCTCGTTGCAAGCGCTGCGCATCGCTGCTCTTGAGGCGTTGCTGCATGATTGCGATGGCTTGCTGCTGATTAGCCGGCAGTCCTTCAGAGAGCTTGGCCTCAAGCCTTTCTGATTCGTCCAGGAGGATCAGCCGAACACGTGCCGGTGCCTGAACTGGGTGGTTCCGGTCAGTAACGATCCACGTCTCCGCGTTCGCGAAGGGGACCTGTATGGCCGCAATCAAGATCAGGAAGGTCATGCGGTTCTTGCAGCTGAAGCGATAGGGGCTGGAGGGGGACATTAGGCAGTACCTGCAGGTGGTGTCAGGTACAGAAAACGCGATTAACGAACTGTCGTCTGTAGGAAACCGTTATCGGGACGGTTGGGGTTTGATGGCGCCTGCGAGGGCCGAGCGGCCGCCATCGAGCAGCAGGCGCGGTAGTGATTTAGGTAAACAGCACTGCAAGTGGCCCTTTAGTCTTAAGGTAGATGTTTTGCGTTGTCGTATAGGTCCAGACACCTCCGCAATCGCCGTGCTTAAGATTTCCGATTACGGTAAAGTTCCTGTTCCATTGTTTGTCTGGAGTTTCGATGTCGCAGCTCAAAGAGTCAGGGTTGATCCCAGGCAAGGTCACGTCTCAGCACTTCGACGTGCTGCTGTCGTTTACCGGAATCAGAGGGGAGATGCTTGAGGCAGCACTGCGTGCGCATTTCGTCGACGGCCTGTCTCAGCGCGATGCAATCCAGCAGACTGGCGTGAATCAGAGCTTGCTGTCTCGGAAGGCTGCAGCGTTGAAGGTCATGAGTGGACGCCTTGAAGATGCATCAAGGTATTACCGATAGCGGAAATAAAAAAGCTTCCAGAATATTTCCGAACACGGTAATTTGCCCTCATTCAATCGAATCACTGGGGGCAGCAAGTGAGTTCCAAGCCGCATAAAATCAAACGTCCTGCACTAGAGCACATACTCTGCCACCTATCGCTGGAAGTGGCATTTGAAGTTGCTCATGCACGCTGGCCGGGCGTGAAGTTGGGGTATATCGGTACTGACCGCAAGACCTTCCAGCATTATTTTCAGGAATGGGGCAACAATGAGCCCTTCATTATTTGAACAAATATCGCCCATGTATACCATTAGCCCTGCCCTCAAAAGCGGGGCAGAGGCCGTACATGGATGCCCCTTTGGTATCCAACTCCGTGAAGGGCTGACCCGATGCCTCTACCGAAACGCAAAAGCATGACCCTGCGTGAGCAGGAAACCGTAGCTAAGGCCCAGTGTCACGACTGGAACACCACGCACGCTGAAGGAGCGGCCGTATTGTACGAGGAGCGGTTGGGCTCTGGTGAAAAGATCAAGACCAAAACCCGCGGCAAGGCATACGTCATGTGCTGCGAGCCGGTTATCATGGTGGAGGATGTTTCTGGTGCTGTATCCCTTGACCACTGCACTATTGTTGCAGGGCACGTAGTTGCATAGGAAAAGACCTTATCGCACCCAGTGCCTACCGCCGGCCTGGCTGCCGCTCAGCTTCACTCCAAGCCTCGCTTCGTGCGGGGATTGGCCAGTAGAAACACACGACTTTTGCACCAAAAAGACACAAGGAACGTCTTATGAAATTAGCAGTGGCTCAATTGATTGCGGTTTTGGCTTCTATAGGTCTGGGAGAAGCAGGGCAGCGCACTGCAGATCTGGCATACACCGAGGCAGGTATTATCGCTCTGCTCTTGGGAACAATTCTGATGATGGCAGCCTTTGCGCGCGAGGTCTTTGAAGTGCTGCGTGAAGAGTCATTGATATGATAGGCAGAACTGCCTATTTGCCTGCCTAGGCAATATTGCCTATTTCTCTAGAAGAGGTGCATGTGGATAATCGCACTCGATACCTGCAACTGCTAGATACCTATGGGATTACCCAAGCCTACAGCGCCAAGCTTATCGCGGCGGTTACAGCGCGGCCTTGCGCAGCGCGTACAGTTCGGTCGTGGCTCAACGATCCTGAAAAGCCAAGCTCAACACCATGTCCCGACTATGCAGTTGCGAATCTGGAGAAGGCCATTGATTTGATGCTGAGTGCCGTAGAGCGTCGTAAGCAGAGTCAAGGGTAGTTGATCACCTCTTAGGTTGATAGGGCGGGGTCAATTGTGGCAGAAGTAGAAAGCGATTTTCGCTTACTTGTTGATACGAATAGGAATGTCATGGCTACTCACAAAGAACTCGTTGCTGAACTGATCAATGTACTGAACTCTGATGGCTCATCCGAAGTTCGAGCTGGGGCCGCAAAGGGACTAGGCGCTGCTGGTGGTGCTGATGCATTGCGCGCTCTGCGTGCAGCGCTGAAGCATGATAGTAAGATTTTGGTTCGCGCCGCATCTGCGGAGGCTGTCGGTTTGATTCTTGGCCGTGGCAACTTGCAGGACATGATGGATCAGTGATTCCGAACAGACTCGGTTCGCCGAGCTTGTAGATAGCCGATTCAACGATTCGGCTGTCGATAGCCCCACTCAGAGCGGAAAATAGACGATGAAAGACAATGACCCGATTGCCCAAATCTTGGAACGGGCCCGTCAGCGCATCGAGCAGGTGGCCATAGCTGGCGACCGTGAGGTGATGTTCCACATTGCGGCTGAAGCTCAGGGTTGGATAGGCGCTTTGCAGGCAGAGAATTTGCTGGGTAATGAGCAATGCGAAATGCTCGATGCAGAATTGAAAGTGGCCCTTTCAAAGTGGGATGGTGGTCCAGAGTAAGTAATCTGGACCGCCTATTGCCGCCAGGTCCTATCAGAACAGGAAATTCAGGCATGAGCAATCTCTGTGAAGCCTTGCGCGCAACTGCCAATAAGTGGCGAAAGATCAACCAGGATCACCGTGGCGGCATAGTGATGATCTGGCAAGGCACTGTGTACGGTTGGAAGGATTCATTGCGCGACGCGAGCCATGAGCGCCCAGGTGTATTCGCAGTGGATGAAACTGGCCACATTTTCATCGCCGCTGGAGGTGATGACTATAATGGTGCTAAAGGCTGGGTGGCGGCTGACCTGGACAAACAGTAGGGTGATACGATGAAAACGTTTCTGGTTTATTTAGTGCTCATTTTTGGGGGGACGGCTGCTGTCGTGGCCGGTACGGTAGCATTGGGGTATGACTCGCTCAGCGCATTGACCGGCTGGGACAGTAGAGGGACTCCGGAGCTCGTATTCATGGCGATCTGCGCTGTAATTTGCCTTGCATGCACAGTACAGATTTGGAAAGTCCACAAGCGATATGGCTGGTCCTAAATCCTTTCGAGGATAGCCCGGCGCTACCCGTAAGGTAGGCCGGACGTTTTCAAGCAGCCATCACTCCTGCCGGTCTGGCAGTTCTGTGCAGCTTCGTTATCAACTTCCCTACAGTGGCCGCAATTGCTTCAAAAGCGGCATAGATGACAGATTGACCCAGTATCTCGTGGGCTGTGGTGTTGGATACTCCCTCAACGATTTCAACCGGTATTGTTTTGACGCGAGCATGTTCGCCTACCGTCAGAAGCCTGCTTAGCGCCGGGTTTCTTGGGTGTCGAATAAATGGTTCTGTCGATCTTGCCTTCGCGTACCCACGCCCAATACAGCCGCATGAGGTTGCTTCAGGTGTCAGTAGTTGCCTGCGAAAGCCCTTGCCGCTAGCAATGTCGCGCTCCTCTTTACGTCCCAGGTAGTCATAGCACTTCCAGCTTTGATCAGTTTCTGGCACAGCGTCCATGAGCTCCTTGAGTGAGCGCTCTTTTGTGCGAAGAGGGGTGATCTGATCCTGTGTCAAAGGCTCAAAAGCCCCCTTCGTGTATGCAACCAAAGCCATCCTGGACCTGCTTTCGAATGCCCCGAATACTGCTCCGTCGAGGATGCACTCGAACAGCCGGTAGCCCAATGACTTCAACACAGATCTGACCACTTCCATCGAAGTGCTGGTCTGGTAATCAGGTACATTTTCGACGATTGCCATGACTGGGTTGGAGTACCGGACAAAGTCCAGAAAGTCTATGAATAAAGAGCCTGCGGATGGATGTTGTTCGGCTGAGTTGAGTTTGTTTTTGGCCTTGCCTGCACGGGAGGCTCCAGTACAGGGAATGCCCGCAACAACCAAATCACATTCCGGGGTGCCCGAGCCGCGTTGCACGTCCCGAACATCCGCACAGATTGCGAATGAAGTGTCTCGCCAAAGCATCGGGTTGTTGCGCAGGCTGGCGTCCAGGTACTGATCTTCTACCTCAATACCAATCCTGACAAACGTATCAATTCCTGAACGCGCCAGGCCGGCGTGTATCGCACGATCCAGAACGCCTCCACCGTGAAACAGACTGCATACCGCCAGTGGTTCTTGTGCATCGAGCTTGCGCTTCATTCGCGCCAGGCGCTCTTCAATCCTCTTGTCATTGTCGAGGGGTGTGATGACGATCCTTCCCAAACGAATGACAACTCGGACTTTCTCTGCGGTTTTGAACAAGCTTCTGAGGAGGGCTGTCCGGATCTCGATGAGAGGCGTCGTGATTCCATTTTTAACCCGCCTGGAGACCGTGACATCGCCTGTGTTGAGCTCTGGTGATGTGGCTGGCACGAGTTCCAGCCTGGTCTGTCCTTCTGGGCGGATGAGTGAAAAACGAGTTCCAATTTCGATGCCGGCGTTTAAAAGCTTTTGGCCCTCAAGCCAAATACGTGGGACGCCGCGGGCCTCCCCTATTTTAGGGGTGATGAGCAGTGAGAATGTATTCATGTAGGGTTCTCAAAAAGGGAACCCGGCCCAATGGGAGGATTCCCATTGGGTTGATGAAGTGATGAGTGTGCAGCCACCAACGTCAGTTGGCCGCTCGCGCTTCCGGTTGCTTTGCGAGCTTAGGGGATGTTTCACGCAGTTAGCTGCGTCGAGGCCACTAGTAGGCAGCCCTCATTACGGGTTTGAAGCTAAAGTTACAGTTCCAGGTTCTTACAAGTTCGCCAGTTGTGTCAACACGATTCTGCCGGAGGAAGAGGAGCCTTGGACGATGCTTTTAGGTATAGAGTCGATGCAGCCCTGTCGACCGCAGTGCCGGAGGTAGAAGGCCTATTTTCTCGTAGTGGAAGATACACCGCGCAGTGAGTAACTGTGCTAACAATAAGCCACCAACCACAAGGAATGTTACCCATGAGTTTCGAAGGCATTGTGCAGATTCAGAACGAAGAAAGTCCTACTGCTGTGAACCAGATGCTGGAAAAGGGCTGGGAACTGTTGGCGATTACGGCCTCGGATATTGGCCCGATGTACACCGTTGGCCGTCGTGAGGTGAAGAAAGCTCCGTTAGACGGCTTCGCCTTAGGCGATCACGTTACAAAGGGCTAGGCGACTGCCGACAACGCGTCCTGCGTTTAATTGGCCTCCTGCTTTCACAAGGCAAGGGGCCATTTTTATGAGTATGACCACTAGGATTTATAGCCAATGGTGAGGCTCCTAAGGCTCAGGACCGTACATGCCACCCTTCGCAATCCTAGTTAGGAACTGGCGACATAGGTGAAGTGTTGGCTCCTCCCCTAAGCACCCCTCGACGCCATATGGATTGTCCATCCATACAATACCGTCCTCATAGTCCAGGAAGTGGCCATCGACTCGCATCGGTCTACCTGCGTACAACTCCTCTGATAGGTGTTCGGGCGATGGAAGGTCCAGCGCTTTCCAGTCGTTACGCTCGATACACTTGATGGCATAGGCCTTCGACTGCTCCCTTCGGAGGTGTTCTGCAGCCTCTTCGCGCTCTTCCTCAATAACCCGCGTTTCGTGGCTCCAAGCCTGCTCATAGAGGTCCGCCAGTCTGGGAACATCGCTGAGAATGATGGGACATTTTGCGCCGTATGGGTATGCGTACGTCGCGTACGGAAGCTCGCAGCGCGCTTGCGTCCTAGCAAGCTCTTCGACAAGCCAGTACGCCTTGTGGGCAGCATCCCTCGCCATCTGATGAAAACGAAGTGAGCCATAGCTACGGACCTGGAGCCAAAGCAAGCGCGCTTGCAAGGCTTGTTCAAAGGCTGGATTCATTTATCTATCCTTCGTGCTGGCCAGCCAGTCCATTGCGGAGAGCAGCACGTCACCGTCAGGTGCTCCCTGCAGCTTGATCGAGCGACCAGATTGCTTGTCCTTAATGACCAGCGTAGGGGTGGCTGTGATGCCGTCCTGGCTCGCCTTGTGAGCCTGGCTAATGACGGCCTGTTGCACAGACGGGTTACTCGCAGCGCAGTTATCAATGAAGTGCTGTCGATCTTCGAGGCCAGGGATCTGCGGATTGCCAGCAGTTCCAGCACCGTTCGACCGAGTACGCTGATAAATGAGCTCGACTGCGAGCCAAAAAGCGTCATTGCCTCTCTCAATCCCCGCGCACTCAGCCCACCGAGCCTCATAGCTAGCTGCAGGCTCATGCATAGGTAGGGGCAGATGGTGCCACTGAAGATTCACGTCTGGATGCTGATCAACCCAGGCTTTGAGATGTGGGAAGTAATCCTTGCAGTAGGGGCATTCCAGATCTGCATATTCGACGATGGTGAAACGGGCGCCACGGCTCCCGTATACCCATCCGCCACTATGTCTCTTCTGATCGGCTGCCGGCGCCACGGGGTCACCTGTGACGCCAAGCTGATACTGCATCCCCTCGGTCAGCAGAAAAGGTGAGATAGCCAAGGCGACCGCACCGATGCAGTAGAGGAATTTCCGGCGCGTCGGTCGCTTCATGCGGAGGCCTCTTTGTCGAGAAGCTGTTTTGCCAGCAGCTCCTGATCCAGCAGCGTCAGAAGAGCTTTCTGGGCGCTTTCGGGCTGAGGGTGATGCTCAAGCCACTGGTCCAGAGCTTTGTGCAGTTGGGATTGGATCTCTCGACGATCAACCGCTACATGTTTGACGACTTGTAGGTGCTCGATCAGTACCGGCGCGCAGATCTTCAATGCAATCAGGGATTCTTCCTGCGGGTTCGTAAGAATTTGAGTCAGACTGTCGATCAGATTTTGAGTCAGGGCATCCATGGCTCTCATGCCAGGTTCTCCAATGCACGGGGTGTTGGGAATGTAATGTTCAGGGGCTCAATACCTCGTTTCCGGTCGAGATCTGCAGCTACTTCCAGGGCAGCTCCCAACTCGTCGACACCCATGGACTGCATCAGGTCGTAACGCTGTTTTTTCTCTTCAGGCTCGGTCATGGCCAATGCCAGGTACAGGCTCGGCGGAACAGCGCGAAACAGGACTTCCATCGATTTCGAAAGAACCACGCCTTCGGTGTATTTACCGCTCTCTTTGCGTGCTGACAGCATCAAGCCCTTCTGTGCAGGTGTGAGCTCACGGAAACGGGAGATCTTCTCCACTTCGTCAGGCGGCATGTTCAAGCAGATCCACCACTCGATCATGTTGAGCATTGGTGCAGTTGAGGGAGGAAAGTCATCCATGTTCTGTGTTGCCAGCCAGAACCAGGCCCCGAGCTTTCGCCACATTTTGGTGATCTTCATAATGTAAGGGGCGAGGAGGGGGTTTTTGGTAATGATGTGGCCTTCGTCTGTCACGTTGACCAGAGGACGGCCCTTGTACTGATCACGCTCCGCTATGTTGTTCACGGTGTTGATCAGCGAGATGTAAGCGATCGACAACTGGGCGTTGTAGCCCTCACGTGCGTAGGTGGCCAAGTCGACGATGGTCAGATCTGCCTCAGGCCAAGGCGTACCGGTACGGTTGAACATCTCCCCGTCGGCGCCCATGCAAAACATGTCCATGGCTTCGGCCATTTCAAGCATCCGATTGCGTCTGCCCTCCGGGATGGAGGTGTCTTCCCCGGCCGCGCGCAACGCATTACGGACATCTTCCGTCAGGACGGTGCGATCGGCGTCGGAGCAAATTCTGGCCGCTGCAAGGATGCACTGTCGGATTACGCTGCGGTCAGCCCGGGTCAGCCGAGCTTCCTCTTTTTCCTCACCGCCGGTGATCATCAAACGGGCTACGATTTCCATCTCGCCGAGGACATCCCGTTCATCATCGTCTTCATCGTGCTTGGCATTCATGTCCTCGTCAGAGCTCTCTAAGTCATCAGCGTCCAAGGTCTTGACCTGGCTCGGTGTGTTTACCAAGCGAATAGCGTCGGCGAACGGAGCCAGGCTAACGCCTGAGTTCGGGGCCAGCTTGATCCTGTTGACTGTCAACCCAAGCTTTTTCGCGAAATCCCCGAGTAGACCGAAACTGTTACCCGCCTCGACGATGAACAGGCGGGGAGCGTAAACCGCAATGAGCTGGTTGAGCAGGTTATTCAACGTGGCGGACTTACCTGCCCCTGTGGGGCCGAACAGAAACATGTGGGCATTCATCTGACGATCCAGCTTGTTGAATGGATCAAATGTCAGTGGAGCCCCACCACGGTTGAATAGCGTGATGCCAGGATGCCCGGTACCACTGGAGCGACCCCACACAGGGCACAGGTTTGCAACATGCTGGGCGAGCATCATCTGCACGTACCAGTCCATGGCTCGCTTTTGATTGACGTCGAAGTTCCCGGGAAGCCAACGCAGGTAGCTGTTGAGTGGGGCCACCTCGTCGTCAGATGCTACGGGTTCCATACCGGCACCCAGCAATGCGTTGGTCAACTGCATGCTGCGCGCGGTGAGCTGTGCTTCGTCATTTCCCTTGAGGTAAAAGGCGATGCTGCCTCGGTACAGCTTGTGCTCACGACCGATCAGTTTCCTGGCATCGTTTACCGCTTCGCGGGTCAGTAGTGAAGCCTGGTTGTCACCCACCGACTTGCGTGCCAGCTTCTCAAGATGAGCCTCCAGCACGTCCTGAGGGGTGATGACCAGGGTGATGGCCAACACAGTGTCCTCAGGCAACTTGTCGAACAGGGCATGCAAGGCATCATCGCCTTTACGTGTTTCGCCAGTCAGGTGGCCGGTCTTCGGGGCTTCGCGCAGCCGATCCAGCATGATGACTCTGTGAGGCTGGCCATCGAAGTACCACAAGCCTTTTTGACTGTCGGATTTTGGCTCTCGATAAAAGAGTCCCTGTGCGAAGTCGTCGCCAGTGACTAGTGGGAGATCCTCGCCGGCATCCTCTGTGCGTTTGTTGACCAGTTGAAGGAAGCGATCAAAGTCTTTGAGCGTCGTTCCCAGGTGATCGGGATGAGGGTTGAACCACTGCAGGAGCCAGTGTCGGATGTCGTAACCGTCCATCCGTTTGCTTTTAATACCGGCGTTGGCCAGACCTCCTGTGAAGCGCTGACAAATGTTGTCCAGATGCATGGCAGGGGTTTGGCCACGGAACGCTGCATCACCGACTACCCGGCGATACACGACCACCCGCACGCGGCGCTGCTGGCCACGCCAAGGCAATTTTGAAACTGTGGTGTCTTCAAAAAGACCACCAGGTTTGGCGATTGCGTCGAGGTGATGTTTGAAAAGATCCAGGTACAGCTCCGAGAACGGGCTGCCTTTAGCCTGTGGTCGGATGTATTCACGCAGGTTCCGAAGGTAGTCATCCCAGCTGGTTTCGTCCTTCGCGTAGAACTGCACAACCCAAGGTGAGGTATCGAGCTCGTCAAAACTGTTTTGCAGCGCGTTCTCCAAGGCGTCACGCACCTTGCGAAGCCATTCGGGATCACGGCCTTCAGTGCCGATCGGAGTCAGTTCGAAGAATGCTGCCAAGGATTTGCCATCCTCAAGCAGCATCGCTTGCTCAGCTGGCAGGTACTCAATCCATGGAAGGAGGTCGACAAAGCTCGGCTTGACGTCGTACAGCGCGGCGACGTCGCCAACTGTGGCAGGCTTCTGCTTCGGGTTTCTCCAATCGCCTGGCGCGGGTATGCCCTGATCCTCCAGTCGCTTCAGGTAACGTTCAAGCGCAGCATCCACATCGTTTTGATCTGAAGCTTTCAAATCCCCAACCAGATCATCCTCAGGCTGTTCAAGTTCGACCGCTGAAGGCTCGCTCAGCAGAGGGTCGCCCGCTATATCCGTCTGCGTAGCTGAATTGAGGGACGCGCGGCTTTTGAGCCGTTGAAAAAGAGTCATCAGTAGTCCTCGACCCGCTCGCCAGGCATGGCGTACTGCACACGCTGATAGAGAGGGAACACAGTGGTGTAGCCAGGGACTGGTGCTGGATCGGAGCCCGCAAGGTGCGGAAACACATACATGACAAGATCCGGATTGGGCAGTCGTTTGAACTGGCTGTAGATCTCGTTTTGAGCGGTACGGGTGTAGGCCGCGCTGTCCTGCAAGGGCTGGGTAGCGCGTACATCGATTGGACGGCGCAACTCCGAACGTGCATCGAGCAACTGTCGGCCACTAGCGCTCCCGGCCGAACCGGTCGTGCCTTGATTCCAGACGTCCATCATGGTGTTTTGACCATGTGGCAGCATTTGCTCTTTGTTTGTCGAGCATCCAGCCAGCAAGCCCGCGGTGAGAGCGCAATACAGCAGCGCGCTGCGCGCTGACCCCAAGTGTTCAATCCAGGTTGGCATTGGCATGGTTCGCTCCTGAGGCGTACTTGACCTTGCGGCCTTTGAGTTCGTAGTCAATTTCCAGCTCTTGATCGATGTGCAGCGAGACTTGCGCACCAGGCAGTACATAAATGGCCGCGAACGCTTGTCCGTAGAGTTTGTTAACCCAGCTCGAAACGTCCGTGACTCCTTGGGTCAGGATCTTTCCCATCGCCTCGTTACCAGACAAACCGGTGCTACCCAGCGTCCCAGAAGCATTCGAGACGTAAGAGGAGGTGCTTCCCTCGGTCTTGATCAACGATGCTGCTCCAGCACCGGCTGCGGTAATGAGGGCTTGTGAGCCGATGTACTGCTGAGCATTGCTGCGTCGCTCGCCCGCAATACAGGGAATGCCGTATGGATCACTGATCCAGCCCAGACCACCCTGGATGGGTTGTTGGTCTCCAGAGTTGTTCTGGTTGTTGTTCTGTTGATTCCCACCCTGAACCGGTGCCGGCAACGTGCGGACAGTGCCGTCGGTAAACACGAAGGTCAGACTTTTGATCTGCCCCCGCACGCACGAGAGGGTCCAGTCGCCGGACGCTGTACCGCTGGCCACCGCACCGGCTACGTCAGGAAGGTCGATGCCATTGGCGGTCAGGTTGTCGGGACCGATCAGCACCTTGAACGGGTAGGGGTCATTAACCGTCCCATCAACAGGAACCCGGCCGATCAACGCGGACATGGCCACCGACCCCATCAACGTCGAGTTTTGAGGCAGGGTGTAGGCACGTCGTACCTTCTTACGCTCCTGTTGCTGCCCACCCATGTCATCGCGGACGGACTGAGCGCCTGTCGTGAGCGCTTTCTGTCCTCGGTCTACGGACTCGCCGAAGGCTGTAGGAAAGCTGTAGGCGCTGGCTGGGACGCTATTGCCGGCAGTGATCGGTTTACCGTTGCTGTCCAGGGCCGTCGCGTCCTGTGGATCGATCCACACGATGTCTGAACTGCTTGTTTCCGATTTGAACTGTTGGCCATCACCAGGCTGAACACCCAAACCAATCGGTAGGTCCGAATTGGAATTACTGTTTTGTCCCATTCGGGTCAGTTCATCCATCTGTTTGCGCAAGCCCTCCAGCACGCTCTGCTGTTGCTGCTGACTATCCAGCTTGAACTGCTCCTGGGCGTTTTTAAGGCGCTGTTCGACGTTCTGGTCAACGTTTGCCAGTCGCTGTTTGAGCGTCTCGTTGTCCTGTTTGTAGGCATTGTTCTGCGCAATGACGTCTGTGATCTGTTGCTTGAGCTCGCGACCTTCAGCGACGACCGTGCGTAGCGTGTCGCTCGGCGTGTCGCCTTCCACACCAAGAGCTTTGGCTTGCTCAGCCGTCAGTTTTGGAGCAGGGGTTTCGGTACTTGGTGCGGGGGCACTTCCCAGTGATTTGATGCCCACGAAAATCACAATCAGGAGGAATGGAATCACCAGGTACTTGAGCAGCGGATTACCTTTCATGCTTCGCTCCTTGCGCTGCACGCGGATCTGCTTGAGTCGCCGAGAATACGGCCGCCTGTGTCAGCCCGTGTCCTCGCGTGACCAAGTACAAGGTCGTGGTGTCACTGGCATCGCCGCGTGATCCAAGGTAAGGATGTTGAAACGCTGCAGTGACGAATTCACCCATGAGCTCGCGAGGGTCAAGCGTGATGCGCTGCGTCGTCTGATTCTGCAGCTTCACAGCAGTTACCCAAAAATCATCCAGACGCCATGCGCCTAAGGGGGTGGACTTCACAGGTAGAGTGGGAAGCAAGGTCGCCAGATTAAGGCTGCGCTCAACCTTCACCTGGGCGATGCCGTCTACAGGCTCAACGGTGCGCAACGGCGCATAGAGCATCTGGGCTGCATAGCGGGTGAGGACGACTGGGACGGGCGTTTCTCGCTTGACCACTTCCTCTGGTTCATCGTCTTCATCGCGTGAACGGCTGGATGAGTCCGTGCTCTTCGTAGTGGCGTTGGCTGAGCGTGCTGTAGCAGCCCCTCCATAGCGTGCGGATGTTGTTTCACCTTCCACAATCTTCACTGGCTCCAGAGCTGGTTGGCCCGTAGGGGCCTCTGTAGCAGCGATGTCGACCAGAATGATCTCGCCGGTCTTGGCGTTCTGCAGCTGGAGCCGTGTGGGCTCAATCGCTTCCTTCGCAAACAGGTAGATCGCGCCGCCCGTACTCTGCACCCGCAGTTTTTCAGTCAGCGAGCGCGGGAGTCCAACACGAACATTCTGATCAACGAAGACGATGCGTTCCTGATTGATGCGCAGAGGAATGGCCAGCGGCAACCGCTCCCAGCGGAGAATCTCGACTGCCGAGGCGACTTGGGCGTTGCCAGCCAACACCGCCAGTAATGTCGAGCATGTGATTACTCGCAGAACACTCATTTGAAGACTCCTTTCGACGGTGTTGCGGGAGCTTCAACATTGCCCTCGATGCGTTGTGGTGCGCCGTTGTAGCAGTCCCAGGCCAAACCGAAGGGATTGGTTTCAGGATCGACGTCCATACGTACAACGTGGAGCGGATATCTCGCGAGGGCACGCTTGACCAACTGCCCGCCGTAATACTCGTCTGCTGTGATATCGAGCGTGACAGTCCAATCGTCGATAGAGTTGGTCACCGTCCTGATCTCTGGCGAATCTCCATAGCCTCGACCTGGAATTTCGTACACGCCTCGGACGCGCTTGCGTAGCTCACCGCTAGACCTGCGCAGTTCAAAATCACTCTGCAGGTAATGCTTGCAAGATGGCGTGATGTAAGCATCCAGACGGGTGATATTTGCTTGGTAATCCTGCTCGCCGTCGACCGGCCACCGGTTCATCTGCTGAAAGATGTACAGGCCGAATGTGTATACAGATTGGGGAGGGACATCCCACCACATTCGCGTGCTTCCAGACCGCAGATCTGGCGGAACGTGAACGGTCAATTGCTTCGGTGCACTCCACCAGCCGAAACCAAGGCCTGCTGCCACCAGCGCGATCAAGACAATCGCTATCCTCAAGCTGTTGATGTGGGCACGCTGGGAGTCGGCCAACTTCAAGAAACGGCTCATTGTTGCTCGCTCCGGCGGCAAGTCCAGTTGCCTGATCGAAGGACCAGGTTGGCTTTGTTGAATGAGGTCGGGCCGAGCATTGCCGTCTGGAGCTGGACCCTGCGGTAGATCCATGTCTCCGGTCTACCGCGTTTGAGGCGTCGCAAGACCCGAGATGCGATGAGCAGTCCCAATACTCCTCCTATCAGGGCGCACACCACGGGCATTGATGGTGTAATGATGAAGGCCTGCGGCAGACCAATCACAAAGCCTATGCCGCTGCAGCCGAATACGGTTGCCCACATCTCATCAGCCGTAAGACCACCAATCACCACGGGCTGGTTATTCAAGCGACTGGGCAGAAAACGCAGGGTGCCGTCTTCATGCTGATCTTGCTGGAGCTCAGTCATGGGAGCCTCTGCGACTTAAAGGATGTTGGTAGCGGTGGTGACCAGGTAGATCGTGACGCCAATCAGGCAAACACCGACGACGGCGGTACTGCCCAAGTCAGCCCATTTGGCCTTGCCCATGTGGATTTCGTGGTAGACGCCCAGCGCATGTCGCCCCACCAGAACGATGCCGAACGCGCACAAACATAGACCCAGTAGCATGAAGCCGTCGTAGGCATAGTTTTGGAAGGTCTGAAGAAAGCTGGTCCCAGTGCCGCGCGTGGGGGCTTGTGCACCCGGTAGGGCCGCAAAACTACTGCCAGGGGTAGCGGCCATCAGCAGGGCCGAAAAAGGCCGGCGTTTCAAAAAGGCACGTGCCTGAGTGAACAATGAATGCAACGTCATCTTTATCTCCTTGGAAAAAATCAACTCAACAACATGAAGGTCATGATCATGAACAGCACTGCCCAGCGAGCTGCGGAGGCAGCAGCAACCATTCGGTCTAGGTTTTGGGTCGCCCACCCCCGATAAATGCTTAGGAAGACCCAGACACCCCATAACGTGAGGATGCCCATAGCGATCCCCGTCCACAGCGTGTTGCTGTTGGCCGGTGAAAAGCCGGCAGCGGCCTGAAATGCACTGATTTGGGTGGAGGACATCGTCATGGCGTGTGTTCACCGCTGACGTTGTAATGGCCTGATAGCTCCACGGGGTCGCGGGGCTGAGCTCGGGAGGGCGACAGGTAGTCCTGCAGGCCCTGGCGGATGCGAGCTATGTCGCTGACTAACCTGGAGTAATCCAGGTGATAGCGCTGAACCGATTCACTTGGCAGGTCAGCGCTGCGCTGCGCAACGGCCTCTAGCGCATTGAGCTGGCGAATCATGACTTCCACATTGGCTTGCTCGGAAGCCGTACCGGCTGCTCGGGCATGCGAGGAAAGCAGCGGTGTGCATATGAGGACTGCAGACAGGCAGATCTGCATGCTTGAAAACGCTGGTTTGATCGCGGGGAGTTTGATTTTCACGTCGCGGGCCTTGGAAGCAGTAGGAATCTATGCCCACAGCATGACGATCGGCCCGGATGGAATCTGTACGAAACCCTTTTTAGGTCTGAGGGGGTTTGTCCAATGAAGTTAAAGATGCAGTGCTGCGTTTGAAGAAGAACAAAAATCCGGTGCTGATCGCGTAACCGAACGCCCAGCCCTGTGCGTTTTGGTTGCCAATTTGTTCATGGCCACGACTGATCTGCTGAACGCTCACCAGCTCCCATCCTTCTCTGCCGTGGCGATTCAGTGCGGCCAGCGTTTCAGGGTTGCTCAAATATCCGTGGATGTCCGGTTCGGTAGTGGCGTCCGTCGACTTGAACATCAGCACGCCGCTGGTAACGGTTTTGTAGGGGAGTGGGACGAAGGTCTGGGTGTATTCAAAAGTGGTCATGGGTCAGCCTCACGCAGTGGCCGCGATTACGGATCGGTTGTCTTTGAAGCGCTGCATGATGTCGATCACCAGCGAGTTGACGGCAAGAATCTTCATGGCTCGTGTGACAGCGACGTATAGAAGGTTCAGCTCATCGTCGCGTTTGCCGGCGTCGATGTCAGGTGAAAGCGGATCCGCAGAAAAGTCGTCATAAAGTCCAACGAAGTCCCACTCCAGACCTTTGGCTCTGTGCGCGGTGGTAAGGGTCACGGTTGCATCGAGCTCCGACGTGACAGATGCAGCACGCAGCTGCTCGATTCGTTGGGGCAGATCTGCATAGTTTTCGATGATTTTGATCGACCGCAGCATCTCAGGATCCTGCGTGGCCTTCGCGATCACGACATACTGGTCGTAATCGGCATAGTCGGTCAGCAATTTGCGCTGTTGGACCTGGTCATTCCTATGCCGGCTGAAATGGAACAGGTCCTCCAGATCGCGCAAGGAATAGCTGTCGATCCCTCCGATCCACTGCATGCGGTGGTTTTGGTTGACCAGGCGCAGCGCGTTCTCGATCACACCGCTCACAGTGCGGTGGAGGTAGGTGCGGTGAGGGAGATCGTCCGGTAAGGCTCGTTTCACCAACGTCGGCTGTCCCAGGCCTTGCAGGGGGATCTTTTCACCCTTGAAGGAAAGGATGACGTTGGCCACGTAGGCAACAGCCGGTCCAAATCTGAAGCTCTGGGTCAGGAAGTGTTTCTCGGCATCCTTCATCGCCGGGCTGTTTAAAGCATCCACAGCGCCTCTGAACCGATACAGCTGCTGATGCCGATCACCTACAGTGACTTGAGTTATTGTTTGGATCTGGACCAGGTTCGCGATCACCGGGTTCACGTCCTGCCCTTCGTCTAGCAGAATCGCACCAAAACGCTGACTCAGATCTGGCTGGCTCATCTGGTACAGCTTCAGATAGCCATCGTGCGTCATAGGGACTGAGCGATCGTTGATATCGACCATTTTCTCCCAAACGTCTCTGGTCAGGTTGAGCGCTTTACTCATGTACTGCTGCTGGACCGAGGTCAGTCTGCGGTTGCTCTGGAATCGCACAAAGTGGTCCTCCAGCAGCTCCAGATCCTTGCTGGCCATGAAGGAATTGAGGGTCGAAACGATGTCTTTGGCCAGCTCCCAATCCTGCGTATTGATCGTCCTCGCAATGTCGGTCAGACGCAGATTGCCAGCCTGCTTGTGTTTGTACTGGCTGCCATAAACAGCGTAGGCCAGGCCGTGAGCTGTTTTGCAGGTCACGTTGCGTGGAAAACGGTTCTTTGCCGCGATCTCAACGGCTTTGTTGTAGCAGAGGTAAAGCATTTTGACCGACGAGTTATGCGTGGCGTAACCGACGAGTGTTGTTGTCTTCCCGGTACCGGCAAACGCCTGGACCAGTAGTTTCTTCGCGAAGGAGTGAATAGCTGGCAGTTGTTCTTCTGTCCATTGCATGGAGGGCACCTAAAGGTATTTTTTGAAGCTGGACGCCGTAATGCTGACCGCCAGGCCGAGCAGTGCCGCGCATGGCAGGAGCACTAGCAAAGGGCTCACGCTGAATGGCAGAGCCAGGTAAAGGCTCCAGGGGATGATCACCAGCGGCACCATCGTTGCTCGAGCTTTGTGATACAGGTAGCTGGACTCGCGGCCGGCACCGAACCGCCGCAAGTCTCTGCGCACCAGCCCGTCCACAAAACCAACAAATGCCGTCATCACAAATAACGGGATTGCGAGGGTCAGGATCACCAGGCGCACGCAAAACACCAGTGTCGTGTAGAGCGCCGCAAGGCCGTAATCCTGAAACTTGCTGACTCCCACGCCGAGCATGTAGCGCATATCGAAACCGCGTGATCGTTGTCCTGTCGCAGCATAATCAGAGGTGTGTTGAACCCAGTCCTGAAGCCCAGTCTTGACCACCAGCCAGTCATATGTGGTTTGAACCAGCCATGTCGCCGTTCGGCCTGGCTCTTGAACAACCACACTCTGCAGGAACCCCTTAGAGAGCCAGCTGAGTTCATGATCAAGCATTGCGCGAGCGTGCTGCCAACCGGCCTCCGGCCAGAAAAAGTACATGCAGATCCATTCGACGATAATGGCTCCCCCCAGAGAGAGGAACATTACTGCCGCGAATCGGAAGGGCAGGGTGAAGAGAGAACCTATGAACGACTGTTCGTGGTCTTGTTGCTGTTTCGCGCGATCGGCAACGTCAGCCATATCAGATGCCCCCTTGCCGATCGCTCAACCCGCCGAGAGTCATGCCGCATCCTCAGGTGCAACAGCGATTTTTTTGAAGTCGTCGAGCAGATCTGCAGGCAGCGACTCGTTTAGCGTCTGATAACCGGGCGCTGACCACCAGCCAGTGTCGTCGACCTTGCCCACCTGATACGTCTGACGCATGCTTTCCGCCAAGGCCTGCAGATCTGCCGGCATTACTTCATCAGGATCATGGCCAGGCAAAGGCATTCTGATTTTCCACAGATTGCCGCCTTCCATGAGCGCAAAGCATTGGCCCTTGGGCAGGCCGACGACATGCGCTGGCTCAATCATTGGCACGCTGACCTGCTGCACCTGGTCATGACTGGATGATGTGAACGCGGTATTGCCCGTTGCACTGTCATTCGCCGAGCTGGCCGGGGTGGATGTGAAAACCTGAACCTTAGGCAACTGGTTTGTCAGCAGCTCGGCGGTGGACGTTTCGCGGACGCGCAGCATGAACACGTTGTTGAAGTTACCGATCACCTGGCCAGCCTTGGCCTTGTTGCCGATCTTCGCTTCGATATCGCTCATTGTCTGGGTGTAAGCAGTCACCTGCATGCCGGCACCACCACCCTTGTTGATCATCGGAATGAATTCCTCACCCATCAGCTCGTTGAACTCATCGGCATGGAGGTTGATAGGCACTTTGGTGCCAGGGACGCCGCCCGGTAGTCCGTCGTCGACACCGAACTTGTAGATATGGCCAGCGACCGAGACCAGGTCGGAGAACATAGAGTTGCCGACGGCAGCGGCGACCTCTGTGTCCGACAAGGCGTCCAGGCCGATATAAACCACGGCCTTTTTGCGGACCACCTGCATCCAGTCAAAGATCGGTCGAGGATCGTTCACGTCCTGATAGTCCGGCGAGATCAGTTCCGCCATGCGGCCTGTTGTCAGCTTCTCAAGCAGTGGCAGCAGCGAGGCGACGATCTTGTCGAAATAGGTCTTGTCGTAGCGGACCGCGCTGCGCAGTCCATCCATCACTGGATCTGCCACGCGCGTCTGAGACAGGTATTGATCGATGGCCACCACACGGAACGGCCGACCCTTCATGTTGAACGGTACGTTTTTGTCGTTGAGCTTGCCCTCAATGGCGACGATCGCCTCCCAGGCCTTTGGATCAGATTCATCAAAGTATTTAGAGGCATACTCCTGGAACATCCCTTCGATGTTGATCACGTGCTGCTGGATCTGGAGGTAGTCAGGTCGGCGGCCCAGTGCGACCAAGGCTCTTGCGATGATGTTCACGAAACGCCAGGCGAATTCACGGAATGCTGCCGAGTTTCCTTCGCCGGAGAGTTGGCCAGCGATCCGGGTGGCCACCTCCGAAATCCGACCAAAACGTCCTACGGCGTTGTAGCGTGCCGAGTGATCCGGCCAGCCCAGGTGGAACACATAGAATTCATTCAGGCGTCCGGCGCGTTTGGCTTCGAGATACATGCGCTTGAGCAGATCGGCGTCGCCCTTCGGGTCGAAGACGATAACGACTTCATGCTGGCCGTGTTTTTTACGCCGAATGTCCTGAGTGATGAACAATTCAGCCAGGCGGGTTTTTCCGACACGGGTAGTGCCCAGGACAATTGAATGGCCTACTCGCTCACCCAAAGGGAGAGAGACGTTCTCCTCGTATGGCTCGATGCCGTGCAGCCTTGGCAAACCGCCGACGGGGGGCAGAGGTCGCACAGGATTGATGGGCACGTCCCATGATGTGGCTCTGGCCAGAAGCCGGACCGGGTATGGGGCGAACTCAGCTCTTTCCTCAAAACGACGCGCTGCGCGGAAAAGTGGGGTAGCTTCAACGTAGCTGGCGTACTTCGGCAGGTAAGTGTCCATCAGCCGCTGGGTATGGCGCTGCTGCCAGCGAAAGCCAAGACCGATGAAGAGACGTTGATTGCTGACCGGCACTTCTTTACTGGTCATCGTGTAATGAGGTAGTCGACGGATGTTTCGGCGATAGCGCAGCACCTGCCATGCTTGTTTCAGACGCACTAATCCCAAAGCGAGAAAGCCCGCGGAGGTCACGATGCCGAACAGCGGAGTAAGCGCAAACGCCCAGGGAGCGAACACGCACAGGAATGCGCCTGCAGCGCACACGTACACGGTGTACAGCTCTACGGCGGGTCTGAGCAGTGATTCAATGGCGTAATCGTGAGCCATAACCCGACCTCCTATTGCTCGATGGCGGTTGGGGTGATCAACACCGGATAGTGATTCAGGCCGAGTCGTTGAGAAAGCTCGTCACCTGATGCGGGGGACACGAGCGCGTCGGGCAACCAACTCCTGACTACGGCAAGTCGTTCTTGTGTGGGCACGTTGACCACCAGTCCTACGGCCTGCATCTGCTTCAGCACCGCACCGCGTTCTTGTAGCCATCGGCGTGAAGTTTCATCGTCCCCGACCAGGAACAAAGGCTGCAGGCCTGGCGCGTTGATGATTCGGCCCTGAACTGTCCCCGGAGTCATTCGAGTGGTGCGTACCGGCAATCCCTGTGCTGCTACAGGATCCAGTTGCGAGGTCAGGTCATTTGAGACAGAAGAGGACGGCTCGGGATTGAGAGATCGATAGTAAGGCAGCGCTGAGTCACCACCTTTGTCTTCAACCACGGTGAGCTCTGCAGCTTGGCAGATCATAAATGGCAGGCAGAGCGCTGCGCCGAGGATCACTGAACGGTTCATGGATTGGTCACCAGCATTTGGATGCCGGTTACCCGGCTGAGATGTTTGGCAAAAGCCTTGCGGTAATTGGCGGCTGGAGCGCCGCCGGCAGGCCGGTGATAGCGCCCGGCTACGGTGATCCAGTCACCGCCGAGCGCTCGCTGTTCAGCCAGGATCTGCGCGGTCACGTCCAGGTTCTTGTAGGGATTGAGCGAGTCGCATGGATTACTGGAATGGAAACGATGGCCGTTCCAGCCCATGTTCACCTGTCCCAAACCCACGTCTACACGCTTAGGGCCTGCCTGGACGAGGGCTATGAGTAAGGCAGTGCATGCATCCGCGCGAGTTGCAAAACGGTAACCCGCGCCGGCAACGTTCAGCGTCCAAGGCCACGGCACAAGCTGACCACGCAACTTCGCCCCGCTTTCCTGCAGTGCCACTGAATAGAGCACTTCCGACGGAATACTCGCGGCTTGGGCAGCCAGCTGATAAGCCGGCGGCGGAAGCTCGGCTGCATGGCTTGTCAACGCGAAGCACAGCAGGGCAAGGCCTGCCCACGTCACTGACGCAGCCATTGCCCGTTCACCTCTCGCACAACGGCCGGTAACTCGCCACCCAAGCTCAGGCCAAGCCAACGTCCACCGTCATGGTTGAGGGTGATTTGTCGGGTTCTGACATTCGCAGGGTCGATCCCCGAGACAATCGCCCAGTTGCGAATTCGCTCATCGTCGTTCTGGCTACCCACCATGTACACGTCAAACGGCTGCTTCTGAGCTTGAAGGGCCTTCACTCGTATCGAGCATTCCGGGCAGTCGTCCTTAACAAACACTGCCAATCGGCCGTTGCCCTGGTTAGCTGGGCTCGCGGCCGTCCCTTGGGGCGCAGAGCTGGCGATGGGCATCAGGTTCGGGTAGACGCGTTTGAAGGCATCGTCATAGGCGCGTTGATACGCTAATTCTTTTGCCGTGCGCTGCGCCTCGGCTTTGACCTGGAGCTCTGCATACCGCCGGCGCTCTTCATCATTGCGGGCTTCGATACCCAATGCTGTCAGCGGATCCAGCCCGGGGGAATACACACCTCGTGAACTCTGCATCAGCGTTTGATAGCGCTGCCATTCCTGAGGACTGAGGTTCCAGTCTCGTGCCAGGATCTCGTCGCTCGATTGCGACTGACTGTCCAGCAAGGCGCTCTGTTGCTCTCTACTGGTGGACTGTGCAGAGCTGTTTGTTGCAGCATTGGCCATACCAGCCGCTGTGATCAGGATGACTCCCGTCAGTGTGAACATTCGCAGGTTGTAAACGGTCATGTGAACCTCTAAGGGCGCAGGGGCAGAATGCGGGTTGAGCCGTTGATGCTGAACAGGGCGCGCGAGTCATCCAGGCTGTTGAGCTGCCAGTTGCTCCCCGCGACCATGTCGCCCGGGCGTATCAGGTTCAGTTGACTCAGCTGAGTGCTGCCAGGCGGGGCAACTGACAAGAAACGTTCGCCTCCGCGATACTCCACACCCACGACCGAAAACGGTGGAGGAGCCTCCTGGACTTTGGTTTGTGCTGTTGGTTTGCGGGAGGGGGGGGGAATCTTTGGCTTGGCTGCCGTGATTTGAACAGATGCTGGTTTAGCCGCACGCAGGTCTTGGAGTTTCACCTGCAGCTCCTCGATCCGAGCCCCCATGACCACAACTTCTTCCATTGTGGCACCCTGCTGGGCAGCGTCCTTCGCCGCCTCCTGCACCTGCTTCAGGAGGGCTTGAACGGCATCGATGCGGTTGGACAAAGCCTGCTGGCCGGCTCTGAAATCATCGATGGTCACGGACTTCATCTGGCTGGCGGCATCGAGCCGGTCATCCACGCCATTGATGCGTTGGGTGATGGCGTTGACGGTTTCCAGGTTCGCAGCAGATTCAAAACCCGTTTTCAGGTGGAGAATCTGCCATTGCTGGTAGACCAGCATGCCGATCAGGACGATCAAGGCCAGGATTTGCAGTACGTTGGCGCGGGAAAGAGAAGGGCGCAGTGGCAGCTTCATGGAGGACCTCACTCAAGATGTGAGGCACGTTCGCAAAATCAAAGATTTGAAGCAGCAGGAAACCGTTTTTCAGTCGCAATGGGTTTTCAATGAGGGGCACCGGAACCAGATTTCGCAAGAATCTGAGCACCGTCGAGGATCATTATCGAGCAATAACGGATCGATCCTGGATTGCCTATTAGATCACCAGATAATGTAAAACGCGGCACAAGTACATAGGAGGCATGTTGCAAAACAATACACAAATTTTTTGAAGTGACCCGTGTAGTGGTCCGTCAGTATGTGATCTATGTCTCCCGGGGAGCAACACGTGTCTCTAGAGACGTGGTGATATATCGCAAGCGCTCGACGCTCCTTCTCAGGGTCGTTCTTGTTTACGTAATAGGAAACAAAAAATATACATGCAGCTGCGCCAAATGCTAAGCCAGCGGTCATCAGAAAAAACGATAGAAACATTGCATGAGTACTCAATTTGGCCTCGCCATTTTGAGGAACGTGGGGTTTCACAGTCTCCAAGTATAAAAAAAGCCACCCGAAGGTGGCAATGTTCAAGCGTTGATGAGTTGTCTGGCGAGTGCCATCTCTACGGAATCGCCATCCTGGTTCAACGAGTCCAGCCCAGACTCTGGAACATCCCCTGAAGTGCTCTGCGATACGGCGATCTTCTTGGCCATCAGCTGCAGGCAGGTGATCTGCGAGCTGCCGATGTAGCCGAAAAAGATCACCCGGACGTCCTGCTTCTGTCCGATCCTCCATGAGCGCCTTGCCGCCTGTTGCACCGTGTAGACGTTGTAACCCGTCTGCATGAAGGCAATGGTCGGAAAGTCGAGCAGATCTAGACCTGTTTTTACGAGCTCCGGGTTGGTGATCAGTACGTCGACGCCTCGATCAACCTGGTCGAGGATCCAGTCCTCGCGCCTGGCGGTGTCCACCGATGCACGAAGCACTGCCACCTTCAGTCCCGATTGTTCGAGCACCCGCTTCATGCGGCTTGTGGTGTCTCTGGTACCTGTGTAAACCGAGTAGGCCAGAACCTTGCGGTTTCGGGCTTTTTCAGCAAGACATAGGTCCAGAAGGGCCTGTTCCTTCGGCATGAGCTCATCCTCTTCGAAGATCGATGGCACGAAAGCCAAAGTGTCTCTGGATCGAGGATGTTTCACGACTTCAGGTCGAAAGCAGCAATCCGGCCACGCCAGTAGCACGTTCAACACAACCCCTAGAAGCGTGGTGTCTCTTCGGGCCAGCGCCTGTCGGAGCTCGATGGTCAATGTCTGGGCAAGCTTAAGGTGAGCCGCCTCCTGGTCTGGAGACATCGGTACGTCAATGAACTCTTCCCGGTAGCCAGGTAGTACGTTGCCGCCGATATCCTTGAGTTTGAGGAACACAGTGAAGGGTAGAACGAAGCGGTGAATGCCTTTCGGGCCGAAGCCCGGAGCTTTGACCGTCCGCACGGAGAGTTTCTTGCCTTTGGCCGTCTTGTGAGAACTGCCATCTCGCTCCGTGTAGATATCCTTCAATACCCCGTGATCCCGCATAAATGACATCGCCGCCGGCGCCATGCTTCCTCGCGCGTTGGGTCGATAGCCGTCCTCGATCATACGTCTGGTGAGGATCCGGAACAGTAGGTAGAACAGATCGTCCGCATAGCCGCCCATGAGAGTGCCGGTCAGCAGCACAGTCTTTCGTGCTTTGGCTGCGAGCACGCCCATAGCCTGACCTTGTGCCGATCCACTGTTTTTGTACTCATGCCCCTCGTCCACGACCAGTAGGTCGAAGCACCCATCAGGCAGGTAGCGCTTGATGAACTCGGTGGGTTGGTAACCCCCCTCGCCGAACCCGAACTCGATGTTGGCCATCGCACGCTCCATGCGCTTGGCTTGGCGGTCGCTGAAGATGAAATTGCCTTTGGCGTCCATCAGGTTGATGAACTCAGAGACATTGTCCAGAAGCATCGAGGCGAGAAAGTCTTCGCCGAAGTCAGATAAAAGCCGTTCTGCACGAACAGGTCCGATTGTAGGGATGCGACACATCGACTTTAGGATCGTGTTACGGCGGCTGCCGCCATCCGATTTGCCCGGACGCATCAGCGTCCATAAAGCGGCATCACAGTGGTCGCAGCGTCGACGTCGCTCTTCACGCTGAAATTCCTCAGCAGTGATCAGATTGCCTTCCTGGTCCTGGAGCAGACGTCCACAATCTGGACACGCTGCCAGGCTCCTTCCACCGCCGGCACGTCGCTGCCAAAAGGCAAGACGCCAGTGAAACCCCATCCGCATTCGCACGCGGCCGAGAATAAAGAACTCCTGACGTCCGTCGTAGGTATCACCCAGTTGATCGCGCAGCTTCAGCAGCTTGACCAGGGTATCCGGTCCGTTGAGCACCCAGACGCGAGCGTCAGGGATGGTTTCGAGGATCTCGCGCCGCCACTTGTAGACCAGGTGCGGAGGCGCGATGACCATCGTCCTGCGATAACCAGCTCCATGCATGACTGCAGCGAGAGCGATGGCCATCATTGTTTTGCCTGTCCCCATCTCGGCATTGATGATGCCAGCCTGCTCATTCTGATCGAGCAAAAGCGCGGCAATTGCCTGGACCACTTGAGCCTGGGCAGGGAAGGGCTGTCGTTTGAGGCCGTCCAGCACCCACTGCCGAGCCGGATTGTCGATGCCGGCGTAGACCGGTGGGTTGGAGCGGTTGAGTGACTCCAGGAGTTCGTCGCCAAACTCTTCGATAAACTCAGTGAGCCCGATGTTCAAAGTTGGCACACAAGGGTGGCCTGCAGGCGCAGCCAAAGGCAGGTCGTTCATGATGTTTCTCCACTATTGGGTTAAACAGGGCATGCACGACACCACCAAGGGTATTGTTCATACCCTGAGGTGCGGTTAGATGATTGAAAGGTCTTGGTAAAGTTTCTTAGTAGTCAGATGGCAACATGACTGTTGTTGCTGAGCGATCAGACTCGGTAATGATCCAGAGTCTGGTCTCATCCTCTGCGTCGATGTCATACCCTGAAAACAATCGACCTTCAGCACTCAGTGCTTGCTGATTGCTGTCCCAGTCGTCGTTTGAAATCTCGCCCCAATCGCCCGTCGCGTGACGCTTTAGGTACTGCATCACGTCGAGAGAGTTGTTTTCGAGCAGACTTTGAACGCTATGCGTGAGCACCACACGGCCCAGTTCAAATAAAGCGTCCTGGCTACGTGCTTCAGTGTTTGAGGTGGTTTCGTGTGCCGCTGGTGTTGTCGCATCCGAGCTGATGGTCAGTGCGCACCCGAGATAGGATGAGCCTGGCGTCATGTCCCATGCCCGGATTCTGGGCACAAAACGATCAGTCAAGATCCGTGTCTCGAACACGTTGCCGTCCTCGTCCTCGGTGAATTCGGTCTTGGGAACCTTATCCTTGTAAGTGTCGCCCTTGAGGACAAGGACGCGCCCGGACCGAGAGGTCACCACACCGGTTATGGCTCCAGCAGCGAGTGCCAATGCTAAGTGCCACCGTGAAAGTGCCTTCACGGGGGCGCGCGGTTGAGCGCCAGTCTGGCCAAAGTGCAGCGTGAAATCAGGCCATAGGCCTCTCAGACGAAGAACCTCTTCACTGAATTGCTCGGGTTCAAGAGTGATTCGGTAGAAGTGTTCCAGGTCATTAGCGATCGGTAGGACAGCGTATTGCTCCCATGGCCAAGTGGCCGGTAGCAGATCAGCAGCTTCTTCCCCGGATCCGATTGCCCGCAGATACTCACGCATCGCCGCCAGTTCCCGGAGTCTTGCCAGATCCTGACGCCGTACCCTGATTCCGAATATCACGACCTGTTTGAACGTCCGGTCTACCGCGGCGCAGATCCGCAGCCCGGTAAAGTGATTGGTGAGCCAGCCACACAGCTCGTCGTCCAGCACGTAGTGAGGAACGATGAATACCATCACCCCTCCGTACTGAAGCAACGGCAGTGACCGTTGGTAAAATGCCTTCTCCAGCCTTTTGCGGCCGCTACCCTGGTACTGCGAAGCGCCAGAGTGATCAGTGACCAGATCCCCGTAGGGAGGGTTGAGCCAGAGCAGTCCGAAGGACTGTCGAGAGATCATGGTGTCCATCAAGTCACCCTGCAGCACTCGGTCCAGCAACGTTTTCGAGTGATCAGCGCGCTCTTTGTCGTACTCAACCGCATACGTCTCTGTTCGGTCTCGCTCCAGTCGGTGTGCGACCTCAGCCAAAGCCACTCCTTCTCCCGAGCACGGATCAAGAATCCGCATCCGTCCCGAGGTCGCCGGCAACAATGCCTGCAGAGTGCGCTCCAGAGTCAGTTCGTCAGTCGGGTAATAGCCGTTGCGTGCAAAATTACGGGCAAGCCGTGAGAACATCAAAGCCATGGTTGGCTCCTTGGACTGGTGGGCGTGAACTACGCCGTAACTTCAGTGGTGAGTTTCCCTGCGCGAATGAGTTCGCCCAGAGCTTTTTCGAGCACGTCCAGCTGCAGCGACAAACGCCAGGCTGTAACCGAGCCAATAGCTCCCGGTAGCGGGTGCAACATGTTGTGCGCAGTAAGGACTTCCATCACCGGCTCACGCCAATGTGGAAGGAACGGAAGAGGGCAAGTGTCTACGATCAGCGGCCACAACCTATCGAACGGGTCTTGGGCTTGATTGATGAGCGCGTAAGCAGAATGGTTTGCTCTATCCGGCTGCGAGCAACGCTGATCGAACAGCCATAAGTGCAGCAGGCTACCGAAGAGCGTTCCGCGAAGCTGGCGAGTGGTGCGTTTTTCCAACAGATCCGTATCAGGGAACACCGGGACGCGTTGGTCATTCATGACGATGTGGAACTGGTCCAGGCCGTTCTCGGTGGTACCGAGTGTGAGTCTGGCCAGAAACTCCTGCATGGCCGTGTCGCGGCCCCAGGCTGATAGAAATATCAGGTTTCGCTGCTCGTCACAGACGCACGCGTCGACGTACAGATCCGGGCATTCTTCGATGTGAAAGAGTTGAGTGCGGTTCGGCATTAGGTCCTCCAAAACAGGAGGGGAACCGCCCTGAGGGGCGGTGATGCCCCTCGGGATTCAATGTGTTTAGCGGATAAACTCGGGTTTATCGATTGCCGCCCGAGTTTGTTCTTCTGTCTCGTACTGCCAGCGACCATCAACGAACGCATCGCGGTCGAAGTCGTAAACTTCAAACATGACGTTTTTGTCGCATGGGTTTAGATGGGTGCAATACAGCTCACCCTCTGAATTCAAACCGGCTGCCTAGTGAGCCCCCAGTTTGAGTCGGTAACCCGGTCGACTCTTCAGCAGCATCGTGTATATCTCTAAGATCTGATCGAAACTGTAAGGCTCAGCAGCCACGAGTTTTTTCTCAAGCGGATCGAAGGTTACGGTGTTTGTTTGATACAACGGGCTTTGCCCAGCAATGAATATCTCGCATCGGAAGCGCGGTCGCATTGCTATGGCCGCGTCTGCCTGTTCTACGGTCAAGTCAAGTTCGTCGACCAGAATGTTCCAGATTTCTGAGTCAGGCGCTTCTTCGTTGTTGGTGAGTTGATCCTCAATGATATCCAGGATCGCTTTCTTGATATTTATAAAAAGCGGATGCATGTGCTGCTCCTTCAGTTAGTAATGAGGAGCACCCATGAGGGAGCCCTCAGGGGATGTAAAAGTAGAAAACGCTCAGTTCTGAGCAAGGTCAATGAGTGCTGAGATTCCAAATCTGCAGCTTGAAGTCAAGCTCATATCCGAGCTCGCCAAGGCGAACACATTGTTGCCGCAGACGCTTACGGTCTACAGTTGTGTCCAGCTTGACTGAACGTCCAATCGGCCAGATCGTGCCGAACAGCTCTGCATCAGCCTCATGTGCGGTGACCTGTTTCTCAGGCTCGGATCTCGTCATCCCGAACGGTGCGTCACTGCCAGCAGAAACTGATCTTCTCGGAGCTGTTTGAATAGTCGGGCGAGGTTTGGTTGAAGACGAGCCTCCCGAGGCTTCTTCGTCGAGTGGGTCAGTTTCGTTGTTGGACAGCCTCTCAGCCTCGTCTGCGCTCAGGTTGGCCACATCGTCCAAAGACATGCTGTCCAGCCTGGCGCGGACTTCGACCACTAATCTGCCGCCGTTTGTGTAGTAGGAGGGACGAATTTCGGTGATAACAAAATCACCTCGATATTTGCCCTCGTGGTACTGGTCCAGCAGCGCGTCCTTGATAACGAACTCACCGATGGACGTCGAAAGTCGCCCAACGTTGAAAGCGCCGTTGCGACCGCTGATGGTGCGTATGGCCAAATAGCCGGGCAGGTTGATCATGACTACTCCGGATTATCGGGCAGGCCACTAATATGGGAGCCCGAAAAAAAGCCCGAATATTCGGGCTTGTTCGTGGTTGCAGGTTGCTAACTGGGTCAGCAAAGATAGAGCGGCTTTTCATCCCTCAGCGAAATACACAGGTACGAATTACCGTGTACTGCATCAATGCGATGGAGTTTTAGCTCCAGCCATTCACGCCCTGAGCGGTCACCGTTAGGTGGGAAACGATAGATACCGAAGTCTATCTGGGTTTCATCGGGTTGCAGGTGGAGTTCGCGATACGCTTCGAGTACGACGTCGCCTAGGCGAGTGCCGACTTCTGCAATATGTGATGGGGCTTCCAGGTGAACAGATTCATTCCAGGCGGAAGGAGTCAGCACAACAGGCAGTTTCAGCAAAGTGGATGGCAAGTGATTTATGGTGATGGACATAGTAGTTCTCCAGGTGCGGGTAACCACCTGGCCCGACCGGGAGGTGAATTACCCGGTCAGGTTGGTTTTCGTTCTCGAGAACGTTTGGTTAGAGTCTTTCTGTTACAGCGGATGGGCTATCAGGATATATATCTATCCCGCACCATTCCCGAAGAGTCCAGTAAGACCTGAGGAGTGCAGCATCTTCAATATACGAGCTGTGGTCCGGTGTGAAATTCTCAACGTGGTCCAATAGGGCCAAGTCTTCGAGCTTGTCCAGTACATCCTCCCAATACAAACTGGAAAAGCGATCCGGCGGCGTATCTTTGTTCAAAACCTTTTGATAGATACTATCTTGAGTGTGTGCTTTTGAGATCAGCAAAGCGAGCTCAAGTCGCAAGGTTAGTCTATTAGTATTACTGTCCATAGGAGCTCCAATATAAGGGCCCCGGTCCCTTAAGGGTGGGGGCCTTAAGGGTAAAGTAGAAGGTTTAGTGTCAAGAAGTGATCACCATACCTGCCATTGCAAGAAAAGTGGCGACCAGTACTCCTGCGCCGATCTGAGTCAGTAGTTGAGCGGAGAGCTGTTGTCCAAATTCCAGAAAAAATATGCTTAGCACTGTAAGCACGAGTGTAGCGATAGCGAATTTCATGAAGTCGTTACCTACTTTGTGGAGAAAAGAAAAGGCGCCTGCAGGGCGCCTTGAGGTTGTAAAAAATCTATCAAGCGGCTTGTTTCTCTCCTCGTCCTGCGCGAGCTGGTTTTGCTCGTGTTGGCTTAGGGGGAGTAGCAGCTGGAGTAGCCACATCAGTTGGTTCGCTGGAGGCAGACGCCTCGGATTGAACGACTGGGGTAGCTTCGGACTCTGAACTATCAGAAGAGGCAGGTGCTTCTTCTTTCTGCGGAGCCTGATAGACGTATTCACCTTCAACTTTGATCCAGGCAAGGTACAGGAGACGGCCTTTAAGGCTCACACCTGCTTGGCCCTGCTTAGCACCACTGCTGTAAGTAAAAACATCAGCCCAGATATCGCCGATCCGGAAAGAGACAAGAACCTTCTTCTCGGCAGCAACAGCTTCCTGGCAACGGCGAATCAGCTTGTCAGCTTCAGCACCAACCACGTTGCAGTCGATGTAGGCGTACTCAGGTTTCTCAGATGTGCCTTTGAGGGCAGCTACTGTCACAGCCATGAAAGGAGCGCCCTTACGAGGCTTCACTTCACGAATGCGGTTGAGATAGCCAATGCCGACGGTGTGCAGGTCGAAGTATTTGGTTTCGTTGGTAGAATTGCTCATGATGTATCTCCAGTTTTGAGTGTTCAAAGCGGAGATACACTTCGCCCAGGGGGAAGGTATTCCCCGCATGGGTGGTAAAGCGAAATTTTACGACAATCAATGCATGAATCTGAACGCAGTAAGCATAACGCCTACAGCAGCAGTCAGCATGACGGCCATACGAATGGTGAGTTTCAGTTCGAGTCTAGACTCGAGAGTGTCGATGTCGGCTTTTGTCGCGAGTTGCGTTTGCATATCCGACTCCAGAGCATCGACGACTGCAGCGGCGCGGTCTTCCGGAACATCGATTGAAATCAATGCTTGGTACAGCGCAATACTGCTTTTCATGAAGGTCTCCTGCTGGGCACGAGACCAACCCTACGGGAAAGGTCCCGATGGGGTGAGAGAATCATTGTGCATCCATCAACCAGATAAACTGGTCAACCGTTCGCGCTTCCGAATGCTTTGCGAACTAGGGGTTGGATTAATGCGTTGAACGCATCGTAGTCATGAAATCCAGACTACCTCGGGCATGTTGCTGACAACGTCAGCGGTACATGGCTTCAGAATGGTGTAAGCCTGAATCCTTTGTCAACCCTCCAAATGAAAAAAGCCCCTCAAGAAATGAGGGGCTAGTCAGGGATGGGAGTATCAAGCAATGAGCTGGTCCAGAGGACCCATGACAGGGGCCTTAACTGGTGGTTCAGGATCCTGCTTTGGGGATGTATCAAGCGCCTTCGATGCGCGAGATTTCCTAGGTTTCTTCGGGGTTTTGACCTGAATCTCTTGCATGTTCTGATCGTACCAGCCAGCAAGATCGACGTGTTTGCATCGAGCCAATGCCGGCAGGCGGTATTGTTCCGACTGTTCGTTGGACATCGCAGGTTCAGGCATCATCCTGAGTTGCTGTGGTGCCACACGTCCTGGTTCAGGATTCGAACTATGAGTGACCGCACGGATGCATTCACGCAATGCTGTACCAACCATAACGCCAAAACGAAAGCTTGCTGTACTCATGATGTTTCTCCAGGGAAAATTGCGGAGAACACCGCCCGAAAGGGGAGTGATTCCCCGCTGGGTGAGTGACGCGTTTAATGTGCATCCATCGGCGTTTGAAACACCGATCGTTCGCGCCTCCGGAAGCTTTGCGAACTTTAGGTTGGATCAATGCGCAGAACGCATCGTAGTCGTGAGATCCAGACTACCTTCGACGAATAGTTGATAACTTCAACGCCTTAATCCACAAAGCTTTGAGGAAGTTACGGATAGGTCTGCTTGCGTATAAAATTTCTTGTTGACGCCATTGTTCATTCATAAGCTCCCATTCCTCATCACTCATCGCGAGGGCTGGATCACTTATTTCAAAGACTTCAGCATCAGTAAGGTCACAATCTTCAGGTCCATAGTGCTCATAAACCTCTGGCCCAGTGAACTCAAAGCAACCGCATGGGCAGGTGTCTTCAGTAAGGCCGTGACTGCAGATTCCATGGCTTCGATTAACTTTCCTTGCCGCCTTGATTTCTGACGGGGAAAGATAATCATAGTCCAAGCGTGCATAGCTAAATGCATCTGCTGCTTCAAGCGCCAGTTCGTCATCGCCGAAAGTCTCAATCATCTGAGAGCAGAAATGCTCAAAGACCATTGTTCGTATGTCGGAAATTGACGGCATGCCTCGCCATAAAGCATATCAACGCGTTTCGTGATTTCAGCATTCTGAGATGCTGAGTGCATAGCCGTGTGATTCGACATGGTCAGTCTCCGTCCAATAGTAGAAAACGGAGACACTTGTCCCTAAGGGAAAGTATTCCCCGAGGGCAGGTGAGTTATATGACATGACTCAGCCAAGCCGAGTGCAGCGTTGCGGGTGATGTGAAATATGCATCCATCGGTAACCAATACCGATCGTTCGCGCCTCCGGAAGCTTTGCGAACTTTGGGCGGGATCAATGCGTGGGACGCATCGTAGTCGTGAGATCCTGACTACCCGGGCATGTTGCTGACAACGTCAGCGGTACATGTCTTGAGAATGTGAATTCTTTGAAGGCTTGTCAAGCACGAGCTGTAGGGTTTGGCCACGACCAGCGTGAGATGCTTGTTTCAGAGCTCTCTACGACAGTATCTTCCTTCTGCTTGGCTTGGTTCGCAGGCAGCAACCACGGCATTTGTCGCATCAATCACGGACTGCAGTCGACGTGTGATCATCGGGATCTCATCATGCTCCAAGGCTCCCCCTACTCTCAGAATCGCAGCGAGTTCTAAGGCTGCCTGAGCCGCTTGGTTTTCAACTGTTTCTGGCCTTACTGGAGACTGCTTAGACGCAAGTTTAGTGACCATCCAGTCAAGCACTCCCTTCAGCGCACTCATGTTTATTCCTAATATTGATGAACGCAAAATACAGCGCTCCTTACTGACTCAACCCCGCAGAAGCGAGGCGTAATTAGAGCTTGTTCTATTCACGCGAAAGAACAACCTGTTGGAGGAATTTCACGCAAACAGACGCTTTGTCTGGCTGGAAAAACAATGTTGTTCTAAAGCGACTCAATGGGAATCGTGCTGAGAGCTATCTCATTGAAGACGCTAGCTCTCAGCCGATGTGTACTTTGCAACAACTTGTAAAGTTTGCCACCTGTGAGCGCTAGCTCAGCGAGGATCCCTGGGCATTGATCGCACGCATTGCTACATCGACATCACCCGGCCCGTTGTCGTGGCTTGGGCCAGTTATCAAAAGGCACGCATTCGCGCACAAAGGGAACCCGTTTTTTCACCGGTGGGCGCCGGCAGCGAAAAGTGGCTACCTCGGCAGGTAACCTGGTCATCCAGCGTTGCGAGATGACCAGGTTACCTGCCGAGAGAGTCGGAAGCGTTTTTAAAAAAAAGTGGACCGCAACACCAGTGCGGCCCTGAGACGATTATGCATCGAACCTTCTGTGAACTCTGTGTGCCTATGAACCCGCTTTCACGAGTTAGACGGCTGCGTGTCTGCTACTGAACAGGGAGACACAGGGAGAGTTCACAACAAGATCTGTACGCCCCTCCCGATGCTTTGCGTACTTTGGGGGAGGAGAATGAAGGCAAGGCCGACTTCTCCAGGGTGTCACTGATGACCGTCAGTGACCAGCGGGGTGGAACTGGTAGTAGCCCCATTGTGGCACATCATTTGTAACCCCGCTATCACCAGCCTCTCAGCTGCCCTTGACAGTAGGGGCTCGGGGCTTGACTGACTTGCCAAGTGATTTTTTCTTCCCTGTACCAATGTTCACCGTGCCTTTGCATTCGGGGTAGCGGGAACACGCCCAGAAAACGCCTGAGGATCCTTTACGCTGCGAGGTTTTCGCACTGCACAAAGGGCACTTGGGACCTTCGGGCACTTTGATCGACAAGGTGGTGCCTTTGTATTGTTCGACGAGCCTGGTGATCCAGCTCGATTGTCTGGCGATAAAATCATCGAGCGTCAGGGTGCCTTGCTCGATCATCGTAAGAGCTTGCTCCCATATCGCAGTTGTGCCGGGATCGGCCACAGCAGGAGGGACCGCATCAATCAGCGAAAACGCTGCTTCAGTTGCTCGCAGCGCGCTACCTTTCTTGATAAGTGATCCTCGGTCTATCAAGCCCTGAATTGTGCCTGCGCGAGTTGCTTCAGTACCAATGCCGGTGGTTTCCTTCAGCTTTTGAGCCAGCCGTGGATCCTTGACCAGCTTGGCTATGGTTTTCATCGCTTTGATCAATGTACCTTCGGTATAAGCCTTGGGCGGCTCGGTTTTCAGGGATTTGAGATGCAGGTCCTGAATGTCACACCGAGTACCAATTTGCAGCACTGGCAGGATCTGAGAGCGGCCACCACTTTCCTCAGTCTCCTCTTCGGATGATGCAGAAAAAAGAACCTTCCAGCCTGGGACCACTATTCGCTTGCCCACTGCTTGCAGTGGAACTGAATTGCATTCGAAGGTGGCCACGGTCCGGTCGTACTCATGGGTAGGCAGGAACTGCGCAAGGAAGTGAGCGCGGATCAATTCATAGACCTTGAGTTCCTTCTCAGACATTGCTGAAAGGTTTGCAGGTTCAAGCGTGGGGATTATCCCGTGGTGGGGACCAGTGATTTTTTTGTCATTCCATGCCCGGGAACGTAGCTCCGGGTCGATCAGTTGCAGCGTCTTACCGATAGATGTATCTGTTCGGTTCAGAGCATCGAGGACCATGGGAACTTCATCAAACATGCTCTCCGGCAGGTAACCGCAATCGGTCCTTGGGTAGGTCGTCGCCTTGTGAGTTTCGTAAAGTAACTGTGCTACGTCCAGCGTCTCTTGCACACCCATCCCAAACTTTGCAGAGCACACCTCCTGCAGGGTGCTTAGATCGAAAGGGAGCGGAGCTGGATCCTTGCCACGCTTTGTGTCAACAGAAACAGTTGAGGCAGCCTGGCTACTTTTCAGCGCGGCCAGTGCGGAAGCTGCAGCAGCTTGATCAAGGCAACGGCCTTCCTCATCTACGACGTACTCATCGGCGACCCATTTCGCCAAGAACGATTGTCCTGCAGTCCAGAGCTGAACCTCGACACTCCAGAACGGTTTGGGTATGAAGTTCGAGATCTCCCGGTCGCGGTCGACCACCAGGCGGAGGGTCGGTGTTTGAACACGGCCCACCGAGAGCACACCGGTGTACCCTGCCTGTCGGCCGAGCAAGGTGAATAGCCGCGAAAAATTCATACCGATGAGCCAGTCCGCTCTGGAGCGAGCGAGCGCCGAGAGATACAACGGGTAGGTTTCAGAGCCTTGTTTGACGGTGTTGAGCGCCTGGCGGATGGATGCTTCATTGAGCGCAGACAGCCATAGCCTTTGAATCGGTCCCCGGTACCCACAATACTCGATCAGTTCGCGCGCGATCATCTCGCCCTCGCGGTCAGCGTCTGTCGCAATGACGAGCTCGGTGGCCTGCTTGAGTAGCTGCTTGACGATCTTGAACTGGCTGGCGGTTTTCGGCTTGACTAGCACTTTCCATTCCGCAGGCAGGATTGGAAGTGTGTCCAGGCTCCAGTTTTTCAGGTGCTCTCCATAGGCATCGGGAGGAGCTGTTTCCAGCAAGTGTCCAATTCCCCAGGTCACGGCCACACCATTGCCTTTGATGCAGCCGTCACCTCGTGTTTTGGCTCCGAGCACGGCGGCGATGTCTTTACCTTGGCTGGGCTTCTCGCATAGATACAAACGCATAAGGACTCCGATGAGGATCTAACTCAAAGGAGAACAGTGCCTGTTATGGTCAAAGCATGCCTTAGGAAACCCGATATGGACCGTTCAGGGTTTGATTTTTCTTGAGGTAATCGCTGTCCCCTCACTGGCTCATTTGTCTTCCCAGTGAATAAAAAACAGTAGGTAGGGATCAAATATATCGAGAACGGCTGCAGCGGGATCTCACGTCAACGACGTTACGACCCTCTGGGGCGTTCCCTATCGCACACATGTGGGCACATGCCCCAGTAAGGCTTGATCCGCTAGGCGTCTTGCTGGGACAAAGCTTTTCCATTCTGTCTTTAAGGTTTGGATACCTAAACGTGAGTTCAGGAGCCGATAAGGCGATGGCTTTCAGTGAATGAATTTCTTCTGCACCGAGCGGCCCGTTCAGAAGCACAGTGATCCAGTGTTCCTTGTTCATGTGATATGCAGGGTAAATGCCAGGCTTTTTCCTCAAGGAACCCACCAGCTCTGGTTGAACTTTCAAGTCAATGACATCAACCCGCTTATCCCCATCGATACCTATTTTTTCGGCAGGAATCTCCATGAGGAGGGCATACCACTTTTCAGTATCCGAATGCCTGAAGACTGTGTAATCGGGAAACTTTTCCCACGCATGATCCGGCTTTGTTTCGTATTTTTTTTGTACGTAGTCGATAAATTGCTGGCGGTTCATGTATTGCTCCTTAATCTGGAGTCCATGGACATCGAAAGGCAGTCAATGAGTGTCAATTTGAACGAAGTGCCCTCCATCTGAAGGTCATACTGACCATTGCATGGCTGAATAATTCAAGCTTTCAATGGGGGATGGCCAAGCTACTCGGAAGAAATGGCAGCGCGGTTGAACATTCAACGACACGTGGGTTCCCACACCTATGATTTACTTCCTGACGAGGCAAAATGTCATGCACCCATCACTCCTGAGTAACTTGGATCTCCACCTGCAAGGAAAGTATCGATTAGGTGCCTCGGCCGAGCGAGATCTGCATCAGGGACTGTGGAATGGCACTGCCGATTCAAACACGGTAGTTTTAGTTAAATGCTCATCATCTGATGATGTGCAGGCCGCTGTAAGAATCGCCGGCGAGGCTGACCTCAAGGTCTCGGTACTCAGTGGCGGGCATGACTGGGTGGGAAGAGCCGTCAGCCATGGCGGGATGACCTTGGATTTGCGTGCGATGCACAGTGCGGTAAGGGGCGAAGAGCTCAATATACTCAAAGTAGAAGGCGGGGCCGTTGTTAAGGACGCACTCGAAGTCCTCCCTCATGGCTTTGCATTTGTTTCAGGGGTGCACACTAAAGTGGGTGTTTCAGGTATTACATTGGGGGGGGGATACGGAAAGCTGAACTATCGATACGGTTTGGCTGCAGACGCGTTGCGCCAGGCAGATGTTGTCCTTGCCGATGGCTCGAAGGTTTCCGCGAGCGCACAGAGCCATCAGGATTTGTTCTGGGCTTTACGCGGCGCGGGGAAAAACTTCGGAGTTGTGACAGCCATGCAGTTTGAAATATTCCCCACCGTCAAGGTACTCAGCGGCGTGTTCTTCGTCCCGCTCGACTGCTCCCGGCAGGCGTTGCGGGAGGTGCAAAGTATTCTGGATGATGCCGGCGGCGATCTCAGCATCTTCTCGTCGTTTACGGAGGTTCCTGAATCGGGCTTTGGTCTGTTACTTGAATTATTGTGGGCAGATGAGGAAGAACGAGGCGCTGACTATGTGGAGCGTTTGGAGACGCTGCCGAACGTAAAAGTGGTGAAAAAGGAATGGGTGGAGTACAAACAGATATTTGACGAAAGTGGTGACAGCGCTTGGCCTGCGGGGCGCGGTTACAAGATGGACTCCCACAATATTCCTCGCCTTGGGGCTGAAGTCATCGACGCTATTGTAGAGCTGGCTTATGACGTACCTTCGCCGCGTACTTGCATCATGCTTCATGATTTTCATGGGGTCGCTGCTGAAGTAGGTGCACAGGCAACGGCGTTTCCTCTTAGACGCAACCATTTCAATATGCAAGTCGTCGCCAGTTGGGATCCGGAGGATTCTGAAGCTGCCCAGAAGGGGAGTGCATGGATAGTGAAAGCCAGGCAGCAAATGGAGCCGTTAAGCTTTTATGGAGGATATCCGGCCGTACTTGGTCTGGAGTGCGCACAACGAGCACGGTTGTTCTATCACAACCACATGGACAGACTAAAAGTTATCAAAAACACCTATGACCCCGGCAATATGTTTGCGGCAGATTTTGGTATTTTTTAGAGGTTTTAACGCCGTAGCGAACATCGTCACGGTACGGCGGCGAGACTCTCACTACGCCAGGATAAGCCATCGTCGATCGAGCGATTAATCGTATTCGTCCTGCCAAGGCTGGGTTCGTTAACGGCGCAGAATGGTTCGTCGACGGTGGCTTCACTTACGCCTGAACAAGAGGCGCCACTGCCCGGTTCCATCCAAAGATAACCGCCTCGCTTTAATTTTTGGGTGCTCGCTCGCAGCTCTTCAGATCAGCCCCATCAACTCCTGCTTGCTCACTGCGCGGGCCGTGATAGAGCACTGAGATATGCGTCCGGCCAAGTCATCTACCCAACCTCGCAAAGCCAAGACATGGTGTGCACTTAAATTTAAGTGGGCATCAGTTCTAGCCTTTTAAGCGGGTATTTCATGCAGCCAACACGCCGTTCCTACTCCAAATCCTTCAAAGCTCAGGTCATTCAGGAATTTATCCAACCCGGCGCTTCGATTGCCAGCGTCGGACTCAGCCATAGCCTCAACGCAAACCTCGTCCACAAATGGATTCGGGTACAAACGCAGAACAGCGCCGCGTTGCGGCCTGCATTTGTTCCGCTTCACATGCCACTGGCCGGAGCAAATACGCAAGCTGCATCGTCGAATATCTGTGTTGAAATCTAGCACCCGCGTGGCACCGTTAAAGTGAGCTGGCCGACTGAAAATGCCGCTGCTTGCGCAAACTTTCTTCGAGACTTGCTGCGATGATTCGCATCGACTCCATCTAGATCGCCACAGAGCCGATGGACATGCGCGCAGGCACAGAAACGGCGTTAGCCAAGGTGATCGCTGTATTCGGTGCGGCGCAGCCGCACTGTGTTTATCTGTTCTCCAATCGTAACCGTCCGGGCAACACACCTTACTGACACCATCGCCTTAAGCGAGGGTTTCAGTAAGGTGTGTTGCCCGGACGGTTAGTGCGCCAGTTAAAGCTGGCGGAGGATAGTCGATGAAAGTTCGATACTGGTAAGAAATGGCGAATCGACCAGACCCCGATTCATGCATGTTGCACCGCGAGGTGCAGGGTGAAGCGTTGACAGGGGAAACCGATGGGTCAGCCATTGAGCCGCGTAATCAGGGATTCGGGATGCCGATGCTGTTATCCGAAGCAGAAGGCAATACGGAGCATGGCGTTATACGCCAGTCATGCTCTGATCCCGCGCGGTCGGAGACCCTGTGCACGTCGGGAAGTCCTTCGCACAGAAACTGGGAGATCTCAGAGATGCCCGGTGCGCAAGCACCGGGCGGAGTAGGAAAGGCCAAAAGCCGTAATCCTGCTGTCTACGTCGCTGAGAAGTCGGATACGTCCGTAGTACCTGAGAAGCCGTCGAACAAAGGGCCGAGCCCTGCGGAGATCGTGGAGGAAAGGACGTAGCCAAGGGAAACACCGACACGTCCCCCGCGCCCCGGACACAGAGCCGGATCAGTTGCGCGTCGATGGGACTTGAAGGTGTACGTGAAGCAGCCCGAAGGGAAAAGGGCGTGCAGTTCACGGCATTGCTACACCACATCACACCGCAATTACTGGAGCAGAGCTTTTATGCGCTTCGCCGCGATGCGGCGGTGGGCGTGGATGGCATGTCTTAGCGAGAATATGAAGAAGGTCTTCTCCAGCGGGTGACCAATCTGCACGCAAGGCTCCACAGTGGAGCCTATCGGGCAACGCCGTCACGGCGGGTTTTCATGCCCAAAGCCGACGGTAGACTGCGCCCTTTGGGCATTGCCTCTCTGGAAGACAAGATCGTTCAGCAGGCAGTCGTCACTGTTCTGAATGCGATCTATGAAGAAGACTTTCTGGAATTCTCGTACGGCTTTCGGCCGGGACGCAGCCAGCATGATGCGCTGGATGCGTTGACGGTCGCGCTGAAGGGCCAGAAGGTGAACTGGATATTGGATGCGGATATCACGTCGTTCTTTGATGAGATCGACCATGAATGGATGCTTATGTTTCTGGGACACCGGATTGCAGACCGCCGCATGCTCGGACTTATCTGCAAATGGCTTCAGGCGGGTGTTATGGAGGATGGCCGTAGAATGGCTGCGACCAAGGGGACGCCCCAAGGCGCAGTGATATCGCCGTTACTGGCGAATATCTATCTTCACTACGTGCTGGATCTGTGGGCAAGGCAGCGGCGCCAGTGCCACGCCCGTGGCGATGTAATCGTTGTGCGTTACGCGGATGACAGCGTTGTGGGTTTCAGGACGCAATGGCAGGCCCAGCAGTTTCTGGTGCAGTTGCAGGAACGCTTGGCAAGGTTCGGTTTATCCCTCAACGCCTCGAAGACAAGGCTGATTGAATTTGGTCGTTTTGCTGCGAGAAATCGTAGAAAACGAGGCCTAGGTAAGCAGGAGACGTTTGATTTCCTGGGCTTCACACACTGCTCTAGTAGCAACAGAAGCGGTGGGTTTCAAATACTGCGACTGACGGTCAAGAAGCGAATGCGTGCGACGCTGCTGGCTATTCGGGATGAGCTGAAGCGCCGACGTCACGAGCCTGTTCGAGTTGGGGGTCAGTAGCTTAACCGAGTTGTCACTGGGTACTTCAACTACCACGCGGTGCCGGGAAACCTGATACGTCTTGGTGGTTTTCGTCTGGCGGTATGCCGTCTATGGCGGCAAGCCCTCAAACGTCGTAGCCAGCGTCATCGGCTTCAATGGTCACGCTACGGACGCCTTGCCGACCTCTACATACCAAGACCCAGAAATGCACATCCTTATCCTGAGGATCGCTTCGCGTACCCAAGGCAGGAGCCGCATGCGGTAATTCCGCACGTACGGATCTGGGCGGGGGCCAAATCGCTCGATCGAGTTAGCACTAGATCGTCACGATCAGGCCCTACAAGCCGGGTCTACCCCTAGTGTGGTGTCTCAAAAATACCAGTGAAGATGGTCTTCTGAGCGAGGCTAGATTTTTGCAAGCAGCAGCGTTGCTTGGCTCCCGCTGTGCATAAATTTTGCCCTTTCCATTAGTAGCATTCATGCAGCAGCCAGCTATAAGCCGCTGCAAGGCAAAAACGCTACTACCTTTTTCCGGCGCATGAAAATGTGTGATTTATCATCAGTGAAGGATCGCCCTCAAGACCTGTGGGACGGGCATAAGTCCATTTTCTGTTCCGTTGCAAACCATGTCCGGCGCTTGAATCTCATGCCAGCAATTTGATCAAGGTCTCATAGTAGATCTCAGTCAGCACATCAAGATCACTGGCAAGGATACATTCGTTGACCTGATGAATCGTAGCGTTGACTGGCCCAAGCTCAACAACCTGAGTGCCCATGGTGGCGATAAATCGACCGTCAGAGGTGCCACCGGATGTAGACGCCTGAGTGTCACGCCCGGTTACTGCCTTGATGCTGGATGCAACAGCATCCAGCAGTGCGCCCGGCTCCGTCAGAAAGGGCAGGCCCGATAAAGTCCAGTCGATGTGCCAATCCAACGAATGCTTGTCGAGGATTTCCGCAACACGGCTCTTCAGGCTCTCAACTGTTGATTCGGTAGAAAAGCGAAAATTGAACACCGCGACCAGCTCTCCAGGAATCACGTTTGTTGCACCTGTACCTGAGTTCAGGTTCGACACTTGAAAGCTGGTAGGCGGAAAGAATGCATTGCCGCTGTCCCAATGCTCGCTGACCAGTTCAGCTAGCGCTGGGGCTAACAGATGAATTGGATTCTTGGCCAGATGTGGATAGGCCACATGCCCCTGGACTCCTCGCAAAGTGAGGGTTGCGCCCAGCGAACCACGTCGCCCGTTTTTCACAATATCACCCACCAGTGTTGTGCTGGATGGCTCACCCACTATGCACCAATCCAGCCGTTGTTGACGCGCGACCAAGCGTTCGACCACCGCTTTGGTGCCGTGATGGGCGGGGCCTTCTTCATCGCTGGTGATCAGAAATGCCACTGAGCCTCGGTGATTAGGGTAATCCACCACGAAACGCTCAGCGGCCACTAACATGGCCGCCAGGCTGCCTTTCATGTCTGCAGCACCTCTTCCGTGAAGCATCCCCTGATCATCGATAAAGGCATCGAATGGAGGTATGTTCCAGGCTTGCAACGGTCCAGTCGGCACCACGTCTGTATGCCCGGCAAAACAGAGCACTGGCCCGTCTCTGCGGCCATGAGATGCCCAGAAATTGTCTACGTTTTCAATCCTCATTTGCTCCAGCGCGAAGCCGACATTAGCAAGGCGCGCCATCATTAATTCCTGGCAGCCAGCGTCGACGGGTGTGACCGATGGACGGCGGATCAAATCGCAGGCAAGTTCAAGAGTGGGTGAAAGCATGACGGCAAAAACTCCATATAACGGTTGAAAAATCAAGGTAATAGTATTACATTATATTTCGATAGTCTTGCTGAATCAGTGGTCGGGCTTTCGAGCTTTGCCGCAGGTTGCTCTAACGTGCAGGTCGGTCAGCATGACCGTCCCGTGCATCAGCTCTACCGCCTACGCAATTAAACACGATTGAGATCTTGATATGAACGACGCTTTAGCTCAGTTGCAGTCCTACCCTTTTGAGAAATTGCGCACCCTGTTGAATGGGGTTACGCCAAATGCGAGCCTGAGGCCTATCGCGCTGTCCATCGGAGAGCCTAAGCACCCCTCGCCGGCGTTCGTCAAAACGGCGTTGGCAGCCAATCTCGACAAAATGTCCGTGTACCCTGCGACCTTGGGGATCCCCGAATTGCGTGCGGCCATTGCTGACTGGTGCCAGCAGCGCTTTGACGTACCCAAAGGCTGGTTGGACCCTGCCCGTCACATCCTGCCGGTCAACGGAACGCGCGAAGCGCTTTTCGCATTTACCCAAACTGTTGTCCGTCGGGATAGCAATGGGTTGGTCATCAGCCCAAATCCGTTTTATCAAATCTACGAAGGCGCAGCGATTCTGGCCGGAGCCACGCCCTATTACCTCCCCTGCCTGGAAAGTCACGGCTTCAATCCAGATTTTGACAGCGTACCGGCAGATATCTGGAAGCGCTGCCAGCTCCTGTTTCTCTGTTCGCCGGGTAACCCTACCGGTGCACTGGTGCCCTTGGATGCCCTGAAAAAACTGATTTCTCTTGCCGATGAGCATGACTTTGTCATCGCTGCAGACGAATGCTACAGCGAGATATACTTCGACGAGACGTCGCCACCACCTGGCTTGCTAACTGCTTGTGCTGAGCTTGGTCGTAGCGATTTCAAACGTTGTGTGGTGTTTCACAGCTTGTCAAAACGCTCCAACCTGCCTGGCTTGCGTTCGGGGTTTGTAGCGGGCGACGCAGATATTCTCAAAGCGTTCCTTCTTTACCGGACTTACCACGGTTGCGCCATGGCTGTTCACAGCCAGCTGGCAAGCATTTGCGCTTGGAAAGATGAAGACCATGTACGTGAAAACCGCGATCTGTATCGTGAAAAATTCGACGCGGTGCTCGCGATTCTCTCGCCGGTCATGGACGTCAAGAAGCCTGATGGCAGTTTCTACCTGTGGGCAAAAGTCCCGATGGACGACGCTGAATTCTGTCGTGAGCTGTTCGAGCAGACACACATAACGGTTATTCCGGGATCTTACTTGTCTCGCGAAGTCGACGGCGTTAATCCTGGTGCAGAGCGGATAAGAATGGCTCTGGTCGCGCCATTGGCTGAATGCGTGGAAGCGGCAGAACGGATCAGGGATTTCCTTCTACAGCGTCGCCTATAACTGGCCGCTGCGCTGATTACGTAATGGCAAACCGGATCTTGTAACGCCTGAATAGACGCATAGGTTTCATTCAGGCTAGCCGTTTGAATAATCGAAAAATCGAGCTCCGTTATCGAATAGCCACTCCTGAAGGGAGATAACTGCCTGGCTATGAATAGTAGCGCCTGACAACCTTGGAAGGCGCGGTGCGAGCCTGCTAAAACGGGTGAGCGCAGACTAAGAAAACGCCCGATAGTTGAGTATAGACACAACGGTATCTTGATGTGGACATCGCCAGATCACTCTCGGTCATCATGGTGTTATCGGCATCTGATCGACTCTGTTTACCGGCCTGAAAAATGCACGTCCTGTATTAATTTTTATTTAAGCGCGTTGAGCTGATGACAGGTTAAAATTGAGTGGTTGGAAAAAAGATCGGTCAGACAGCGGTAACCAAAATACCAATTTTCAGGTAGCGCTCCAGGCTTACCTGTAGAAACCATACTGAGTTAAAACAATCAAAGGGCATGAGTATGAAAAAAGCTTATTATATACTGCTGGCGGCATTTATTGCGCAGCACACTATGGCCGGGCAGTCCGCTGACGAGAAGAAACTGGTCACCTACGTAGACCAGCATCACGCTGAGCAAGTATCTTTTCTGGAAACACTCGTTAACATTAATAGCGGAACAGAAAATGTGAAGGGTGTTACTCAGGTTGGCAACTTGATGAAGCAGAAGCTTGACGAGCTCGGTTTTGAGACGCAATGGCATGCTCTGCCTGCCGGCATGAACCACGCGGGAAGTCTTGTTGCTGTTCACAAGGGCAAATCACCCAAGCGCATGTTGCTGATAGGCCATCTGGACACCGTCTTTCCCGAGGAAAGCAAATTCCAGAAATTTACTTACATCGAAGAAGGCAAAAAAGCAAAAGGGCCGGGCGTCATTGATGACAAGGGTGGCATGGTGACGATGCTTTACGCCTTGCAGGCCCTGAAAGCCAACGGTTCGCTGGAAAACATGAATATCGCCGTTGTGCTGGTCGGTGACGAGGAGCTGGCAGCTAGGCCGACAGACATATCGAGAAAAGTACTCATTGATGAGGCCAAGAAAAGTGACATCGCGCTGGGTTTTGAATTTGCCTTGTCCGCAAACCAGCTGGTAACCAACCGCAGAGGCCTTAGCGAGTGGTTCCTGACGAGTAAGGGCGTGGAGCAACACTCGGCGAAGATTTTCCAACCTAAAACAGGCTTCGGTGCCATTTACGAATCTGCGCGCGTGCTGGATCAGATAAGATCGCAACTGTCGAACACCCCAGGGCTTACCATCAATCCCGGCATAGCGCTTGGAGGGGCAAGCGCGAGTGAAGATATAGAGAATGGCAAGGGTGTTGCCACTGGCAGAAAGACCAGTGTAGCGGCGGCCTCGCTTGTTCATGGCGATCTACGTTTCGCGAGTGACGAGCAAAAGGACCTGGCCGAATCGAAGATAAAGGCTATTGTCAGCAATCCTCTGGCTAACACAAGCAGCGAGTTTGTACTCAAACCGATCATGCCTGTCATGGAAGAGACTAAAGGCAACCTGGAGCTGTTGAAGCAGTACAGCGAAGTCAGCCAGGATTTGGCTGGCCCGGCGTTGGAACCAGTACCCTCGGCAGAGAGGGGTGGTGCAGACATCTCTTACATAAGCAAGTTCGTCAACGCCAGTCTGGATGGACTCGGGGCAGCAGGCGATGCGACACACACTGAAAACGAAGTCATAGACCTTGGCTCTTTGGTCGTGGCGACTAAACGAGCCGCTATTTTTATGAGTCGCTACAGCGAATAGAGGCATAAAGCGGATAGCTCAGTGCTGGGCTATCCACTTTTCCTGCGAGGAACACGCTTTACCTAGGTGCTGTTCCCGCTTTCACGTAGGCAGCACAGAGAAACTCAGGCCGTTACTATGATGCTTTCATAGTTTATCTTGAGTTTGTCGAGTCGAGAAGCTATCGCCCGGAAATGCTTCAATCGGGCGAAGGCACCTTCCATCAGTCAAATGCAACTGGCAGTCCGCGAGCGTCTACAGGCAAAGGAGTCTTGGAGGTGTTACCGACTCGGCTTTTTCTTGTTACCTACTCCTTTGTACTTGTCGCACCTGCACTGTGATAGTGAGTGTTGGCATAGCTGCCACCAACAAAAAACCACTCCCGGTCCGGCTCGGCCATCAGTTCCTGAAGCACCTTGAACCACTTTTCTGAAGCAGACCAGGGATTGAACTGCTCCAACTTCCAAACTCCTTAGGCAAGTCTCGCCAAAGGCAGCCCACTCGCATGCGGTGCAGCACGCCTTCAGCCGTGGTGCGCAAACTACGCTTGCTGAGGATCAATTCGTAGCAGAATTTTTCGTGACTTCGGCCAGACGAGTATTGTGATAGTGCTTATCTACTTTGCGGTTTTGCGATGGAAGCGCAGCTAGGGCTTCCTGCCGAGTATCCAAGACCTGGGTCGACCACCGCATCGAATTGTTTCAACGCTTCGGATCCGATCAGAAGCGGATATTTGAATGCACTCCGATCAGCCAAATTCACTTCTATGGTGTGTAAAGCTTCGCCCATGCACACGGATAGAGAGATCACCGGCCGGGCGCTGTAAAATTTTGTGTCATTAGGGGCGCGATCATCCGAACGGCGCTTGATCTTATCGACTCCCTCAAGAGGCTGTTCGATAAGGCGGTTGTGGCTGCCATCGATAGCAAGAGAAAAGCTTACCCAACGTTCTCCATTACGCTTGAAATATTTAATGTTTTGAGCACTTAGCGAGGCTGTTTATGCGCCAGTATCGAGTTTTGCGGGAATTTCCAGATCAATGTCGGGGAGCTGTATGTTCTCGTACAGGCCGTAGACCTTCTTTTCCGCCGAAATGCAAATGCTTGATGTTAAGAGAGAAATGCACAATACACAGATTATATTTAATTTCATAATTCATGCTCGGTGGGCGAAGCAGGTTGTGGGCCATCGGGTCAACCGCATGTAAGCTAAGCGGGTAAGCAAAACGCTGATGCGTTAGACAATTTCTTTCTTGATAGTTCTGCTTAGTGTCGGATTAGTTTCAGGTCGGTTTTATGATGTTAGCAATATAAGTTCACCATGTGCTTGTTGGCCACTGCGGATGATTTCGAGACACCTGATCGAAAATTCCCTCTTTTGGCGAGCGCTTACTATTTGAAGGATAAAAAGGTCACTCTAAGGTGTTCGTGTTCATGCGTTGATGAGCTGCTGGCGAGTGCCTCATCGCTATTCCGACGCCACAGCAGCGCTTGGGTGCCATCTGTCCCCAGTCTGGATGTAGTCAGGGGACCAAAATAGCTTGGATGGTATGGCTCGCTTGAAATGTGGGGTCATGAGGCGCTTACCGTTGAACCAGGATAAAGAAGCGATAGATGAGTATGGTGTTGGCTCACCGAGGAGGATTTTGACGGTGTTGGCAAGGCTATAATCATAGCGCTGCGCCGAGCGCTGAGAGCGGCCGTTAGCTATATGATGTGCTTCAACAAACATAATCTTCTTTCGGTAGTGTCGATCCCGTATCCTGCTACATAGGCTGAAGCAGGCAGTAGCGGATGAGGGCCTGTTCAACACTTTGCTTGCCACCTAATACGAGCACCACGACGATGACATTTACATCGTCTGCGTCCCTCACCTCGTAAAAGACTCGGTATCCGTCGGTGTTCAACTCACGATAATGCAGTACACCCAGCTCACTCAATTGAGGACTGACCGGGTAACCCAACGGGGTGGACAGTAGCTTGTCCTCGATGGCATCAATCAAGGTGTCTATGCGTTGAGCAGCGAGGGAGAATCTCTGATGGACAGCCAGGTGTTCAACCTGATCCTCAAGGCTTTGCTGGGCAACACCGGTAAAGCGCAGTGCAAACGTATTCATTAATGCTCCTATTTATTTCTGGGTAAACCTCCTGCTCAATCGGGCTTTGAGTTCGTCAGTGGAACAGTGCTTGCCTTGGGAGTACTCGCGGGAGCTGATTGCCAGGAGCTTCACCAAGGCAATTGACTCATCGCGGCGCTTACGATCAGCGTAAGACTCCACCACGTAGGCCGGAATACCGTTTTGCGTGACGACCAATGGCTCATCGAGAGGCAGGTCGGCTGCGTTGCGTTTCAGAAAACTGATTGTTTCAACTCGCATGAGTTGAGACCTCCTTCATATTGCACCGCGTACTGATGCATAACGCTTGGTTGGTTAGGCACAATATCGCCTAAGCATATTTAAAGACCAAATATAGACTAAATCTGGACTTCATTCAAGTTTTTCCGTCTAGAGTCAAGACCACTCTCATTAGGATGCAGAAATATGACACCGTCTGAATTTTTATGATTACTGGTGATAAAATAGGTTATCACCAATTATTACCGCTTATCGGTTTCAGCTACAAGGGGCGATTCTTAGTTGCTTTTGTGACCACATATGTTGGCAGTGATCGCATGTAGGCCAATGATGAGAACGATATGCAGGAACTGACGAAAACCCAACAGAACGATCAGCGTCGGCTCACGTCGGTCGAATTTCAGACGCTGACCCAAGTTCCGGCTGCGGTCGAGTGGTTTGCCAACCTGGACAACCCTCGGACACGTCGTGCCTACCAAAATGACCTTGAAGATTTCTGCGGGTTTGTCGGGTTGGCTTCGGCCGATGAATTTCGCGTGGTGACCCGATCGCATGTTTTAGCCTGGCGTGCCCAGCTCGAGCATCGCGGTCTGGCCGGAGCTACGATCCGGCGCAAGTTGGCGGCACTGGCCAGCCTGTTTGATCACCTCTTGGAGAGCAATGCAATTGCCGGTGGCAATCCGGTGCACGGAGTCAAACGACCGAAGATAGAAAGCAACGAAGGCAAGACGCCGGCATTGGGCGATCACCAGGCCAAAGCGCTGCTCGAAGCCCCGGATGAAACGACCCTCAAAGGGCTGCGCGACCGGGCGCTGTTGGCTGTTCTTCTTTATCACGGGCTGCGCCGCGAAGAAGCGGCGCTGCTGCAGGTGAGCGACATCCAGGAGCGCCGAGGGATTCAGCACCTTAAGGTGCACGGCAAAGGCGGCAAGGTGCGCTACCTGCCACTGCACCCAGTAGCGGCCGGGCGTATTCACCAGTACCTAGAAAGCTCAGGGCATCATTTAGCGGAACGGAAGGTGGCGCTATTCATTCCGCTACGAGGCAAGCTGACCGGTGCCGGCATTACGGCCAACGGCATCTACACCGTGGTGGCGGCCTACGCGAAGAAAGCCGGGATCGAGGTCGGCGGCCTGGGTGTTCACGGACTTAGAGCAACCGCAGCCACCAATGCCCTGGAGCATGAAGCCGATATCGCCAAGGTTCAGGCCTGGCTGGGTCATGCCAACATCAGCACGACCAAGATCTACGATCGGCGAGAGAACAGGCCGGAGGACTCACCGACCTACAAGGTGAAGTATTAATAGAAGGGATCGAGGCCAAGCAGCAGCTCAACCCTGCGCGCTGTCGAGGATGTGGTGCAACGCTGCCCACGGATGATCTCCTTCCACCTCGCTCACAGGACAGGTATCGGCATGTAGAAAAGGTTTTTCGCAGTCTTCCAGCGCTTGGCTTTCCATACAGTGAGCGCACACCGCCCGCCCGGCAACGATCATCCATTGAGCATTCCACTTCTCAATCGCTCGTTCAGTGTCCAACTTCCGATCCCTCATCACGCATCTCGCAAATGCTGACGGTACCTCTACAGCAACCGGATTGAAACGCTTGAAAAAATACCTCTTTTTGCGGATAGCTCAGGCACAGCGATCTAAAGAGCATCGCCTGCGGTGGGCCCTATCCACCCGCAGCTTTCGGCCAAAAGCGACCATCGGGGTCTGCAGCCAGAGTCAGATAAACAGCGCATCCCACCCATCACAAGGCCGCTTGACAGCAAAAGTGACTGCTGCGCGGTCAGGCCGCATGGTTCACGCATCAGGTCAGTGGTGAATAATAAGCGCGGCACTCTCCCGAGAGACAACAGGGGTAGCGGATCTTTTCTTGGTACGGCTGCTTGGCTGTTGCAACGTATGGCAGATCTTACGGATCGCTGCTTTTGATACGCCGGATAGTCCACTGCACTTATAAAATATTACGGTATGTGTCAGAAATTTCAGCCATTAACGCCGTAGTTATAAGACCTACGGCGCTCACCTTTATTTATGACTAATGCTCATGTGCTTATGCGTGTGTACGGCATAGTCACCAACTACTCATAACGTTAAGTTCCTAGATCATCTCGCCCGTGAAACCTGCTTAAAAGACAACGAATGTTGCAGGACGATCCGGACGGTTCGAGATCGTAAAGCCTTCCTCAGGGAAACTAACCGTGGATACGAACGACATGATGCCGCTGACCAGGCGCAAATTCCTTATCGTTGGGGTGGTGACATCTGCGGCAATTGCCCTGCCCCCTTTTCTTAGCGCAAAGGCCAGCGCCGCCAATGCCGCTCAGCCAAACAAGAGGCAGATCGCTTTCAGTGTCAATGGCACCGAAAAACGCCTTGAGCTGGATACCCGAACTTCATTGCTGGATGCGTTGCGCGACCATCTCCACCTTACAGGCACCAAAAAGGGATGCGACCACGGCCAGTGCGGGGCCTGCACGGTCATCGCGAACGGAACGCGAATCAACTCTTGCCTGACACTAGCAGTCATGCACCAAGGCTCGAGCATCACCACCATCGAAGGATTGGGTAGCCCCCAGAAATTGCACCCGATGCAGGCCGCTTTCATCAAGCACGACGGTTATCAATGCGGGTACTGCACGCCGGGACAGATTTGTTCGGCAGTGGCGGTGCTGGAAGAAATCCGCGCAGGGGTCCCTAGTCATGTCAGTGAAAACATCACCGATGCGCCTCGGCTCGAGGCCCGAGAAATCCAGGAACGCATGAGCGGCAACATCTGCCGCTGCGGCGCTTACTCCAACATCATCGAAGCGATCACCGAAGTCGCGCAGGAGACCGCATGAGGCCGTTCAATTACGTGCGCGCCGAATCTCCGGCGCACGCTGCCCAGTCGGCTCAACTCGAAGGCGCACGCTTCATCGCCGGCGGCACCAACCTGCTCGATCTGATGAAGCTAGAGATCGAAACCCCCACGCATTTGATCGACATCAACGGAATAGGGCTGGACACCATTGAGCCTACCTCAGAAGGTGGGCTGCGCATTGGCGCCCTGGTGCGCAACACCAATCTGGCCGCCGACGCTCGTATCAGAAAGGACTATGCAGTATTGGCCAGGGCTCTGCTGGCAGGTGCTTCGGGCCAACTTCGCAACGTCGCGACCACGGCAGGCAATTTGCTGCAACGCACCCGCTGTCCCTATTTCTACGATACCAACATGGCTTGCAACAAACGCCAACCCGGCGCTGGCTGCGCAGCCATCGGAGGCTTCAGCCGACAGCTGGCAATCATCGGCACCAGCAGCAACTGCATCGCCACCCACCCGAGCGACATGGCGGTGGCAATGCGATTGCTCGACGCCACAGTGGAAACGGTGCGGGCCAATGGGCATATACGTTCCATTCCGATGGCTGACTTCCATCGGCTTCCGGCTAATACGCCTAACATTGAAACGGCGCTGTTTGCGGACGAGTTCATCACCGCCGTTACGCTACCCAAGCCTGCCGGTGGTGTTCATCTGTATCACAAGGTCCGCGATCGTGCGTCCTACGCATTTGCCTTGATCTCTGTGGCGACCATCGTCCAACCTGATGGGACAGGCCGGGTTGCGCTGGGCGGTGTGGCACACAAGCCTTGGCGCCTAGACGCTGCGGACGCGCTGATGCCCGAAGGTGCCAAGGCGGTGACGGACAGACTGCTCGCCGACGCGGCTCCCGCCCATGACAACGCCTTCAAGATTGTATTGGCCGAACGAACCTTGGCTTCGGCCATATCCGAAGCGAGGGCCCAGGCATGAAGTTTGATTTGCCCACCGGCAACAACCCGATCGACCAGCTGAAAGTCATCGGTCAGCCCCTCGATCGGATCGAAGGCCCCTTAAAAGTCACCGGCGCTGCTCGCTACGCCTATGAGAACCATGAGCAGGTTCCGGACGCTGTATACGGCTATATTGTGGGTGCAGGTATCGGCAAAGGTCGTATCGTGCAGATACAGACAGATGCCGCGCGCGAAGCCGCTGGTGTATTGACGGTTATTACTGCAGCCAATGCTGGCAAATTAGGCCATAGCGAGTTCAATGCGGCCAGGGCGCTGGGCGGCCCGGACATCGACCACTACCATCAAGCAATCGCCATGGTGGTCGCCGAGACCTTCGAAGAAGCGCGCTCGGCCGCGCAGCTGATCGAGGTCGAATACGCGACGGGCCACGGTCGCTTCGACCTGGCAGCCGAACGCCCTAACGCGCAAATGCCCAAGAGTGGGCCCGACACTGACGTCGGCCAGTTCGAGGAAGCCTTCAGCCAGGCAGGCGTGCAAGTCGATGTGACCTACACCACGCCTGACCAGGCCCACGCAATGATGGAGCCCCATGCATCCATCGCGCGGTGGCAGGGCGACCAGTTAACATTGTGGTGCTCGATCCAGTTGCTGTCCTGGAGCAAGCGCGACCTGTCAATCATCCTCGGCGTGCCGCCAGAAAAGATTCGTCTGCTCTCGCCCTACGTCGGTGGCGGTTTCGGCGGCAAGGCTTCGGTGCTGGCAGATGCGGTGCTGGCGTCGGTCGCGGCACGTCAACTGGGCAGGCCGGTGAAGGTCGCGCTTACCCGACCGATGATGTTCAACAACACGACTCACCGGCCCGCTACGATTCAGCGCGTGCGCCTGGGTGCCGACAGCTCGGGACGAATTACAGCCATCGGTCATGAAACGCTGTCTGGCAATCTGCCCGGCGGCCCCTTTGAGAAAGCGGTTACCCAGACCCAAGTTTTGTACGCCGGTGCCAACCGCATGACACGTGCCCGCCTGGCCGTGCTTGATCTCCCTGAAGGCAACGCGATGCGTGCGCCCGGCGAGGCCTCTGGAATGATGGCTTTGGAAGGTGCCATGGATGAATTGGCCGAAGCCTTGAAAATGGACCCGGTGAAACTGCGCATTTTGAACGATACCCAGGTGGTTCCTGGAGAACCATCGCGTAAGTTCTCCACACGTGCGCTGATCCAATGTTTAGAGACAGGCGCACAGCACTTCGACTGGAGCAAGCGTTCGCCCATTCCGGCCAGCCGGCGTGAGGGTCGCTGGCTGATCGGCATGGGCATGGCTTCAGCGATTCGCGGTAATCCCATCCGGGATTCCGCCGCGCGAGTACATCTGGATTCGCGCGGAATCATCACGGTCGAGACCGACATGACCGACATCGGCACTGGTAGCTACACCATCCTCGGGCAGACGGCTGCCGAGACCCTAGGCGTCACCCTGGACAAGGTGGTGGTTCGCCTGGGCGATTCGAACTTCCCGACGTCGGCAGGCTCCGCTGGCCAGCGCGGTGCCAACTCATCCACCTCCGGGGTGTATGCCGCCAGCATGAAGCTGCGCACGCTCATCGCCGAAAAGATGGGTATCGATCCCGCTACTGCACAGTTTACGGACGGCCAAGTGCGGGGCGGCGGTAAAACCATGTCCCTGGCAGAAGTTGCTCGGCAGGGTACGTTGACGGCCGAAGATACACTGGAGTTCGGTAAGGCCCGTGAAGAGCGCGAGCACCAGACCTTTGGTGCGCATTTCGTTCAAGTCCGGGTCGATGCTGCTACCGGTGAAGTGCGCATCGATCGCATGCTCGCCGTCTGCGCTGCTGGTCGCATACTCAACCCTAAGACCGCGCGCAGCCAGGTCATTGGTGCCATGACCATGGGTGCCGGCGCGGCGCTGATGGAAGAACTGGTGGTCGACAAGCGTCACGGTTTCTTCGTCAATCATGACCTTGCAGGGTATGAAGTGCCGGTGCACGCCGACATTCCGCATCAGGAAGTCATTTTCATCGACGAAGTGGATGCTTATTCGTCACCGATGAAAGCCAAGGGCGTAGGTGAACTTGGCATCTCAGGTGTCGCTGCGGCCATTGCAAACGCTGTCTATAACGCCACTGGAATACGGGTCCGGGAATATCCAATGACCTTAGACAAGTTCCTTGATCGCCTGCCACCGATTGTTACCAACTGAGAGGCACCATGAGACTGATTGCACCCATGTTCGTCACACTGTGTTTCGCCGCCATGACCGAAGCTGGCGCCAGTACCGCCAAACCAGACCCCAAGCCTGCGCCCTATGTGCAGGAAGTCACGCCAAAGCTATATGACTACACCACGCAGCTGCTGTTTGGCGAAGTCTGGAAGCGCCCGCAACTGGCGAGCCGTGACCGTAGCTTAATCACCCTCTCTGCCCTCATCGCAAACGGCCAGAGTGCACAGCTGACTGGCCATCTCAACCTAGGCTTGGATAATGGTCTGAAGCCTAGCGAGATCAGCGCGCTCATTACCCATCTTGCTTTCTATGCCGGCTGGCCGAACGCGATGTCGGCAGCCGGTGTGGCACATAAGGTGTTTACAGAGCGCAAAATAGCCCATGAAGAAATCGTCCTGCCAATCACTGAGCCTCTTAGTCTGGATGCGGACAGTGAAACCAAGCGGCGAGCTGCGGTGCAATCGGCTACCGGGACGGTAGCGCCAAAGCTGGGCGATTACACCAACGACGTCTTGTTCGCGGACCTTTGGCGTGACCCGGGCCTCACGGCCCGAGACCGTAGCTTAGTCACCGTCGCCTCGCTTATCGCACAAGGCCAGGCCGCGCAGTTGCCGTTCCACCTGAACCGCGCGATGGACAATGGGCTGACCAAGACCGAAGCATCTGAAGTGTTAACACACTTGGCGTTCTACGTTGGCTGGCCGAAAGCGATGTCGGCAGTGCCGGTTTTCAAGGAAGTCTTCAAGTCCCGGGCAAAGGACTGAACACAGCCGCAAACTACCTAGGCCCCTGTGCAACCACCGCGTTCGCAGGGGCTTGCCGCACTATCAGGGCAAGCACCACGATCAACGCCAACGCCAGTAAGGCAGCGCTCCAGACGAAGGCCATGGAGATACCCGCCGTTATCGCTTGGACTGAGTCCGAGGAATGCGCGCCATAGCTATAGGCGACGGTCAGCACGCTGAGCCCCAAGGTCCCACCGAGTTGATGGCTGACATTGACCAGACCCGATGCAGCGCCAGCGTCTGCCGGTTGCACACCGGTCATCGCTGCAGTGGTCAACGGACTAAGGCATGCGCCCTGACTTAGCCCAATCAGTAACAGTGGCATCACCACGGCAAGGTAGTGGTTGTCGGCGCGTATTCCAGACAGCCATACCATGCCGACACATCCCAAGGCCACGGCGCCTGCCAATAGCGCTCCGTTTCCAAACAGGCGGGTAAGCCGCGGTATTGCCAACGCAGCGGCAAAGTTTGCCAGGGTGGTTGGTAAGAAGGCCAACCCTGCCTCGCTGGCGCTGAAGCCAAGCACTTCCTGCAAGTACTGAGTCGTAAAGAAGTAGAAGCTCATCATTGCACCCAGGAACAACAACCGAGCGCTGTAGGCACCCGCGCGTACCCGGTGCTGGAATAACCGCAGCGGCAATATCGGCTCTTGGGTTCGGGCTTCATGCACGCCAAACAGCACCAGTAGAACGAGGCCAACGACCAGCCCTGTTGCTGTGCGCTCGTCACTCCACCCTGCATGGGCGGCACTGACGATGCCGAAGACCAGGCTGGTCATGCCCAACGTCGACAGCACCGCACCGGCCAAATCGAATGTACTCGGTAGCACAGGCGTTTCGCGAACAACACGCAGTGTTGCGGCTATCAGCGCCAAGCCAAGGGGAAGGTTGATCAGAAAGCCTACTCGCCAGGATGCCCATTGGGTAAGCACGCCCCCGATAAGCAAACCAACACTTGAGCCGACGCCGGCGGTAGCGCCATACCAGGCGATCGCACGCGTGCGTTGCTGCCCTTCAAAATTGACCAGCAAAAGCGCCAAAGAGGATGGTGCAAGGATAGCCGCGCCCACTCCCTGTAGAGCCCGCGAAGAGACTAGCAACCACTGACTCTGCGCCACGGCCACCAGCAGCGAGGCGAACATGAACAGGCCCAGGCCCATGACGAACATCCGTCGGCGACCGAGTATGTCACCGGCACGTGCGCCAAGAAGCAGCAAGCCGCCAAAAGCCAGGGTGTAGGCATTCTGTACCCATGACAGGGCGGTAGTACTCATCACGAACGTCTGGCGAATCTGCGGCAACGCGGTAATGACCACTGAGGTGTCCAGTACGATCATCAGATAGCTGCACAAGATAACCAGCAGGATTCCCCACTGGCTGCGAGACAGTGGAATCATTGCGCCTGACCATAATCCGCATCGCTGACCTGTTCGAGCCAGTCGACCGTCTTCCCATCCAACGCCTCGGCAATGGCGATATGGCTCATACCGGTACCTGGTGCAGCACCGTGCCAATGCTTGACAAACGGGGGAATCCAGACGGTATCGCCAGGGCGAATACGCTGTAGCGCTTGCCCTTCCTGCTGTACGTATCCCGCTCCGGCAGTCACGATAAGCGTCTGGCCTAGCGGGTGGGTGTGCCAGGCAGTCCGCGCGCCTGGCTCGAATGTGACAGTGGCGCCACCGATGCGCGCACCGTCGGTGCCTTTGAAAGGCGCATCCACGCGAACCTTGCCGGTGAAATATTCCGCCGGCCCTACGGCCGATTGCTGAGAACCTACGGGGGTCACGACTACGTTCATGGGCTGGGCACCTTCGCTTTCAGCGGTGAGTAGAGACAGTGAAAGCGCTGCTGCTGTTGCGAGTGACGTCATCACGAATCTCCGAGGGCTTTGCAAAGACTTGTAATCTATCAGTTACCTATCAACTCGATTAGTCACTATAATTCGCTTAAATCAATGAGCAGGAATCATCAATGCTTCGGGAAAATGCTAATGATCTAATCGCCTTTCTGGCAGTGGCAAAGGAACGCAGCTTTACCAAGGCCGCTGGTAAGCTAGGGGTGTCGCAGTCGGCACTCAGCCATACCGTACGTGCTTTGGAAGCGCGACTAGGGCTGAGGCTATTGACTCGGACCACGCGAAGCGTTTCACCGACAGAGGCGGGTGAACGTCTCATCAGCACGGTCGGCCCTAGCTTCGAGGAGATCGAGTTTGCCTTGGCTGCACTCAGCGATTTGCGTGACAGACCCGCAGGCAATATTCGTATCAGTGCCATGGACCATGCCTTGGAATTGGTTATTCGCCCTGTGCTGAAAAACTTTCTGCCCATGTACCCCGATATTTCGGTCGAAGTGTGCTGCGACTACAGCTTCGTCGACATCGCTGCACAAGGCTTTGACGCTGGCGTACGACTCGGCGAGGCGGTTGCCGAAGGCATGATTGCGACGCGTATTGGCCCCGATATGCGCATGCTGGTCGTAGGCTCGGCTGCGTATTTCGCTGACCGAGAAATCCCCGTCACGCCCCGCTGCCTGCCCAAGCACCTGTGCAACAACCTGCGCCTGCCGACTAATGGACGCGTTTACGCGTGGGAGTTTGAGAAGGACGGCGAGACTCTAAACGCGCGCGTGTCCGGACAGATCACTCACAACGGTGTCTATCAGCTGCTCGACGCCGCCCTGGACGGGTTTGGTCTGAGCTATATCCCAGAAGATATAGCGGCGCCATACATCGCCAGCCGCCAACTTCAGGTGGTGCTCGAAGATTGGAGCCCTTGGTATTCAGGGTTTCATCTGTATTACCCAAGTCGCCGGCAAGCGTCACCGGCGTTCGCATTGCTGGTCGAGGCCTTGCGCTATCGACCAGCTATCGTTGAATGATGATCGGAGCTCATGACTCCTAGCGCTTTACGACGGCTAATCAAAGTATGCGCCTGACCCTAGTATGCCTCCATATTCATGCCGCATGACCAGAAACGTCAGTCATATCTTCCATGCCCTGAGATGACTTCAGTCTGGCATACATGAAAAGGTGAAAGGGTATTATGAGCAAGCTTCTCCGACATACCGCGCTGGCAGCGCTTCTGGGCGCATCGAGTGGGGAGCTGCTGGCTGCCGACTATAAGGAAAACCCTTATACATTGGTCTACGATGGTGCGATCAGTAAAAACGAGCCGGGCAAAGTGAATATTCACCCTGTCAGCTATAAACTGAATGGCCTGGATATTTCGGCAAATATCTACACACCGGCCAACTTCGATCCCAAAGGTAAATATCCAACTGTCGTCGTGGCGCATCCGAACGGCGGAGTCAAAGAACAGGTTGCAGGCCTATACGCGCAACGCCTGGCTGAACTGGGATACATCACCATCACCGCTGACGCCGCCTATCAAGGCGCAAGTGGCGGCCAGCCACGCAGCGTCGACAAGCCTGCCTACCGCATAGAAGACATCCATGGTATGGCTGACTTTATCAGCCAGTACGGTGGGACCGACAACACCCGCTTGGGCCTGCTGGGTATCTGTGGTGGTGGTGGCTACTCATTAGCCGCCGCCGAGACGGATAAACGCTTCAAGTCGGTGGCCACGGTAAGCATGTTCAATTCCGGGCGCGTGCGACGCAATGGCTATGTCGACTCGCAACTCGACTCGGTGCAGCAACGCATGCAGCAAGCATCAGCGGCCAGGGCCCAGGAAGCTGCCGGCGGGGCGGTCATGTATTCGGGAGATGCCAATCTCAGCGATGAACAGATTGCCAAGCTACCCTTTGACTTGTATCGCCAGGGCTACGAGTACTATTGGAAGACCCACGCCCATCCAAACTCCACTTTCAAGTACACAACCAGCAGCCTGATCGATCTGATGCGTTTCGACGCCACCGATCAGATAGCGCTGATCCAGCAGCCTCTGTTGATGATTGCAGGCACTAAGGCCGACAGCCTTTACATGACTGAGGATGCCTTTTCAAAAGCCACCGGCACGAAAGATAAGGAGTTGTTCAAGCTCGATGGCGCAACTCACATAGAGACCTATTGGGTTCCCAAGTATGTAAGTGCCGCCATCGTGAAACTCAATACCTTCTATAAACGGACCCTGTAATCCCACCGGAGTAGTGCAATCGGAGCCTGCTTCGTTCGACGAAGCGGGCTATTTGGGCGGCGCCTCTACCCCAGAAAATGCCAATACCGCATCAGGCAATCGTGCACCTTTGACTTCAATTGCTCGTACAGACCGGCTCAGCTCTGCCATTTCAGCCGGCGTGAACTGCACAGTGACTGCACCCACATTTTCCAACATATGAGCCATCTGAGTCGTGCCGGGAATCGGCACGATCCAAGGCTTCTGGGCCATCAGCCACGCGAGCGATACTTGCGCAGCGGTCGCTTGCTTGCGTTGCGCCCAGGCGTTTAACAAGTCCACCAAAGCCATGTTGTGTGGCAAGTTGGCTGACGAAAAGCGCCCCTCGTTACCGCGAATGTCACCTTCGGCAAATCGTGTCTTGCCGTCGATAGCACCCGTCAAGAACCCCACGCCCATAGGGCTCCACGGTACAAAGCCAATACCTAGCTTCTCACAGGTGGACAGCACATCTTGCTCAGGCCCTCGCCAAAGCATCGAGTACTCGCTTTGAACGGCGCTTACCGGCTGCTCTGCATGTGCTCGACGAAGCGTATCGAGGCCCATTTCGCAGAGCCCCCAATGAAGCACCTTGCCCTGCGCCATCAAATCTTTGATGGCTCCTGCCACATCCTCGATTGGGACCTGCGGGTCCACCCGATGCTGATAGAGCAAATCGATTCGGTCGGTACGCAGCCGTTTCAACATTCCTTCGACGGCGCGCTGAATGTGCTCGGGGCGACTGTTCAAACCAGGGCGACGCTCTCCGGTATTAGGGTCAATGTTCCAGCCGAACTTGGTGGCAATGACGCATTGGTCTCGAATAGAGGACAACCCCTCGCCCAGGATGCGTTCCACTTCCAGCGGCCCGTATGCTTCGGCAGCATCGAAGAAGGTCACGTCATGGTCGTGAGCCGTGCGGATGATGTTGAGCATTTCGGGACGGCTGGGAATGGTCGTCTGGTATGTACGACTCATGTTTTGTACGCCCAATCCGACGCTGGAGACTTCCAAAGAGCCCAGCTTTCGTCTGCCGATTGCAGGCTGCTGGGCAGCCGGTATATTGCCACTGGCCGGAGTCATTGTTCCGAGCGCCGTCGCTGCGCTGGCCAGGACAGGGGCCATCGCTATACCACCCATTGCGCCAAGTAACAACCGGCGACTCAGTTCGACCTTTGAAACCATGCGGATAATCCTCAACGTTTGCAAAAATGCCTGCGAGCAGGCTGTGCTCATCAAGCGATGTATGGGAAAGATACAGGCTCGAAATACGTCTATTGGGCAAACGTGTTCTTCATGGCTTCGATTGTCTGGACAACGGAACCAGGCTCTTGAGCTGCTGGCAGGTTATCTCGGTCGCCGAAGGCGTCATGACCACCTGAAGGATCTGCAGGCAGCGCCGAAAACAGCGGTTCCAGATCCGTCTGGGCTGCGCCGCGTTCGGCCACAAGCTCAAAAGTCTTGCGCGTTGCGGCTGGGGAGCTCAAGGAAGACACGAGCACCTGGGCAATCTGTTTACGTGATACGACACCGTCAGAGGACGATCCTGCCCAATGTGTATCGCCTTGGCGCATGACCAACTGCTGCTGATTGGCCGCGTTGTAATCGAACCAGCCTGGCCGAACGATGGTGTAGGGCAAACCACTGGCGCGTACAAGTCGTTCACCTCGGCGTTTCCAGTCGTGCCCCACCGACGGCTTCGTCACTCCCACAGTCGTCATCAACGCGATACGAGCTGGCGCCTTCAGGGCACTGAGCACGTTGCGTACCGCTCCGTAGTTCACGGCCTCGGCGTCTTTCGCGTTGTTACCACTGATACCGTGAGTGAAAATGACACCCGTTACCCCGGCGACCGCCTCGTCGAGCGTTTCTGGACGCGTCAGGTCCCCTACGACCACCTCCACGCCTTCAGCGAACAGCTTGGCCTGGGAAGGATCACGAACCAATGCTCGGGTCTGGTAACCCCTGCGCAACGACTCAGCAACCGCCGGTTGACCGATACTGCCGCTTGCCCCAACAACTAGCACGATGGGTTTATCGGTACTCATGGTTTCGTCGCGTTCAGATCGACGTGAAGGTTCCTGTGCCTCGGCAATGCCAGCGCTGCCGAAGCCTGGCAGCATCGAGCAGGCAGTCATCAAGCCGATCATCATGGCAACGGGCAGCTGAGACGCTTTAGGGGGCCTATCAGTCGCTACGATGTGCATTTATCGATTCTCCATCCTGGGGCTGAGTACAACAGCAAGTCGCGAACCGGATCCCGGGGGGAGTTGCTTAATGCCCTACCATCTTCATAGCTGCTTCAGGCAAGCGGTCACCCAGAATCTGAATCTTCGATACGGCGGCATTGATTTCAGCGAGCTCCTCTTCGGTCAACTGTAGCTGCACCGCGCCCAGGTTTTCTTCCAAGCGATGAGGCTTGGTGGTGCCAGGGATTGGCACGATCCAGGGCCTTTGAGCCAGAAGCCAGCCCAAGGCCACCTGGGCAGGCGTGACTTGCTTGCGCTCGGCCAGTTCACTGATGAACTTGACCAGCGCACTGTTGGCTCTACGCGCTTCGACCGAAAAGCGCGGTACGTGACTACGGAAGTCGGTGGGCGCGAAAACGGTGTGCTCATCGATCTGGCCAGTGAGGAAGCCTGCACCCAGTGGGCTGAACGGTACGAAGCCAATGGAGAGCTCTTCAAGTAGGGGCAGCAGCTCCAGTTCCGGGCCTCGCCAAAAAAGCGAGTATTCACTTTGCACGGCAGTGAGTGGCTGAACCGCGTGGGCTCGGCGAATGGTTTGGACCCCAGCTTCCGAAAGCCCGAAATGCTTGACCTTGCCTTGCGCGATCAGCTCTTTGACGGCGCCAGCGACATCTTCGATAGGGACTTGAGGGTCAACCCGATGCTGGTACAGCAGATCGATGTAATCAGTACCCATCCGCTTGAGCATCGCCTCTACTGCAGCCTTGATATGTTCCGGACGGCTGTTAGTGCCTGCGCCTCGAGCACCGGTCTGCGGATCGATATCAAAGCCGAATTTCGTGGCAATGACGACCTTGTCACGAATGGGCGCGAGCGCTTTACCCAACAGCTCTTCGTTGGTGAACGGACCATAGGCCTCTGCCGTATCGAACAGCGTGACGCCCTGCTCGTGGGCACTGCGGATTAGTTCGATCATGTCCTTGCTGTCGGCAGCCGGGCCGTAGACCTCGGTCATGCTCATGCATCCTAGGCCAATGGCCGAAACTTGCAGGCCATTGCCGAGCGTGCGGGTTTTCATGAATGTCTCCTTGAATAATGGATTATTGATCTTGGGTACCAGTTGCCGGAATCACGATTTACATCGTGACTGCCCCGTTCAAACGGGTAGCTTCGTATCCTCAAGCCAGCCGTTCACCTGCTCCATGGTCTTGCGCTCCTGATCGGCCTGCATGTCGAACCCCTTCTGCAGCTGCGCTCCAGGCGCATGACGCGCCAGAACCTGATAGCTGTTGCCTACGCCGTAGCCGCCGTGGGTAATGAAAGGGATGACGACCTTGCCCGCCAGATCGTGGTTGGACAGAAACGATCTGATTACTGGAGGCGTCGTTTCTCCCCAAATGGGGAACCCAAGGAAGACGGCGTTATAAGCGGCTATGTTAGGCAGATGAGTAGCAAGCGCAGGCTCGAAATCGCTATCACGCTCCTTGCGAGCTTGCTCTACTGTCTCTAGGTAGTCCTTGGGGTAGGCAGCGGCAGGCGTGATTTCGAAAATGTCCGCCTGCTGAGCGCGTTGAAGCAGTCCGGCGACTACTTTGGTATTGCCCGAGCGGGTGAAGTAGGCGATCAGGATTTTAGACCCACTAGGTTTATCGTCCGCACCAATGGACTGCTGCGAAGCCCCAAGCAGAGGCAAGCTTGCCAAGGCCGCCACTATCTTGCGGCGCATGGGGTCATGAGATGAGGTCATCTGTCCCTCGCTTTTGAGCACCCTATATATGTATAAGCAATTTAACGGCAAGCGCGCCGTGTAACTACCCGTCTCGAGGCTCTAAGGCTTATGAGACGTCCTCATCAATAAAACGCCAGTGTGCAGTCAGAAAATGAATTTAGGATTGCCACGTCCAGGCGTCTTGATATGTTCCAGCTCACCAGCTACGGCGCTAGCCCCCCATCTCTCCTTACTGCCGCCAAGAAGTGCCGTAATACCGATCCTTTGACTATTCCTCCTAACTGCGCGGGCGTGCTTTTGGGTTATTTCGCAGCATGGAACGCTTTCATCGGGTCAGCAAACTGCACATTTTTCCCCCGTGGTGGGGCGACTAGCATCATGGCTTCGACTGTCTGCAAATCCATCAAAATTTGGGGCATGAATAAGGATTTCATCAAGGTGCGACTTGTTTAACTGGCCGCACCAGTATCTCTTGGACCAGCACACGAGGATGCTGCGCGAAGGCGTATACCAGCGCTTGCGCGATGTCGTCCGGGGCCAATGCATCCAGGCTTTCGCGGCGGGCGTGCAGCACCTCAGGCGCAACGTTGTGGCCGAACTCAGTCCACACGGCGCCTGGCTCGATCACTGTCACGCGAATGCCGTCAGCCCCTACTTCCTTACGCAGCGTCTCATGGAAGCCGACGACCGCATATTTTGTCGCACAGTACACCGACCAGCCTTCAACGCCATAACGGCCGCCCGTGCTGGACACCGAGGCAATCATTGCACCGGGACGTCCGCGCATCAGTGGGAGTGCCGCGTAGGTGCAGTCGAACAGGCCGAGCACGTTAGTTTCCACCATGGTGCGCCAGTCGCTGGATTGGCTATCGCTGAATGGGCTGTACACACCGATTCCAGCGTTGTTGAAGAGCAGATCTAGCCCGCCAAAGCGCGCTTTTACTTCGGCAAACAGTGCTGCAACCTGAGTGCGGTCAGTCACGTCGCAGGCGACTGCCAACGCGCCATTGCCGATCTCAATAGCGAGCCCTTCAATCGCTTCGCGCCGGCGTGCAGCGAGTACTACCTGCACACCTTCGCTGGCGAGCAAGCGCGCTGCGGCTTCGCCGATTCCGCTTGAGGCGCCAGTCACGACTGCAACCTTGCCAGTCAGATCCTGCATCTTCATTTCATGTATTCCTGTCTTTACGCCGCTCAGGCGGCGGTGATGATTTCGAGCCCCCGGTTGGGACTGGCGATGTGCATGCACTTCGAATCAACCGGTCAGTCGCGCTTTGTAAAATCGGTAGTAGCACTGGCAGACGCCCAGGCTGCGATTTCCTCAAGCTGGTTATTCAGCGCTTTCGACACAATGTTGACTGCATCGCTACCGAGCAAAAGGCGCTGGGGTAACTCGGCCTTGGTCAGTGTCTGAACGATCAGACTCGCTGCGCGCTTAGGGTCGCCGGGCTGGGTGCCGTGCATGCGGTCGTTCGCTGGCCGGCGCGGGCCTACCGTAGCGGCATAATCGGCGATTTCGGTTTTGGCGCCCATGAGTGAGCGCCCGGCAAAATCGGTGCGGAACGCGCCAGGCTCAATAACCAGCACGCGGATGCCTAATGGCTCCACCTCGGTTTTAAGGGTCAGTGTTATCCCTTCCAAGGCCATCTTCGCCGCCGAATAATAGGCCGATCCTGGGTTCCAGAACTGCGCGCCAATTGAGGATAAGTTAACGATCGTGCCCGACCGCCGTTGGCGCATGACAGGCAGCACGGCTTTCATCAGCGCGACGGGGCCAAACACATGCGTGGCAAACAAGTTGGCGACATCCTCATCGTCCCCCTCCTCGACAGCGGCGCGATAGCCATAACCCGCGTTGTTGATCAGCACATCGATTGGACCGAAGTATTCCTCGGCTTGAGTGATTGCGCGCGCGATGGACGCTTTATCGGTCAGGTCTAGCGCTAGGGCAAGGGCCCGCTCGGGATAGGCCTTTTGGAAGTCAATGACCTTATCGACAGTGCGTGCAGTAACGACAGCATTGAAACCTGCCTCAAGTACGGCATTGGCAATAGCGTGGCCCAAGCCAGATGAGCAACCTGTGATAAGCCAAGTATTCATATGTTTCCTCCGGTTTCAGTTTGCTTTCGCTTAGATCAAGCGGCATCAGAAGCGGCTGCCGTTGCGCCAGGCTGTAGGTGGAGGGCCGAAAAATCATCGTTACTACAACCACCACCGCCAGCACTAGCAAGACGGTGACTGTCTCAACTCTGCAACGATGTGAGATACCGCTCGCAAAGGCCATCAGCCCGCTCAATTCACCTAACTGCCCAGTTGCTAGCCAACGTCGACTTAAGTTGCCCGACGCCAGGCCGCTCGGTAAAACATCAATTATTGTGGGCGTACTGTCGGGCTCCGATAAAGTGCCGTAATACGGAAAGTCTTATGACTGACTTTCACTAATGGTGAGCTCACATGATTTGGGATCCTGAAGCTGGTCGTTCGGGGTGGGCGAGTGGTTGGCAGTGCGCTCCAACGCACCACGTATTTTTATATAGGCCGTTATGCCGGTATGGTTGAATTGCCCCGATACGTGCTGCCACTGCATGTCGACGAACCTCCGCATACGCATTTGTTGATTAATGTTGGTAAGAAATACGTTATCACCAATTACCCCCGCTTGTCGGTTTTAGCACCAGTAATAACGTCTTCCGTTCCTTTAGTGACTATAAGCTTTGCCGATGATCGCGAACGAGTCAATGATGAGAACGACATGCACGAATTGACGAAACCCCATCAGAATGATCGGCGTCGGCTCACGGCGGTCGAATTTCAGACACTGGCCCAGGTTCCGGCCGCGGTCGAGTGGTTTGCCAACCTGGACAATCCGCGGACACGACGTGCCTACCAGAATGACCTGGAAGACTTCTGTGGGTTTGTCGGATTGGCCTCGGCCGATGAGTTTCGGGTCGTGACCCGATCGCATGTTCTGGCCTGGCGTGCCCAGCTCGAGCATCGCGGTTTGGCGGGCGCCACGATCCGGCGCAAGTTGGCAGCACTGGCCAGCCTGTTTGATCACCTTCTGGAAAGCCACGCGATTGCTGGCGGTAATCCCGTGCATGGAGTCAAACGGCCGAAGATTGAAAGTAACGAAGGCAAGACCCCGGCATTGGGTGATCACCAGGCCAAGGCGCTGCTCGAGGCGCCGGATGAAACCACACTCAAAGGGCAGCGCGACCGGGCGATATTGGCTGTGCTTCTTTATCACGGGCTGCGCCGCGAAGAAGCGGCGCTGCTGCAGGTGAGCGACATCCAAGACCGTCGTGGGATCCAGCACCTCAAGGTGCACGGCAAAGGCGGCAAGGTGCGGTACCTGCCGTTGCACCCTGTGGCGGCCGGGCGTATTCACCAGTACCTGGAAAGCTCGGGGCACCATTTGGCGGACAGGAAGGTGCCGCTGTTCATCCCGTTGCGAGGTAAATTGACCGGTGCAGGCATCACGTCCAACGGCATCTACACCGTGGTGGCGGCTTACGCGAAGAAGGCCAGGATTGAGGTCGACGGCCTGGGCGTCCATGGACTCAGAGCCACCGCAGCCACCAACGCTCTGGAGCACGAAGCCGACATCGCCAAGGTCCAAGCGTGGCTAGGTCATGCCAACATCAGCACGACCAAGATCTATGATCGCCGGGAGAACCGGCCGGAGGATTCACCGACCTACAAGGTGAAGTATTGATAGAAGGCGTTGAGGGCAGAGCAACAGCTCACCCACGCGCATTGTCGAGAATGTGGTGTAACGCTACCCAAGGATGATGACCTTCCACATCACTGCCGCCGCAGGTATCGGCGTGTAGAAAGGGGGGTAGGCAGTCTTCCAGTGCTTGGCTTTCCATGCAGCCAGTGCATACAGCACGTCCGGCAACGATCGACCATCGACCGTTCCATTCTTCAATACCTCGTTCAGTCTCCACTGTTCCGACTCCTCAACGTACATTTGATAGATGCTGAAGGCAGCCCTGTGCGGGCCTGTTTGATACGCCCAAAACCATACCCTTGTTTGAGTTGTAAGCCATGCGCACCAACCAATAAAGCGACGCCTATTGGTCGGCTTATTAACGGCAGCTTTCGGCCAAAAGAAGATCGGATTGAGGATTCCAGCCTTCTGTCTGTAGACATGGATGTGAAATGGGTGTCCTTCTACGCGCCTGCCCCCCACGCTTGACGACAGAGCCTGGGGTACATCTGAGCGACTTATCCGCGGATCCAATGTTGAATGCGCAGGGCTGAGAATCGCTCACGACCGCTTTGCTGCACCTAGTGCATTCCTGAATGCAGTAACCCGGCTTGCCGTTAGGGTGACCATGGACGATTTGAAAGTTGTGTTGACCTAGCAGGCACAGAATCCGGTGCAGTGCGCGACCAGCAAGCCTGACTCGGCATCCTGCTGAATCGCGCTGCTGGATGCTTTCCCATTTGCCTGAAGGGTTCCCGTGGCTCGGAATCTGTTCTGTGACCGCATTGGCTTTAAGCTGGCAAGGCAGGGCTATAACTGGAATGTTGCCGAGTGAGTATCAGATGATGCAGCTCCTGCAATACTTCGGGAACGTTGAGTTACTGTTGCTACAATACTTTGGAACGAGGTCGATGTTCTAGGAAGGAACGCCATGCTCTCCAGTCTCGAATTGCGCCATATCATCGAGTCAAGCTTCTTGCCTCAAAAGTGCATTTGCACCGTCAACGCTGTTGGCACCATGACCATCCAGCTGCTAAATCCATCAACGAAACAGGTGGACCTTACCGTGCCTGGTATCCCGATCTCCGACTTGATTACCATGAGGTCGGTCTCCGATCTAGTCGCCCAAATAAGGGAGGAGTACAGGTTGGTAAAGCTGGCAAACCGCGACTCAAGCTCTCCTATGGACCGTCGGGGATAGTTTCAACAACAAACGACGCAGGACCTTCACTGCAACAGATGCCGCTACACCCGGTCGCCGCCGGCCGCACTTAGCAGTACCTGGAAAGCACAGAGCATCATCTGGCGGACAGGAGGCTGCTGCTATTCATATCTCAGAGAGTCAATCTGACGGGGGCCGGCATCACGGCCTATACCGTTGTCACGGCCTACGCAAAAAAGCTTGGGCAAGTGGACGGACTGCGCGTTCACGGCTTCAGCGCAACCGTAGCCACCAATGCCCTGGAGCATGTTGAACCGAACCCGTAAGTTGGCTCGGCGTCGTCAATCACTGGCTGGAGCGGCTGTTAGTGCCTTGAGGTGTCGGCGACGAAGCTGGGCCATGAATGTGGCCTGTCGGATCCTTCAGTTGAATTACCTTGCCATGCTGCCAAGCGTCCGCAGCTGGATCAGCCTTCGGAATCTGTATGTCTGAGCGCTGAGCCTTGATTGCCGCTGCATCTATCCCCAGGCGTTGGTTTCGTTGTTGCAACATCGCCGGGTCAGCCTGGCCGTCGGCGGTGAAGCCCATCATCAGCTGCGGCACGCCCAAGGGGAGTGTTTTGTCCTGGTCGGTATGCCAGGTATGCCATGTCTTGCCGTAGGTGTGAGCCAGTCTCTCCATGAGCGCATGCTCGGCTGTGGCAGGGATACCTGGAGCCACGAGTTCGCCGGAGGACACTTCGTAACCGTGGCTGTGCCACATTGGCTTCTCAGAAGCGGGCAGCGTTGCAAACAGCTTTTCGTCGATGATGTACTCAACGCCCATGATCTTGGCGTCTTTAGTGTTCCCATCATAGATGACGCACTGGATGACATCCTCATTGAGGATGGAGCAGTAATGATGAGCTTCCATTTGCACCTTGGGATGGCCATTGTAGAAATGGAACCCATCCAGGTAGGCATTCAAAGCATCAAGCGGTGGTTTTGACTGAAGCGTGGCAGCGCCTGCTTCCAACACTTTGGTGCGGGTGCTCTCGGGCCTGCCAGGAGCCTCAACTGGAGATTCTGTTGTCGCGCCAGAACATGCCCACAGAAGGCTACAGGAGATGGACAAAGTTATTAAATGAGACCATTTGATCTGTGGCACAGCACTGCTCCTCTTTTGTGTACGAAGTAATTGCTTCGCTTGCCCAACCATCCACTACCTTGACGAGGTACGGCGCACGATCAAACCGGTATGCGCCTTGCAAACCAAGATCACTAAGGATCAGCTGAACTCGCTCCGGTAGGGCATATAGGTCGGACGTTAAAAAGCCGTCGAACATACGACGGCTTTTTGTGTTTGCCATCTTGAATGGCGCTTCTCGATCCAACCGATCGGGTGCAGGTCAGCGGGTGCCAGGCCCACAAGCTCGATATGCGCAGCGCTCGCGTCAGCTCCGATCAGGTTATCGGCGATGAAAGTCTTGGCGACGTTCTTGTCGATGCTGATCTCGAATCGGTTACCGTCAGCGTCCGTCTCGTAATCCTTGAGATAGGTGCGGTTCAGGGCGGTGTCGTAGATCACCTTGAGCGTGCCATCGGTGCCATCGCCAATACCAGTGTAGCCCAGCGCTGAAACATCGATGCGGTCCTGAGTGGCGTCGAAGTTTTTGATGAAGTCCGAATTGCCCCGGAAGCTGTCGCTCTTCTCGACATATCGGAAGGTGTCGACCCCGGTGTTGCCCATCAACAGATCATCATCACCGCCTCCGACGAGGATGCCGCCCGCGGTCGAATTGGTGAACGTGTCACGGTGGTTATCGCCAGTCAGCGTCTGGTTGGCGCGGTCTGCTGCACTGTCTCCGGCAAAGGTGAAGCGATCCATGTCCTGCATGCCGGTGAGCGGATCCCGGTCGTATTGAGTCAGGTGCACGGAGAATCGGTTGCCGTCTTCATCGGCTTCAAAGGATTGGGCAATCGCGTAACCAGCTTCATTGTCGTAGCTGTAACTGAGCGTGCCGTTGTAGCCATTACCAAGGCCGGTGAACCCCAGTGCCGAAACGTCCAGCAGATCACCGTCACCGAGTCTGAAATTGTGGATGAGGTCAACGCTGGATTGGCCTGTGCCGTCGTTCACGAAGCTATCGGTGAGATGCTCGAAGACAAACGTGTTACGGGAACCGCCGCCGGACATGTCGTCCGCTCCGCCTCCACCGGTTACGATGTTGCCGGAGCGGGGAACGACCAGAAAGTCATCGCCATCGGTCCCGGTGATGACGTATTGCTTGTTGCTTAGCCCATGTTCGCGGCCAGTGCTTTCTGCAGTCAGGTCGTAACGCAGCGCGAAATTTTGCGTGCCAAGCTCAGCGGCGTGATCGCCTTCAAGTCTGACTTCGAATGCCTGGCCCTGGGCGTTTTTATCAAGCGAGCGAACATAGGTAATGTTCTCGTCGGCGTTGTAGGTGACCGCCAGATCGCCGTTGTGGCCATTGCCGACACGCTCCAGCCCGAGTGCCGTCAGGTCAAGTACGTCAGTGGATTGGAAATCTTTGATCAGGTCCGAGTGGGAGCCCTGTTTGTCGAAGTAACTGTCCGTCACCGAGGTGTAGACGAACGTATTCCCGTAGACATAAGCGGAGTGGCTGGTGATCGTATCGATGCCCGCGCCGCCGTTGTAGCGATCCTGTGCGTTGCGGAACGGGTCGGGATCTCCTCCCTGACCGATGAGGATGTCGTCGCCATCGCCGCCAAAGATGACATCAGCGTTGGTGGTGCCGACAATCGTGTCTTCGTCCGCACTGCCCACATACTTGTCGTAGAAGCCATGCGGGATCGCCACGACAGTGTCATCCGCGTCACTCTGCTGTGCAGTTTTCTTTGATTGAGCCATGTTTTTTCTCGCGATAGGAGGATGTGACGCTGGGTCCGCTCTCATAAAATGAATAACCAGTCACCACGAGCATCGGAAACGTTCAGCATTTCCCGACATTGGCGTGGTAGACCGGTCAAAGCCGTGTTTGTTTGATTTTTCGCATCCATCTAGAGACGACATAGCCCGAATGACTCCAGCGGCATGATTGATTCAGCCCACACAGCCGAGAGGTCATGATCCACATGCGCATGCCGACGTAGCGAGCAAAAGAAGGAGGGATGTGCGTCAACAGAATGAACTAACAAACTAAAACTTTCGCATGGACTCCATCATCGAACCTCGCCGCTCGTCATTCAGTTAGTGTGTTGTTGAAGACAAACAAGCCTTGAACAGGTCTTCCTTTTAACCATCGTCAGGAGTAACTCACATGGAAATCACACTCTTCACAACTGCAATGCTGTTGATCATGCTGCTCATCGACGCCTGGATCATTTACAGCGTTTCTCGAAGTAACAAGAGCGGGTTGGTCAAAGCTGCGTGGGCTGCATTTGTGTTGATCGTTCCTATTGTAGGCTGGGCTACGTGGGGCATCGCAGGTCCGCGCGGTATCGTCCGTCCCCCCTTCCTCCCCTGGACACAGCAAGGGATGAAACGTGAGCCCTGCAGCAACTGGCCGTCCTTATTCAGTTTTGACTAGAACCCAGCCAAATGCCGCTGGGAGGCAGATTGACATGCGCAGGCATCACGGCCAATGGCATCTATACGGTGGTGACAGCCTACGCGAAAGAGGCCGGGATTGAGGTTGCCGGTTTGGGAGTGCATGGGCTTAGAGCTACGGCGGCCAACAATGCTCTGGAGCATGAAGCCGACATCGCCAAGGTCCAGCTCTGGCTGGGCCATGCCAACATCAGCACGACCAAGATCTACGATCGGCGAGAGAACAGGCCAGAGGACTCACCGACCTACAAGGTGAAGTATTAATAGAAGGGGGGGAGACCTCAGCAACAGCTCGCCCCTGTGCACTGTCGAGAATGTGGTGCAATGCTGCCCACGGATGATGGCCTTCCACGTTGCTGGCTGAATAGGTATCGGCGTGAAGAAAGGGACTTTTTGCAGTCTTCCACACATGTAGCTATTTCATAGCGCTGAATGTTTTGCGCCAGTCACTGGGGCTGACCTGAAAACGCTTTTTGAAGTGCTGGCGAAATGAGGTTGGCGTCTGGAACCCCGCTGTAACTGCAATCCTGTCGATCGACAGCGATGTTGTTTCCAGAAGTTCGCGCGTCAGGCGAAGGCGTTCATTGACCAGCCAGTCGACCAAGGTCATGCCGGTCGCCTTGCTGAAGTGCCGAGTGAAGGTGCGGCGGCTCATGGCGATGCGCTTGGCCAGGTCATCAATGCTGTGCGTCTGGTCGAGGTTGTTGCGCAGATAGTCGAGCAGGATGTTGAGCTGCGCATCCTGAGTGGAGGCGGCTACTGGTTGTTCGATGAACTGGGCCTGACCTCCCTCGCGATGAGGGGGTATGACCGTAGTACGCGCCACCTTGTTGGCCACGCGGGCTCCATAATATTCGCGCACCAGGTGCAGGCAGCAATCGAGTCCAGCGCCGGTGCCCGCTGACGTAATCAGCTTGTCCTCCTCGACATACAGCGCATTCATATCGAGCTTGATACGCGGGAAGCGTTGGCTGAAATCCTGCTCAGCCATCCAGTGCGTGGATGCGCGCTTGCCTTCGAGTAGGCCAGCGTATGCCAGTGGATAGGCGCCATAACATAGTCCCACCACGTATGCCCCCCTAGAGTGGGCACGCAACAAAACAGCCACCAAATCGTCACCAGGACGAGCGTTCAGATCGTGCCACCCCGGCATCACCAGTATATCCGCCGTTTCAGCCAGTTCCAGGCCGCCATCAGGATGCACCGTCAAGGCACGCTCGGCTCTAAGCGTGTGCGCACCTGACGAGACGATTTGCAAATCGAAAAGCGGCCCCTCCGGTTGCTTGGCGCTAAATACCAAGTAAGGCACAGAAAAGTGAAACGGACTGAAATCCGGATAGAGGATAAGGGCAACGACGGGAGGCTTTTTTTGCGTCATGGTCGGATGATAGCCAATTTTGGCCCAAAGTTTTCGATAGTTGGCATTTGGGTCGATTTTATGCTCACGTCATCTCCCACACAATGTTGCTTACCAGGAATCAACTAGGAGCAACAAAATGAAAACCCTCAAGACCCTCGTAATAGCCACAGCACTCGCTGCCGGTACCACAGGGCTCGCCCATGCCGACACCAACGTCCCCACTGCAAAGGCAACGGTTCAATTTCAACAAATCCGCAACGCCACGGCCAAGATCAATTACGCCGGCAAGACCTTTCTGGTCGATCCCTTTCTGGCAAAGAAAGGGACCTACCCTGGCTTTGCTGGCACCTTCCACAGTGAGGTGCGCAACCCGACGGTAGAGTTGCCACTGCCAGTGGAGGAAATCATGAGCGGCGTGGACGCGGTGATCGTGACCCATACCCACCTTGATCACTGGGACGGTGGCGACCAAAAATTCATCCCGAAAGCGATACCGCTGTTTGTCCAGCATGAAGCTGATGCCAAGTTAATACGTGGTCAAGGTTATACCAATGTCCGCATCATGACCGACAGCACCGAGTTCGAAGGCGTACACCTGACCAAGACTGGCGGCCAACATGGCACCGAAGAGATGTACAGCAACAAAAAACTGGCCGACGTGCTGGGCGAGGCAATGGGTGTTGTGTTCCAGGCACCGGGTGCTAAGACCGTCTACCTCGCGGGTGACACGGTATGGAATGCAACAGTTGATGCCATGCTGTCCAAGTTCAACCCCGACGTGATCATCCTCAACACAGGCGACGCTCGCAAGAAGGGTTACATCGGCGCCATCATCATGGGTAAGGACGATGTACTGCACGCCTGGCAAGCCATGCCCAACGCGACCATCATCGCCACCCACATGGATGCTATTAACCACATGACGCTGAGCCGCAAAGAACTGCGTGACCACGTGAATGAGCACCAGATCGGCGGCCGCGTGCGCATCCCTGCCGATGGTGAGGTAATTAAGTTTTAAACGTTACACATGAAATCCTACGGCTAGTAACCAAACCTTAAAATCGGAGAATGCCATGACCGCGCCACGCCGAGCCCTAATTGTCATCGATGTCCAGGAGGAATACTTCGAGGGACTGCTTCCGATTCAATACCCTGCCCGCGAAAAATCAATCGTACGCATTCGTGAGGCAGTCAATGCCGCCGCGCATGCAGATGCTCCGATCGTGATTGTTCAGCATGAAAAGCCGGCCGGTGCCCCAGTCTTTGGCTTAGGATCAGCTACCTTCCAGAATCATCCGGACATTGCTGCATACGAAGGAAAGGCAACCAAACGTATCAGTAAACAGTTCGGCAGCATCTTCGCTGGAACTGACCTCGACGCATGGCTACGTGAGCAAGGCATTGAAACGATCACCCTCGTCGGGTACATGAGCAACAACTGCATACTTTCCTCTGCAGCCGATGCCGAGCCTCGCGGCTTTGCCGTCGAGGTTCTTTCGGATGGAACCGGGGCAATTGACCTCGCCAATGAGGCAGGTCGTGCATCAGCTCAACAGGTCCACGATACCCTAATGGTCTTGCTTCATTCGAATTGGGCTGCCGTTACTGACACTAACACCTGGATCGCTGCTTTGCAGGCTGGCGAAACGTTGGACAAGAGCAACCTCGTTACGTCAGCTGCTCAGGGCCGTAACGTAATCTGACGCCCTTGTACGATGGGTAAATGGATAAATGACGAAAAAACCCTGATGCGGCGTGGCGCATCAGGGAAATTGAAGAAAGCCTATTGTAGTTGTAGCGAATCAGCCGTGGAGATACACGGAGTCCAATACTCAGATCGGCAAAATCGTCGTTGAGATTTGATCGCGCGTTAGCTTTGCTGGACGCTAAAACTGACATCCACGCCTTATGCAAAGCAACCTACAACTGAGATAAAAGGCAAGATATACGTTATCGGCTCTTTCGACGCGTGGTGGGGTTATGGCGATTTTCAGCAAGATTCGTGGTTTTTTCGGTAGACAGTACGCCGTCCATGTGGCTGTGCGCCCCATCACGCTGGTCAACGAGATCACACAATCGGAACCAGGTCATTTTGTGTATCCCGGTACCGACTTCATTGATCACATCGAGGTCGACGGCGAACGCGTGGGCGAGCTCGACTACAGCATCAACCCGTTGCTCGACAGGCTGTACATCAACATGATCGAGGTCAATCCTGATCGCCGTCGTGAGCGGATTGGTACTGCAGTGCTTTGGCACCTCTGGCGGGTACATCGCATACCTATCGTCCCGCTTGACCAGTACGCGACGGCAGAAGAGTTCTGGCACCAGGCACGTTTGGGCCTCGGCGCAGCAGGTGCGCAGATTGAGTCCGTACTGTGTCTCACTGAACACGTGCAGCTGGAACAGCAGCGCTGGCACCATCTGGTTCCGGAGTCCGTGCACGAACGACGTATGCGGGCAATGGAAGCGTCAGAAGAATGGCCCGCTATCAAAGCACGGATGGAAAAGGAGTACGGTCGTTGAGCCAGCTGGTGATGGCCGACGGTGCCAGTGAGCGACGACTGACCGCGCTGGAGTTTCAGGAGCTGGCCGCAGTGCCGGCAGCGGTCGAGTGGTTCGCTAATATCCGCAACCCACGCACGCGCCGTGCATACCAAGCCGATCTGCGCGACTTCTGCAGCTTTGTCGGCCTGGCCGGTGCCGAAGAGTTTCGCGCCGTGAACCGGGCTCACGTTTTAGCCTGGCGCGCCCAGCTCGAGCGGCGCGCTCTGTCGGGAGCCACGATCCGGCGCAAACTGGCGCAAACTGGCGGCGCTGGCCAGCCTCTTCGATTACCTGCTGAACAACAACGCGCTGGCCGGGGGCAACCCGGTGCATGGGGTCGCACGTCCAAAGGTGGAAACCAAGGAGGGCAAGACACCTGCCCTGGGCGACGACCAGGCCAAGCGGCTGCTCGATGCACCAGACGCCGAATCGCTCCTGGGCGTGCGCGACCGGGCCATTCTGGCGGTGCTGCTATACCAACGATTGAGGCGCGAGGAATTGAGTCTGCTGCAGACCGGCGACCTGCAGGAGCGCCGTGGTGTGAAGCACCTACGGATCCAAGGCAAGGGCGGGAAGATCCGCTACCTGCCACTGCACGCAGTCGCGGCTGAACGGATCTACGTATACCTGGTGCGCGATGGTGATCGAGCGCTTACGCCTGGCGCGCTGTTCCGCTCACAGCGTGGAAAAACGTCGGGTACCGGGATTACAGGGAAAGGGGTTTATGGCGTGGTAATAAAGTGGGCCAGTGCTGCGCAAACCCGCGTCGACGGGCTTGGGGTCCATGGCCTGCGCGCAACTGCGGCGACCAATGCGCTCGAGCATGACGCGGACATCGCCAAGGTGCAGATCTGGCTGGGGGACGCGAACATCAGCACGATGCGTTTGTACGATCGGCGCGGTCAGCGACCGGAGGATTCACCGACTTTCAAAGTGAAGTACTGAGACGAGCGCTGGTGAAGGTTCGGTTACTGATCGCCTACATAAACTCAGGCGAGCCCAACCCATCCAGCCTCAGAGAGGCGCTAAGTGTGCGTGGGCGGACTTTCGGCCTTACCTCTTAATCGGCTGGTTGGGCCTGAGCTGTTTTCGCTATCGTGGCCTTATCGCCAGGCGTCACTTGAGTGTGTTTCGCAGCCATAGCCTCGACGAAGGCCAGCATGAACAAAAAAGCCCCACAGCTAGCAGAGATGACCCCGAAGATTACCGCCACGACATTGCCCTGCATCCCTCCCACAACAGTTAGCAGCGACATGGCGACCATCGAGCCAAACCAAAAGGCGGTCGTAACGTATCTTGTCTCTATCCAATTCATTTTCAACGTCAATCCCATCAACCTGCTACTGCACCAGCAGCATGGTAGTAGTTGAAGGCCAAGGCGATATGTCATCCTTTCCTCATTGGTAGGCGACAGCCGCTCCAGTTGGAACTGCCGCGGGCAGCGTGATTCCCACATACCCTGAGCCTGGTGTGAGCAGGCTACCGGAGGATGCAGTGCCGATGGCCAGCGATCCACCAGTCAAATTGATCATCTCTGAAACAAGACCGGGAGGAGGGGATCCGACGAACGCGTAACTTCGTCCAGCATCGATCACACCCTCCACCCCAGGGTAACGCGCGTACCAGGTGGGCAGTGCCAACTGGTTATCGGCCACCGTTCCTGATGCAGCTTTGTGAGCGTAGGCATACTCGGCCAAGGCATTTCTGTAGACGAGGACGTTATGAGCAATCAAGGAGATTTCTACGCTCTGGGAGCTCTGTTCTGCCTGGTGTGACTTCTCATAAACCATTCCGAGCACTGCTGTAATCACCACCATCGCAAGCCAGTAAATGTTCACTATGCGTCCTCAATGACTGCTATGAGCCTGGTCAGAACTGGCAACAGAAAATGGTGGCGTAATCGTTCTGGCCGACCACCACTCCAGGGGTGCTGCTAAACCGTTGTCCGGAGCCAGTCGTGTCCCATCCAACTTTCGTGTAACCGACAGGGCAGGCGTAGGTGGTCACGTCGTTTGCGTCGAAGCCGGGGATAGTTTTTGCCGTGCAGGTAGGAGCACTGGAACCGTTCACCACCCAGACCTGATTATCACAAGAAAGCGATCGGCCTGTACTGGTTCGACCAACCATGCCGTTTGCAGCACAGGCTGTGCCGGCAGTCGCCACTCCATTGAGCTGCAGGTATTCGCCGACGGTCGCGCGTCCTTCCGAAGTCACTGTCCCACCACGAATGTTCCCGGCTGTGTAGAGGTTCTTGTCGCCGTAGACCCGGACCCAGTCCGAGTCACTCATGTACCAGCCACCGCCCCATTTTTCGCTGTACCAGCCGGTGTCGCCCTGAGTGCGGAACCAACCGCCTGTGACAGTCTCTCCTGATATGCGGGCAGCCGCGCCCGTGAGGTTGGCCGAGGCATTCACCGACTGCGCGTATACATCACCTGCAGCGACGACGTTGCTCTGGGCTGTGACGTTCCCCGACGCACTCACATTCCCCTGGGCTGTGACAGATCCCGAGGCACTCACATTGCCAACGGAGTTCACTGACCCAGCAGTGTCGACATTCCCTCCAACCGTCACTGTTCCAGAGGCGTTCAATGCAGCCACATCATTGACATTGTTTCCTCCCATACTGAGCGCCGTGTTCATGCGATTGAGTTCAGGCTTTCCTGGGATGGCATTGCGGTACAGGTAGTCGTTGGAGAGCGTGCCATCCTGGAGAAACAAGGCACTCGCAGTGTGGCCAACGCCTGGGTTGATCCCATAGTTGCTCAGCGCAAGTTGCCAGCCGCCTCGTACTCCTTGGACAACGCCGGTGTTGTTAAACGGGATGAAGCCACCCGGCGCGCCCATATTTTCCGCAATCGTCCGGGTACCGATTTCATCGATAGCCTGTCCACCGGTAGTGATCACGATGGATTCGAGCTGGTTGACGTTGACCCTTCGAGCAAGCACCACGAAGCTCTGACCGAATGCATTGGTGTCACTGAAGCTGGCTGGCAGATAGTTGGTGTTGCGTAGCATCTGAGGGGTAATCGTCGCAGGCGTGGTTGTGCCCGCCGATCCATAGACCGTTGCGAAATTGTCCTTCAGGTATTTAGAAGCGGCCTCTGCGATCTGCTGCTGTTGCTGAGCTGCGATTTGATAGTTCTGCGCATCCATCCTGTCGGCCATCAGCGAGACGCCTATGGCCGACGCAATGGCGAAAATGATCAGGCCGAAGAGCAGCTCGATCACCACAAAACCATTCTTTCTGGTCTGGCCATGCTTGAGAACATTCATCCCCAGAGGCTCCTGTTCGATTGTTGATCCACATCCTGGCTAAGCATCGCGATCTGATTCGAACGGATCTTCTCGCGAATACCAGGGCCGTCAGGTCCAGTCAGTGAAAGGCTCTGGATCTTCAGATGTCGCATTTCGCCTTCACCTTCGAGGGCAAGCGCAGCTACTGCTACCAAACCCTGTGACAGAATTGATCGGACGTTGCTGATGGCCGGCTCCGCAAGAGTCGCTACTCGCTCGATCGCCTGCGGTACTGTTCCCGCGTGAACTGTGGTGATGATGAACAGGCCATTGATTGCCGCTCGCACTGCCTGAACTGCCGTGGGGGTGTCTCTGATCTCACCGATAAGCATCATGTCCGCGCCAGAGCGGAGGCCTCTCATCAAAGCCTCCTCATACCCGCCATTGCGTCTCGAAACCTGCATCTGGATGCAACGACCAGGTCCGTGACGACCGTTCAAATCTGTCTCAGCTGGATCCTCTGCAGCCAACGCGATCCCACCGCACGCATTTAGCCTGGCGATGATCAGCGAAGCTGCGCTTGACGTCTTACCGGTGCAAATCTCGCCGCAAAAAATCACCAGGCCGCGCACCTGCTTCGTAAGCAGCGATTCGACAAGGTCTTCAGGAAAACCCAATTGGTCGAACTGCCGGACCTGCGCATTTGATCTGCGCAGTACGAACACTTCCTGGCCGAAGGCATCGGGTATCTGAGTGACGCGAAGCACCGTTCCTTCTTTGATCAACGAGAACTCAGGATCCTGATGCACTTCAAAATGCTTTGCGCATTCCTCCCGTAATAGCAGGGCGCTTTCTCTCCAGCTTTCCGGAGCCTCGACACGTCCGCTCTGGCCATCCAGGCCTTTTACGTCCGTAAAATCCGGCCCCAAGTAGAGGTCACTAAAAGGCGTGTCGATAATTGGGTTCATGCTCAGTAGGCCGTCCAAGCCAACGTGTTGCTATCAGTAGAGCAGCCACTGGTGGCAGCAGCTGAACTCACCTCGCCGTTCACAGCTGTGCCGCCATTGATAGAGGTGGTGACCTTCTGCCCGCGTCCAATCTTCGTGGCCAGTGTCACACAGGCATCTTGGGGCAAACCGGCCTCGGTCACGGTGAATGTCATCCCGTTGGCAACCACAGTGACCTGGCCACTCCAGGCGTTGTAGAGCTTGCCGCTGGAGAACGACATATTGGGCAGGCCACGTATCGAGCTGAGCTGGGCGATCAGATCGGTCCCTGACGCTCCGTAACCGGTACTGCCTTTGAGCTTGCGAGTGTTCGCGATCAATTGACCGACGTTACCCTGTTCGTTGTTGACGTCCGAACTGCCCATCGCGCCCCAACCGTTGTAAAGGGCGTAGCCCATCCCGATCAGGATAACGATGAGAACGAAGAGCAATTCAATCGAGATATAACCGATCTGGTTCGCCCGAGCGGAGTGAGTGGTGTTTTGCATGTGTGTGGTCCTGGGTATGTGGGTAACGGGTGTAGTGCTCAGTGCGTCATGCCTTGTGTGGCATTGCCGGTCATGCTGTAGGCCCCGACCATGACCAGAATCATCAACAGGCCGATCAGAACCATGGATACGAGGGACAGTGTCTTTGCGTAACGCTCGACCTGTTTCAGTGATATCTCCAACCAGCGAAGGCTGTAGCGGTGCACTGCAGCCGAGAAGCTCTGCGTGGTGGAGAGAACAATCAGAAATTGAATCGCCTCGTGGTCTGGGAATTCATGCCCGGAAAGATCTAAAGCCTCCCCAAAGTTTTTACCCATCCGAACCCCGTAGTGGGCGGCTTCCAGGCGTTCACGCAGCCACGGATTTGCCCCGCGCTTTAACGTGTCCAACGCTCCGAGCGGATCGATGTTTGCTCGCAGCATGACCGCGATATTGAGGAGGAACGTTGAGCCGTGGAGCGCTTTGTAGATTGACCAGGGAGGCAAGATCTCCAGCCGTGTCCGCCAAGGGCCACGGAAGTAAGGCAGAGTGACGACACTGGTGACAACCAGGACTACCACAAGGCACAAAGTCAGAAGTCCCCAGTTGGTCACAAAGGTGGCGATCATGTGCAGAACCATGGGTGCGCCGGACCAGGCTTCTGGGTTGGATGAGCGGCTCATGGCCGGCACCACCCGGGTGGCGATTACGTTCAGCAAGTAGGCCATCAGGCTCCAGACAAAAACCGGGTACGAGGCCGTGGAGACCACCAGCTTCATCACTTTTTGCCGAGCCTCGATGATCCGCACGCAGTCGCTGAATGCCTGGATCAAATTCCCTGACTTCTCGCCGGCGTTGATAACGGCGTGCTCCTGATAAGGCACCCAGTTAAGGCAGGCCTGGGCCAGCGTCTTGCCGCCGTCCACAGCTTTGCCTATGCCATAGCTGGCAAGCGCGATCGGATGTCGAGCACGTCGGCCTCCATCACTGTAGATCGATCCAATTCGATCAAGAGCCAGGTCGAGCGGCACCCCGTTCTCGAGCAGAGCGGTCATGCTCTCGTAAAGCCGGATCCGCTCATTGCCTCCAAACTGGTTCCTGTAAAAGCCATCTACAAGCCCAGACCAGGCGTCCATCACCTTACTGAGCATGGACTTCTGCCTCAGGCGCTTCGGCATCCAGCATGTAGCTGTCAAAATCCAATGGACCGACTACGGCCTCTGCCATGCGCGGGTCAATCAGCCCTGTATTTATCTTGATGAGCGTGTGGGCAACCTTCGTGATACCACCCATGTGCTTGACCCAATACTGGCGCGCAGCGCTTGGGCCATTCTTTCGGATCTCCTCCATGAACCGGTGGGTCGGGAGAAGAATCTCGGCGACAGCGGCCCTTCCGTTCACCCCGTCACGGCATAGAGAGCAACCCGGCCCAGCCAGATAGACCTGATCCAGCACGGTCATCTTTTCGAGCCGCTCGACCAGCTGCGGATCCAAGGTACTGATCTGGCTGCGCGCAGGCACGCGACACTTCTTGCACAGCGTTGGCAGCAGTGACTGGTTGATAAGGCCGACAATGAGTGTTGGGTCGGTGACCAGGCTTGTATCAGCCCCCATGTCGATCAGGCGAGGAATTGCTGCTACAGCGTTGTTGGTGTGCAGAGTCGATAAAACCAGGTGGCCGGTCATCCCCCCTCGCAGTGCCCCCTGAGCTGATTCAAGGTCTCGAATCTCCCCATACATCAGTATGTCGGGGTCGAGTCGCACGGAGTTTGTAATGGATTCTCCCCATGACTCATTGCTGCCAAGAGGGGACTGATTTGCACGCATCGGATATTCGGGCGGGTCCTCAACGGTCAGGATATGTTTTGTGCCTTTGCACTCTTCAGCCAGAAGGTTGATCTGCACCTGGAGCGACTTCGATTTCCCTGATCCAGTCGGACCGGTCAATATGATCACGCCGTAAGGAAGACTTCTCAGCCGCTTGAACAGCAAATTCTGTTCTGGCAGAAATCCCAGATCGTCGACGGACTGTTTCTCCTGATCGTCATAAATCAGTCGCAGCACCATCAAAGGCCCTTCGACGAGAGGGCGGGTTGCTACACGGGCCCCTGACAGTCCCAATTGATCGAGGAAGGTGCGAGCCATGCGCGCATCTTGTTTCAGTTCCGGTTGATAGTAGCCCTCAGATTTGACGTCACACATTGAGTTGAAAAGTGAAGAACAGAGCTCGTTTCCTACGGCGCTCTGGATCTGCCCGTACTCCCGCAAGAGACCGTCCTCGCGAAACTTGATGTAGGTGATTTCGTGGCCAACGATGAAGTGAACGTCGGAAGCACGTCGTGCATGGGCCGCGCCGATGATACGAATCACCTCTTGTTGACGCTGGGTACTGTCTATAGATCCGGCGAAAGCTTTACCCGCATTCTGATACAGAGACTTGATGTCGCTGAGCGTGCTGCTGATGGTCTGAAACGGCACGCCGGCTCGGTCCAGGCGGTCCATAAATGCCATCACATAAGGGTCGTGCATGTGCTGAGACGACACGAGCAATTCTGCTTCTTCAGCCTCTGGGGCAGGTGCTAACAAGGCAACGAGCTGACGCAACTCGCTGGTGATGTCCCCCCACCGATTTCCCTCCGCAGTCAGGACGGTTCCGACCACGTCAGATTGCATGGCAATGGTGATCGGTTGCACGACTGCGGTCGGCCGGGCGACCTGGCGTGCCAACGGATCAGCCTCAATGTCTGGCTCAATTCGTACCGCGCCGCTCATCGCTGAAACTCCTGCGACACGCTGGACAGCGGACTCATAGCCGAGGGCTGCCCCGGAGCTACAGGCTTGAGTGTCTGCAGTGACATTTGGGGCGCGTCAACCGAGCCACTTGGTGCCCGGGTCGAGAAACCTAATGGATATCGGCGTCCGTCATGGCCCAGTACCACGCTGTCGAGTGACACGCTGATTACCTTGAATCCTCCTGGCAGCTCAGCATTACCAACAGATGCATCGACCTCGAAACCACTTCCGTACAGTAACGTTGCATACAGAGCGTTATTCATCCTGAACACGGTCTTGACCACCGGCAACTGCGGTGTGCTGTTGCTGGCCGGGGCGGGCGTCGTGTAAGCGTTCTGCGTAGTCTGAACCGGCACAGACGTGATTGTTTTGGCTCCGTTTACGATGTCTTCCTTGGCACGAGCCCGCGCCGCCTGTGCTGTGAAGAGCAGGGTTTCACTCTGCACCTGGGACAACTCACCAATGTTGATCCGGCTCAGGTCGGTGGGAGATGGGTCGGCAGCGACGGCCATGTTGCCGGCAGCCACGCAGGACAATAGAAACGTCAGCAGAATGGAGGCGCGAGGGTTAATGCACATAGAGGTCACCTATGACGTTCCAGGTTAATTTGCCGTCTTGAAAGTCGGTTTTGATTTCACGCAGGCGCATGCCCGTGCTTTCCACGCCTTGAAGAACAGTCGCTGGCGGTAACGGGCTCGTGTAGCGGATCTCGAAGTGTCGATAATCCGGAGGCGGTGGTGGTGGAGGGGCTGGCTGGCCAGGCAAAGCTGGTGGCTGGACAACCGTCACAGGTACTTCCGTGATCTTGGGCTGGACGTTCTGGGCTTGCAGCCATGAAGTGATGCTGTCCAAGGCCTGCGTTGCCGGGTTCAGGACGTCATCACCCGCCAGCGGCAGCTCGAAGGTGAGCTTCACCGCGGCCATGTTGCCTTCGTCGTAGAACGCGGGCGTATCAGCAAAGTAGCCCGCCGTAGCGGCGCTGAAAGCGAGCGTGGTGCTGTTGCCGGTCCGGTTGTAGTTGGCCGACATCAGCGTTCCGTCGCATTTAGCTGAGACGAATAGCCATCCTTCGATTGCAGGTGGTAACTGGTCAATTGCGCCGTTACAGCCTCTAAGAAATACTGGGACAGAAGGCTGTTTTACCCACGGATGTACAAGCGCCTCGATCACAACTGGGGAGTTTGTTCGCTGGTTCAGGGCATCCAATTCGGCTTGCCTTGCAGCTTCTGCCGCTTGCTGCGCCTGACGAGCAAGTTGCAGCTTATGTTCATTCCACTGGTGCCACCCAATCAGGCCGGCCACGATCAAGGCACCAATCAACCCGGCTTTCAGCAGCTCCTGTCTGGACAGGCCGAATGCCAGCGGTGTCAGTTTGTATTCGCGCTTGAGATTTGATGGCTGCAACAATGCTTCAGGGTCGAATTGTTCGCCACCGCGACCAAACTCCGGCGGGAGAAAAATCTTGTCGAAGCTCATCGAGCGGCTCAGTTGCTGAGCCACCTTCTTTTTTATTTCCTCACTGCTGCCTACCAGGTCTGCACCGGGTATGACCGCACCTCGGTACACTGCGACCAAGGCGTATCTATCCTCGGCGTCCTCGATCTTCCAGGCAGCCAGCCACGATGCGCCCAGCTGCCCGGCGAGTGCAGCTGCAAGGGAATACATACCTTTGACTGCACCGTCATTCTGCGAAACAAATCCAGCCTGAATCACCGACTCGGTATGCCTGATGGCCACGATGTCCATTTGCTGGGTGCGACCAAACTGGCGTGCTTCCTTCATGTAGCCGGTAAGGCTAACCAACGGGTGCCACAGCAGGCCTGTAACGAAAGATCGTCCGTGATAAGTCAGAATCTGAACTTTGCCATCGCTGGGCGTTGGGGGGCGAGTAGCGCGCTTTCGTATCAGAGAGAACAGGTTCGCCATGTCAGTTGGTCACAATCGGGGTGATCAGCACTACCAGCACGCTTTTTGACGAGGTGCGCTTACGCCCACCTCCAAGCCCGAAGAATCCGGGGGAACCTGTGCCGATCTTGTCCGTGTTGTCGCTGAGCTCCTCAAAGCCCGACAGGATCAATGTCTGACCGCTGCGCAGCTTCACCTTCGGTGACAAACTTTTCGCATCGTAGTTGGGGATCTGGACGCTGGAGCCGTTGCTCGTGAATGGCTCGAAGGTAGGTTTGGAGCTCATATTGATCGATACCATGAGCAACATCTCGTCATCGTCCATCAAGCGAGGCTGCAGTGTCATGTTGAAGCCGGAGGTGATAGTGCCCGGAGTAATTGCCGTGCTGGAGCCCACTGACGCCGTGGTGTTGGTCTGAACCGATGGGATGTAGCCTTGGACGTTGCCGATCTGCAGCGGAGCAGGCTGCAGATTCAATGTGGTCACAGACGGCGATCGAACATTCGAGATCCGGGCCTGCTCTGCGATTGCCTGGATGATCGCGTTCGAACCTGCCCAGGCAGAGTTGGCCGTATCGACAATGCCAACAGAGCCCGAGATTGCGCTGGAGCTGATGCCTGGCACAGTATTCGAGAGAGACAGGCCCCACTTTGTGCTCAGCGAGTTGTAGACGGCCGCCCAGTTCAAAGCCAGCTGATCGGTGTCGGTCAGCGTCGCCTCAAACACCTTCACATTGAACAGCACTTGTTGGGTGATCGCGTGGTTGGTCTTGGCCAGATAGGTCTCAACGTTCGAAAGCACGTCGGGCCGGTCAGTCACGGTCAACGTCCCGGTCGACGGTGACAGATACATGCGACCAGGCGGCGAGGTACTCAGCATTGCCCTCACGTTGCTCTGGATGTCAGTCAGGATCGATGTGTTGAGAGTGACTGTAGTGCTCTGGTTGCTGCCCGAGTCACCCGAAACGCCTGAGGAACTGCTACCTGACGATGATCCGCTCGACGAACCACTTCCCGAACCTGAGGAGGTGGTCATACCGGATCTGACGGTGCTTTTGATTTCCTGCACGTCTCCAAATGCGTAGACGTCAAACACCTTGGTGTCGAAATAGCTGACCTGCACTGACCGTGAGGTGGGATTGAATCGATAGGTGAGTCCCAGCCGCGCGGTGACCTCATCCAGCAGACCCGAGGCTTTCCCTGTGAAGCGCAACCCACTGACGAGGTTCGGTGTCAGCATGGATGCGAAGTCAGAACTTCTCCCCTGAGAGGCCTGCGCCATGTTGGAGCCGCCCGTAATACCTGCAGGCAGCAACCCGGCCAGGCTATCAGGGTTGGGGGCCGTGCTGATTGGAGGCGCATTGTTGCCCTGTGCAGGTGCATTAGCGTTCAGCAGGCCAGGATTGAGCGCATCCGGCGAGACCAGGACAGGGATCCCGCACTGTCTGGAAATGTACTGGGCAATTTCAGCAATTCCGACACTGCCAGCAGGCCTATATGCGACCTCACAGTCATACTTGGTGGGGATGCCTCGTCTCGCAACAACTGGCTGCGTTGAAACCCAGGGTTTGTCGCTGAATATCACTGTGTCCCGACGTTCCTGTTGCTGCTTGTTACGCTGGATAGCCGCGTAACGGCCGGCAGAATCGGCGGTAGCCTCTGCCCGTGCAGCGGCTTCATCCACCCGTTGCACTGAGCATGCTGATGCCGTTAGAACAGCGAGACTCAGAGCGGTCTGACGCATGAAGGGCATGCTCATTTTTTCCTCTCCGATACGTGCAGAACCTGCTGACCATTGCCCTCATTACCGTCCACCACAAAGGACCGTTTGGCGTTGTCGTACAGAGGGAATATCTGCCCGACCGCCGAGCTGAAAGAGCCTGTAAAACTCAACGGTGCTTCGATGGGGTAGTCCAGGTCTTCCGGCACCCAGATCACCTGCCAGCCGGCCCGTTTGGCCCAATCCTCGACCGATTGACGCAAGGTACTGCCCACAGGCGCATTCCACGTTTGCTGTGGCGCAACCGTTGCGACGGGTTTCGCTGCTGGTTCAGGTTTCATCGGAGCCTGGCTGGTCGAAGCAATGCTCTTGGTGACGGTGGTCTGAGATGTGGCCTTCGCCGGAGCCGCGCTCACAGGAGTCGGCTTTTGCTGTGTAGGGGGGCCTTCCTTGGCTGGGGTGCTGATGGATGCAGCTGGTTGCGCTTTTGCCTGCGTGACGACCGTGGTTTGCGGTTGCCCTGCAGGCGATGTGTCCTTGCTGAATGGGGTTCCGGTTGCCGGGGCAGTTACAACGGTAACGGCAGGGGAGGTGCTGGCTACCGAGGTTGATCTAGTGCTGGCCGGTTGCGCAGGTTGAGCCAGTGCCACGGGCTTAGACGTCTCCGGCAGTTGGTAACCTGGCCGCAGTACAAAACACACACCGCGCGTTACTTCGTTGACCTTGACCTGCCATGCCGGACCGGCCAGTACCTGCAGAGTGTTGCGCAGGCTCATTGGCCCTAGCTTGTACTGGGCAGCAGGAAGAGGGCGTGTGAACAAGATGTTTACGTGACCGGTGCTCGGTGGGCACAAGGTGTAGCCTGAGCGGCTGACCACGTACTGCATCGCATCCTGGACGGACGGGTGCATATTGGCCGGAATGCTGACATCGATGATCTGGGCCATCAGGTCCCGCTGTTCGGCCTCTGGAGCGGTATTCACCAGGGCGTACCGACCGTAGCGGACCATCGGCTCCTGACCGGACTTTGCGCCACTTGAATACAGGTCTGGCGACAGCAGTTCAGGATTCTGACTGCTGTCGAAAGCTGGTCCAACCGGTTTGTCCGCAACAGACGTGCATCCGGCGAACAGCGCGAGTATGGAAAGTGTGGAAAGCTGCCTGATCATGTGTGCCTTGACCCCATTTCTTGATGGTGGCCAAGGTGCCAGCGCTCAGGTTGCAAAGCACTGCTAAACCCTTAACGGATCGATTCAGGTTATCCATGGTAGAGATGCATGAGGACGGAAGCGGTCCTCAATTACGCGACAACTCCACAGCTCAATGCATGCCGGTAACCATGCAGCACTTTTTGTATTTTTTCTTCGATCCACACGGACACAGGTCATTACGTCCGACATCCGCGCCAGAATTGGATGTTTGGATCACTCTTTCTGAAACGTGATCGAGGATGTGTAAGGTCTTCATTGCATGCTGAGCCATCTTTCGGCCCTCGCTTGTGAGGGGAACACTCGCATCAACGGCGATGATTGTCTCAGATGCAACTTGGCTGCCTTTTGTGTCAGCTCCGAAAATCAATATTTCCTTCGCCTTCTGATATTTGTACATCGCCACGCTTGCGTACAATTGCATGCAATCCCTCCGTGCCTCACGGTATTCCTGATATGACGCAAAGCTGTCATCCCAAGGGAAGAACAGGAATATGTACAAACGGTCTGGCTTGGCAGTGGACGGTGCTGTTCGCGCAGAGCGCATGCCTTTGGGCACCTGGTTGAACTTCTCGAACAAGGAAGATGCTAGAAAGCTGCTTGAATACAGGTTCTCAGAAGCCAGGATTTGAAGAGCATCTGAATGCCCAAGCAAAGGAACATCCTTGGCCTCTCCCACACATGCATCAGTAATGGCATCAGCGAACCGAGCAATGATCTGGTTCCAGAGCTTTGCGTTTTTCTTGTGGGCATGGCGGAGCGCGTATGCAACAGTCTGCCTGTAATATTTCCATTCCCCTTCTGGGATCCTGAAGCAGTGGCCTTCATAGCCAGCTGTTACCCTGAGATCGCCGAAGCCGTGTTCACTTTCTTCTTGCAAATACGACGCGAGCGTCTCCTCCTCCCCAGCGCTGGATAAGAAGGCTCCACTTCGGATAACCCGTTCCTTTGTGTCTAGGAAGTGGATGAAATCTTCCGGTGTACAGAGCTCCTCAAACAGGAGCTTCAGACCGCTTTCATCGAGTACGTGGACGAATGTTTTTCGTGGATCGACATCCCCTACTAGAAACGGCTTCTCCAGCAAATAATCTTCAGCTGCCTCGTAGCTATACACAAGTGTTCCTCTACTACCGGCCCCTTGTGAATCATAGTACCGCTGGGCGTGCTGACCAATCCCGCCAGTGACCGCTACCACATGGATCTTCAACCCTGGTTTAGTCAAATCGAACGGGAACGGATCCTCCAGCTTACTGTTGAGAAAGAGCTTGTCGGGATGGTTTCTGACCAAACTCTCAGCCCCATGCAGCTGCTTTGCAGACTCCTTGACCGCAGCTCGGTACCAGCGGCTCCAGGCCAACTGGATATCATTGTGCTCCTGAAAGTTGACATGGCCTTTGTCCGAGAAAATGACGAGAGTGTTGTTGAAATAGATCGTCAGGTCGGCGAACTCCTTACCCTTGCCTGTTGAGCGGAACAGGCTCGGATAACACCAGAGACTGAAGAACGTGTTTGACACGATGGCAGACAGGACCCTCTCACTCTCGTTGACACTGGGTTCTTTCAGAATTGGTTTCAGCACTCAGATCGTCCTTTTTCTTTGGCGCGCTTTGAAGGGGCATGGCATGTAACGACTCCACGCGGCTTGGCTAAGCAACATAGCTCGAAGTCATGGCCTCCTGCCACAGCCGGTTAAAGAATCTCGGCAAGGGCTTTTTTGCTCGACTCCTCCGCTTCCGGATCGATCAGATCGCTGGCCAGGGCGCGCTTGTCCATGAGCATCTGCCACAGCTGTTGGTCGATGGTGTCCTCAGCTAGAGGGATTTTGACGACAACCATGCGCAACTGCCCGTTGCGATAGGCTCGATCCTCAGCTTGGTCCTGCAGCCCCGGTGTCCATGGAAGCCCCAGAAAAAAGACATAGTTCGCAGCAGTCAGGTTGTAACCTGTTCCGGCGGCCGACCTGGTCCCGATGAACATCCTGCAGTCCGGGTCCTGCTGGAAAGCATCAATCGCCTTCTGGCGCTTCTTGGGCGAGTCACTTCCCACCAACGTCACGCACCCGACGCCCAACTTTAGGCAGTGCTCGCGCAACGTGGCGACGGATTCCTGATACTCGCAGAAGAGGATCACCTTGTCGTCGACGTCCAGCTCGGCCATCAGATCCGCAAGGATCCGTACCTTCACGCGCTCGAGCAGCTGACGCAGTGCGCCCAGCCTTGCGAATCGGTGCTGGTCGCTGCGCATGATCTGATTGTACTCGTCACGTTCTACCTGGCTGAGTATCACCGGCACAGTCTGCCGCTGCTTCCCCTTCAGGTTGGGCAGCACATCCTTGCGGCGACGAAGCATCCAGTCAGATATCTCATCTCTAAGCGTCTTGCGAAACTCAGGACTGCCGGTGAATCGCTCGCAGAACTCATTGAGGGGCAGTTGTCCGATTGGATGGCCTGAAAGCCTGAGGAGTGTGTGCAGCTCGGCTTCGCGATTGAGCACAGGCGTGCCCGTCAACAAGTAGCGGTTTTGTACCTGAGCCGCGATGTCGAAGCCGTGGCGTGTCCATGCAGCAGTGGGTTCCTTGAGTCGGTGAGCCTCGTCAATGACCATCACCGCGAAACGATTCGCGTGCATGACAAAGTCACCCAGTCGCTCGTAGTTCACGATGATCCAGCCAGCGCTCTCATCAAAAGTTTGCATGGCGATTTGAGCCTGAGGAAACACCATCAAGATCTCGCGCTGCCAGTTGATGATCAAGCTATTGAGCACAATCACCAGAACCGGTTTTCCTTGAGCACGTATACCAGCGGCAATCACCGCCTGGCGTGTTTTGCCCAGCCCCATGTCGTCGGCCAGCAGTGCGCTCGTGCGCTGCAGTAGGTGCTTAATACCTGCTGGCTGATGATCCATCAGCGAGAATTCTTCCAGCGCCTTATCGATATCGGCACTGGTCAACTCGGTGTTTCTGATAGATGGGACAGATGCCAGGTAGATACCTGAATCTGAAACTTCCTCTTCGCTTTTGGTCGATTCTGGAGAGTGGCCACCCAGACTGATACTGGTGACCTCACTCACCGCCTTGACCGACCCGTCAGCCAGCAACTCCTGCAGCGTGTCCAGAATTTCAAACTGATCTTCGTCCAAGCCTAGTTCCAGAACCAGGTTGCTGCGGACCAACTCTGCTGTGCCCTGCACTCGCCAGGCTTTGCCCGCCGAGAGGAACACCCCACGCATGCGCTTGGCGATTGCTACAGCACCAGGATGAAAATCTCCCGACAGGATCACACCGCCTTCCGCCAGCGGCGCGAGCCTGAACTTCATCCCCCAGGTGAATGCGTCACGGTGCACGTCGGACTGGGCAGAGGTAATCCTGTCTCTGAATGCTTGCCAGCTTTCGATGTGTTTGCCATCTGCGAGCTCTGCCAGCTCCCGATAGAGCACATCGAGGTCATCGAGTAGCTTGTCTTTGGGCACACGCCAGAACTGGTTCAGTGGGTGATCAGACCTGCGTATGAAAAAGCCCCTCCGGCGAAGCAAAAGCTTGTTTGCACCTTGTAGGTAACTGAGGGACAGCCCGAAGTCGTAGCCATCGAAAATGGCTTTGCGAAGCAATACCGGACGCTTGTTCATCAATTGGGGCGATGCCATCTTCAGAGCCCCTTGTCCAACAAACTGTTAGCCCAGCCCACGATCTCTTCCCCAAAGCGGATGTTGAACATCGATTTTTCATCAGCGTAACGCGCCATCTTCATCGCCATATTTGGCCATTCCAGGAGCACGGGCATACGACCGCTTCTGACTGCGGCCATGAATAACTCAAAAGCGTTCATCACTGCCGAGTGAGCATCTGGGGGTTTGTTTTCGTTGTCTCTAATCTGAGCGATATGCAAATGCTGAGGTGTAAAATCGCCAGTCACTCGCTCATTGCGGCCTGCTCTGAGTGTGAGCTCGACCGATGCCAGCGGCAGCCCTTCAGATCGGATGGATAAGAGTCGGCAGTTGCCCGAATATGCACGGAAGTCGTATGTGTCGATGCAGTGACCCAGAGACCGATGCTCCTGGTCTAAGTCTGCCGGACAGCGTAATTCGACGATCTGCAAACCGGTCGCACTGCAGGTGATTGGATCACTGACCAGCAGCAGCCCCGGCCATCTTGTGAAACAGTCAGATGGCTCAGGCGGGAAATCCCGCTCCAGCCTCGCTCTGATGTCTGCGAGAGCTCCATGGAATGCATCGACCACATTTGATATTTGGCGGAAGTTCAAACCGCTTACAAACGCGTACAGGCGCCGCTTGGTGTTACGAGCCTCGCAACTACCAGCCCGTTCTAGGTTGTCGAACAGCTCTCTTAAATCAACAAGTTTGGCCGCCATGCCGGACCAGGCAGGGTCTGCCCAGTCAGTAGGGCAGCCCACCAAAAGATTGTTCATATCACGCAAGGGGCGGAGTAAATCCCATGGAATCGCTGATCTGAACGCATAGAAAAAACGCCATTCTGCTTTGGTTCTCGGGCGACGATTGCCTAGCACAGAGCCCGCGATCAGATGCTCCCAGCCTGCCTCAAGGCCCTCGGAATTCAAACGACTGAGCGCGCTGCCGGTATCGTAGACCCGCTGGTGGCCAAGGAAACGGATCGAGGACGTCGGTACCGAGAACAGCCATGCCAGAACCCTGTTAAGCGGCAAGCCAGTGTCGACTGCCCTTCCCACGAACCCGGCCCCGTCCATGATGGTTTCACCCTCCCAGGAGCAGCAAAACTCCTGAAGTTCGAACCATGGGCATTCCACCAGCAGTCCACCTGCAATCATGGGCCACGGCATTCCAACCCCAACGATCAACACCGGCACCAACACCGGTTGTGCTTTCAAGGCCTGTAGTCGACGTGTGCGATCGCCTTGAGCGAGCCAGTTGTAAAGTTTGGCGGAAGGGCACTGCACGGAACGCACTGCATGCAACAGCTCCTGGTCGAGGCTCTGACAAAACCTCTTCACTGCCGCGCCGATACAGGTGATGTAAAAGCGGCCGCGTGGCGCGTAAAAACGTTTGTTCCGGCCCTCTGAACTAAGCGCGCCCATATTGAATTTCACCAGCGGTCTTATACTAAGTTCCGCTTCATCCCGAGCCAGGTCCCGTGCTGGTTTGCAGAATGATGTCAGAAGTGCATTCGCACTATCATGAGTAATCAATTCATGAGCCAGCTTCAAAGCTTGGCTCGGAGTTGGTGCGTGGCCGGGGACTTTTCTCGTCTCATCAAATCGCACAGCTGAAATCAGCTGGCCATCGAAGTATTGCAGCTGCCTGCCGATCCGCGCCACCGTTGGACGTGCAACCGAGCCATCGTTATGGAGAGCAACGCACCAGCATCGAGTTGAGGAAGTGTGAGTCAGGTAGTGCAGTATGAACTCGTCACGTGCTTCCGCCGGTACGTTGAAATGATCAGCCCAAGTGTTGGCAACAGCACGATGACGTTCTGGGAATTTCGCAATATCGAGAAGAGTTTGGACGAAAGTTGTTTCGCAAATAGGCTCGGCGGTCATGAATCAATGAGCTCAAAGTGACTTGAGGCAGCACTGTCCTAGACCTGATCTTCGCTCGCCATGCGTAACCGTAAACGTGGGGGAGTGGGTTAATCGCGCTGAGTCAGAAATTGAAGCTTTGTTGTTGCTCCTGGGCAAACCCCTTTAGCCACGATGCGCGGATGGCTGGATGCCGGTAGGGGCATTCGTGGAGAGGGATGCCTTTAAGCGCCGCTTCAGCACCCGCAAGCATCACGGCATGGTGTGGGTTGTTGAATCGACGCCGATCCGAAGTCTCGTGCGTCGCTGTAGGGGCTGTTCTCACAACTGAGGAATCCCGTGGTGTAGATCGGATACATCCAAGACTTCACGAACGAGGCGTTTTTTTCAATCTTCGAGGTATTCAGCTGTCGCCAGCTCCTTAGCGGCCCACCGGGCTTCTTGGACATCCAGGTCGTTCATGCGTGCTTCAAATAGCTCATTGAGCGTGATTTCATCCTCTAGTGATGTTCCGGTCAACTCCCCTCCATTTCTGATAACCGCCTCAGTCAATTCAGTAGTCAGGGCGGTCCTTAACGCGGTGTCGTTTGGCATGCGGATGACATAGGTTACGAAGTTGTTGATGTCACTCATTGGATTCGACCTGTAAGAGGATAGTCGTAAAGTGGGCTTCCCGATCCGCTGATTCATTTCACCAGTAGATCCACGAGGAGGGCGATTTTTGCTCCATCGGGTGAACAATTTAGAAGTACCTGCCTGCTGATGGAGAACAACGTTGATCAGTGTCGTTTCCACCAGCAGCTTCACGCAGAGGCCGCGATTTTTCGCACAGGTTTCCTACACAGGAATATCGTCGTCGAAATGCGGAGCTGCATCATTTTGAGTTGAACTCCGGTCGGTATTCTGTTGCTCGCTTTGCGGCTGGTTGTATGACTGGGAAGGTGCCAATTGCACCGCTTCAACCCGGTGGGGAAGGATTGCGACCCGCGATGCCTGCACTTTCAACGCAGAGAACTCCTTACCCTCCTTGGTCCAGTTATCAATGAGCGCTCGCCCTTGGATCATGACCCGCATGCCCTTTTGGAACAAGTTGGCATAGTGTTCCGCATCGCGGTGCCAATATTCTACGTTGGCCCAGAAACCGCCTCTGTCCTCAAAGCCTGATCCATCAGCTTTCGGAATTGAATTGTCAAAGTAAACGTTCAGCCGCAGCAAGCGGCGCGGATCTTTGTTGCCGTTGGCGAACTCCTTAAATTCTGGAGCAGAGCCAAGGTTACCTTCCCAGTCTACTGATGTGCCCATGTTAGGACTCCTTCTGCGTGTGCGGTGAAATGCCGCTGGATTGTGAGATCTGTTGCAGCCGTCCTGAGTAAACGGCATCTGCCTGGGCCATCTTTTCGGCACATTCGGCGGCCTGCCGGCCGATGGTATGGACCAGACTTATTTGCATATTCAAAGCGACGCGTTGCTGTTCCATGGAGTGCAGATCCTGGAGTAGTGATTCGGGTGTTCTGGGATCGGCCAGCAAGCTGGACCAAACATTGACGCCCATCTGCCGCGTTCCCATTTCCTGCCAGCGGAGAAAAACTGTGCCAGCGCTTGTTCTTTGCCGGACCATCCGAACAGGCAGAAGAGTGAAGGGATGTCTGTTGGCCTGGGCAAGCACTTGATCCTCGGCCAGCGCGTTCAGATCACCTTCAAGGGACCGGCATAACTCTGCCAACTGGAGCATCCCCCCCTTACCTTTAAAAGGTTTTAAAAGGCCTTTTAGGAAGGGCGCATGTTGCAGTGCTACGAAGGCATCCTGTTGCAGGGGTTGGAAGGCACCCTGTTGCAGGCTCTGGCGCTCTTGATTCTGGTGCGCGGGGTTGGCCGTCACGTTAGTCACTCTGCGGACTCAGGTTCAGGCTTGTCAGGGTGCGGCTGGCCCAGCGTGATGGTCTCCTCGAAGCCTTCGTCATCACCGTCTTCACTGACCGCGGCATTTGATGCCGAAGAGGGGGACGGCGCGAAGCTTGATTTGCGAGTTCCTTCCAAAATGTCTTGGGGGATTTCACCAAACGATGCGTACATCTCACGAGCCTGCTCGGAACGTGCGTTCTTGGCCGCAAAATCATCTCGGCTTGCTCCCGAGAACTTCCAGCGCTGACTCAAACCGAAAAGACGACGCAGGATTGCAGCCCCCTCATCGAGCCACTGGCCTTTGGCGTTGTTGTCTATAAGGCCGACGTGGCTGGCCAGAAGAATGCGCCGCACGAGCTCGTCGTAGGCAGTGAGCAAAAAGACCGCTTTGAACGCCAGCGGCGTGGACAGGAACAGCGGCAGTGTCACCGGCTGCACGGATAGGTTTTGACCTATTGAAAGCATCGGAGGCAGTGAGGCCATAACTTCGTCCAGCCTGGCGTCGATATCTTTCATTTCCTGTTCAGAGGCTTCGATCTTTTCTTCTATAAGGATCAGAAACCAGTCTGAATAAGGATCGTCCTGTTCACAGCCACGCTTGATGCGGTTGAGGATGTTGGCAAAGCCGCTCAGGCCGATCATGCCAGGCTTGCCTTCGGTACGTTGACGCCCAAACCAGAGGCGCGAGGCATGGTGGGTGTGCAGGGTCAGGTTGACGCTGCTTCGCAATGAACCGAGGTTGAGCTGAAAGTTGTCAGCCATGCTGAGCGCTTCCTTTATAAGAAATGATTGATAGGGCGATGCAAGACTGCCTGCGGGTACAACTCAGGGTCAGTAACAAACCGTTTCTTGATCGGAATGGTTTTTTGGTGGAGACCCTGATTTTCGTGGGCTTGCGTGTGGCATCACCCAGACTGGAGCTGGAAGTGATTCCCAGGGAATCACCGTGGTCGGTGCTCAAAGTGATTCCAGTGGAATCACCCCGTTCGGTGCTGGAAGTGATTCCAGTGGAATCACCCCGTTCGGTGCTGGAAGTGATTCCAGTGGAATCACCCTGATCGGCGCTGAAAGTGATGCCAGTGGAATCACCCTGATCGGCGCTGAAAGTGATGCCAGTGGCATCACCCAGACTGGAGCTGGAAGTGATTCCCGGGGAATCACCGTGGTCGGTGCTCAAAGTGATTCCAGTGGAATCACAGTGCTTGCATTGATTGCAGCATTCAGCTGATCTGTTCAACCCTGTGATCTCGGTCGAATTATCCGCTTGATGTCCATCATTGAGCTGCGCCCGGCAGCCAGTGAAGACTCGTCACGATCTTGCGGCGAGACTTTTTTGATGGGAGGCGGGGGAGTTGGCTTTGGTTGATCAGGCGCGTTGCTGAGATGTTTCGGCTGGGGGGAGTGCGCCTGTGGATTTTGAGCTGACGCTCTAGGAGCCTGCCACTGGGCATTGAATTCCCCACTCAGGGCTTTCTGCATGCAGCTCAATAGATAACCGAATGGGTTCTTCACGGAACCGCTATTGCAACGATGGCGCCATTGATCAAGCAACGGTTCTCGCAGTGTCGGCTCGACGCTCTGCAATGCGGTCATCGCCCTGAAGCGTTGATCCTCTGTAAACCTTTCAAACCCTGGAGGTAGATCGACTGGAGCGCTCACAGCCTCGCGCGGTACAGAGCTTTTACATACAGATGTATTTGTATTCGTATACGTACTATATGAGTTCGGAATCCGAACTGTGCCGTATGACGCTGATTTTAGACTGAGTTCGGATTCCGAACTCGGTCTATCGAGATTCGCTTTCTCACTGATTTTACTGAGTTCGGAATCCGAACTCAGTGCTGAGGGCCGGCTTTCTTGCTGAGTTCGGATTCCGAACTCAGGCTGGTTTTCTTCGCGATCCACGGCATTCGGTGCATCATGCCAACCCTGACTACGCCATCTACCCTCAATGACATCAAGTCGCGTGGGCAGCACACCTGTCGATTGATTAGGGTCGGCTGCGAATTCTTTGAATGCCAAATCTGCCACGGTCCTGACAGCTTTATTTGCATGCTCGAGGGAATGGCCTACAAGCAACAGGTAGTCGCGATCAAGCTCCATAGCCTCAACACACCCGACCGGTTCGTCATGCAGGATGTAGACGTTTCCCTGCATTCGACCGCTCAGAGAGTCTCTTACTCGGCGTCCAAGACTAAGCCAGCGCGTCAAGCGAAGCACTGTCAGAGCCTTCGCTACAGTCTCTCTGGATGCGAATTTTCCTGGGACGGAGCCAAGGTAGGGACGAAGTTGTTCATAAGTCGGAAAGGCTGTGATGCCATCTGCGTTAATAAGCAATCTGAAGACTTGCCAAGCATTGCGCTCAAGCGGTGAAAGTCGATCATCAAGCAGGAGGCTTCGCGGCACCGTCTCATGTGGATTTCCACTGAAAACGATACCGTCGAGTGTCTCCTCAGTATCTGAGCCAGCAACCGACTTTCTATTATCTGAGCCAGAGCTCTGCTGTTGGGCCAGCTTTAATTGCTGGAGCAGCAGATGATTTTGTAGAGCCCCGGCAGCGGCATTAATGGCTCCCCCCAGAGAAGGGCGCCGGTTCATCCTTATCACATCCGGTCGCCTTCTACCTTGCCCACGGGCTTGTTCGCCTGGCTTTGACCCGGCCGGCTCCGATTAGCGTTTGCTTTCGACTGTTGCCGAGACTCCCCCAGCATTACGAGGCTTGCCGATTTACGCTTCTTGCCAGTCGGATATAGGTCCTGAGCCAGCCATCCTTGAATCTTGTTCCAGACGAGGCCCAGGGTGATCTGATCCGGAGGCACGATGTGGGGCTCTTCAGGAGGGACGTTTACCTCCTCCGTCAGCATCATCGCGATATCAAGTAATGCGACACCATCCGTATGATCCACGTTGTACTCTTCCATCAACTGCACAAACCTATGCCACAGAGGTGCGTCATCGGGAATGTCTCTGAATCGCCCAGGGCGTCCAGGAACACCTACCAGTACCCGTTGCAAGGAAACTTCTTGGGGGGACATGCCGAAGAACTCCTGCAGCATTGGGGTCGTCGCCCCCAAACGAAGCGCGCGCTGCACGATTCGGTTTTCCTGATCAGTGCGCTCCTTGTTCGCCAGCAGACGCTTCACCATGTCCGGATCAACTGCCACGCGGCACCAGATAACTGCAGAGTTCAGCAACACACTTTGTGATGAGGGATGCTGGAGCAGTGCCAGAATTTCTGGGTCCAGTCCCATATCAAGGCAACGCCTCACTTCACCGTTGCGCAAGTGATGCAGAATTTGCGCGACCATGGCTTCGTTGAGGGGGTTATGTTTTTTCGACATGACCAAACTCCTGTCTCACAACGTCGGAAAAAAACCTCATGGGGTCTGAACCACGCTGACGCTTCCCATCTCCAGCTCCACCAGCCGTCGGCCGAGGCGAATGAGTCGGAAAAGCTTCACGATGCAGGTATCGTCCAAGCGTCCCTGGAGAATTGCTTCACGGTCTTCGTATCTCGGGCTACCTAACAGCAACTGGGCCAGCGCTGCGGTGAACTGAAACTCGGACACATCCAGTGGTTGCTCGGGGGACTCTTTGATCAAGGCAATTGCGTATACGCCACTAATCGACTGGAGAAGGGTCAGTACGTTATTGGCCAGATCGCTGAGGTCTACATCCTCAGGAGGGTCTTGGCAGAGGAAGCCCAAACCACCTGGTACATCAATCACGCTGTCAGGATTGATGCCTGACAGGTGGGCGATTTCCCGGGCGAGCTGAGCGATTACCGGCCGCAATTCATCCGGCTGATCGAGGATACGTTCGATGTACCAGACGTCAGAGATAGGATGTAACCCACCCGCTTGGACGGGTATCGAAATCAGTGCATTTGTCTTGAAGTCGGGCAGATTTTCCCCATCGAGGGCTGCCAACTGCCGCTTTACATCCTGCACACGTTCAGTGGTGGATATCGGGCTAACGATATGCCCGGCAACCCTTGCTGCGCGCTCCTCCTCGGTGAGTTCAGGAGCCTGAGGCGGCGGCTTGTCAGCTTCGTTTTTTGAGGACTTCGGTGAGACGTCCTGTTTGCCCTTGGTTTTGTCAGCCTCAGATGGGGGAGCCTGAATGCCTGGTTCCTGTTGCTGATCGATACCCGGAACGTCACCCTCAGGCGGAAGACCGTCAGGTCGAGGCTGTTGAGCTGGCGTCAAACTCACTGGCGTGTCGATCACAGATGAACGCCGTGCTTGGTTCTGATTTTCACTCAGTGTGAGCAGGAGCTGCTCGTAAGATAGCCCCGTTCCCGACTGCATGTGACTGATCAGCTCATCCTGAACCCGCTCGTATACAAACTCGCTTGCATCTCCATCGAACAGCGAAAGTACGTCCTGGAACAAACCTTCGAAGTCAGGGATGTGTTCTTTCCCCTCTGTATGCGTGAGCCAGGTCTGGCCAGCAGCCTTGCGTAGCGAAAGGAGACGCTCGATCTGAGGTTTTCCTAACCCTGAATAAAGCGCACTGGGTATTACTGGAAGAAGGCAGCGAACCGTATCCTGCATCTTGCTGATATGTGACTGGGAAACCGGATAGCCGTCGGCACTTAGCCTTCGAACCAGCTCCCTTTGAGATATGGACTCACCGGCTTCTTTCTCATAAATGGCGCGGGCACTTTCTATGCCCACAGCCCTTTCTATGAACATTAGAGAACCGCGAAGATCGTTCTCCGAAAGGTGACCTGTGAGAGCGATAATCTCCCCACGTGCTGAGTCCCAGGGCCGAAACAGAACATTGTGTCGATAGAAACGGTCTTCGCCGGTTTCGCTGTACAGCTCCCGAAGAATCTGCAGACGTGTATTGCCGCCGTTGTTGATGGTGAATTTAATTTCGCCAGGTCGACGCGTTACTGTAGGGCGGTGATCCAAGCCGCGCTGCCTGATGGAGTCTTTGATCTCCTTGTACTTCGCATTGGTTACGGTGCGAGGGTTTTGCTCGAAGGCTTTCATCTCGTCCAGGGTAAGAACCATGGGCGTATCTACAATCGGGTCCGGCAGTTGATCAACCGTCGGGCCAGAACGACTGAATGAGCCTTGTAACAACTTGCCCGAGATTTCATCTGCAGTCAGTTTGCCAGCCATGATTATTGGCCCGCCTCAGGAAGTTGGATGACGTTGCTGGTGGGTGTTCCGCCTTTGAGCAGCACATCGATCACAGCCGTAAGCCTCGCAATCTCCTGCTCGTGACGGAGCGTCGCTTCAATACGGCTTATGATTTCTGAGTTCATCGAGCGATGGTTTGCTTTCGCAGCCCCACGGACCCGGCCCCTCATTCCGGTAGGTAGGCGGATGACGAATTTCTCGTCTTTATCGTCCTCACGAATATTCACAGCTTCGTTATTCAGCATGGCGATCTCCAATCTGGCTTTGGTTTTGTGCGCGGCGCAATTGAGCGCGAGCATTGAGGCCGGCCCTGTGGTCGCTGGGTGTGAAAGAAGTGAAGATGGGTGAACATCCACCTTTGGTGAACTTGATATGCCCACCATGAGTGCGATGCACTGCCCATCCCTGTGAGATGGCGAAGTCAGCCAAGTCCTGCAGGGACTTTTTCCTGCCTCGAAGAGACGTAGATGTATTGCTCATGACCGCGCCCTCGCTTTTGTAAAAGCAGCAGAGCGGAAGGGGATCTGATAGCGACGAGCTATGGCTTCACAACGCTTCCGCGTTTGATTGAGCGTCGCAGCGGCGCACGCCAGTGATGCCCCTGCTGTGCAGTGGGCTTTCAGCAGTCGCGCCAGCTCTGTGTCGGTCAGATCGTTTGTTTTTTTCCGCCCACGAGCGCTGGTATCCGCCTTCAACTGTGCGGCTTTTTCACAGTTGATAATGAATGAGCTGTCATTCGAGCGCTTGCTGGCTTCAACCTGATTGATAGCGCCCCCACGACTTAAGTAATCAGCCATCGCCTTCTCGATATCGCTCCGGAGGCGCTCTTTTTCCCGGTCCGACTGGACCGGCAAATCTTCTTCAGTGGTGTGATATAGCTGCATGTCACTGGCCTCCCGATCCGCCGAGCTTGTCACCCGACTGGATCTCTAGGATTTCAACCTCGTGGTCGACAAAGGTGTCAGTGAGTTTTTTCATGAAGGCTTTTCTGGAAGTACCTGGGCTCATGCGGAACACGACGGTGTACTCCTTGCTGTCTGGTGCCTTACTGGAGGCCACAACGCTCCACTGTGGGTGCACCAGCTCCAGTTCTACGACTTCACCGCTATGGCACGAAGGGCACTCGGGCGCGCGTTTTCCTGCTGGCATGACCGCAGTGAAAGGGTGGTGGTGGCCGCACGTGCGGCACTCATGAGTTATGCAAAGAGGTTTATTGCGCGCGCTCATGATCGAGCTCCTTGCCATGCGGCGGCCGAGAGGTTTTCGAAACGAGTGTGTTGGGGGATGAAGGCCGTTCGGACGGTGCCTAGCGCGCCGTTTCGATGCTTGCTGAGAATGAGCTCGGCGATCCCTTTTTGCTCGCTGTCGGGGTTGTAAACTTCGTCCCGATACACGAACAGAATCAGGTCAGCGTCTTGCTCAAGCGCGCCCGACTCACGGAGGTCTGCATTGATAGGTCGCTTGTTCGGACGCCGCTCAAGTTCTCTGTTGAGCTGAGAGAGCGCCACGACAGGACAGTCGAACTCTTTGGCCAAAGCCTTGAGTGACCGAGATATCTCACTGATTTCATTTGTCCGATTTTCTTTACCTGGACATTTCATCATTTGCAGATAATCGATCAATATCAGGACTGGCTTTCCGAAACGCCGTGCGCCTCTGCGAGCCCGCGCACGGATTGCCGAGGGAGTGAGGTCAGCTTGATCATCAATTACAAGGCGATCGCCATACGAGTTGATCTTTTGCACTGCCATCGCGAGCTTCGGCCAGTCCTCATCCTCCAACTGCCCGCGTATCAACTTCTCCAGGTTCAGGTGCCCCAGGATCGAGATGAGCCTGTAAATGATCGCCTCTGCCGGCATCTCGAGGCTGTAGACCTGAACAGTGGCCTGAGCATCTTTTTGAAGCGCAGCGTCTACCAAGTTGAGCGCCAGGCTGGTTTTGCCCATGGAGGGTCTGGCCGCAATGATGATCAGATCGGCTGGTTGTAGTCCGCCCGTCAATTCATCAAGATCGGAAAGCCCTGTGGGCAATCCAACGACCGACTCCCCAGCGTTGAAGCGAAGATCGATCTTGTCGACCACCTGCATAAGCATCTGGTTGACGTCCACAAAGTCGGAAGTCTGCCGTCCTTGCCCCAAAGCAAAAAGTTGCTGCTCGATGACGTCCTGAACCTCAGACGCATTCGCTTGAGGATCTGAAGCCTCCCGGGTACATGCATAGCCGTGTGAAATAATCCGGCGTAGATGAGCTCGGTTACTCACTGTTTCTGCATAAGCCTTGATGTTGGCCACAGAAGGGGTGTTTTTGGCGAGCTCACTGAGATAAGCCAAGCCCCCAGCAGCATCTATTGCTGCAATGGAGTCGGAAACCGTGACCACGTCAAATGGCCTGTTCGATTCAGCCAGCCCAGCAATGCTCTGGAATATCAGACGGTGCTCGGCCCGGTAGAAATCATCGGCTTTGATACGGTCTGCGATCAGGTCCCAAGACTCGTTATCAAGCATCAGTCCGCCAAGCACAGCTTGTTCGGCTTCCACGGAGTGGGGAGGTGCCATATGAGAAATGTCCATCAAGCCCTCCCGATTCTTGCCGGGGACGGAGAGTGCTGATCGACGCCTCTGTGCAATGCCGCTGTAGAACCTTGCATCCAGCCCTGATGCTGAGATCTCAGGTCGTGGCCCTTAACAGAGGTGGGCTCAAGATCTTTTTCGACCAAGGTAGGGTGGTGCAGGCTGAGGTAAGCGCTTATCGCTTGTTGAGTTTCAGCGTTTTGTCGCCCAGCGAACTTGTAAACGTTGCTGGCCACTGCATTGATCCATGCTTCGGCAAAAATCCGTCCACGTCGTCTTTTGGTGGTTGGATTGCAGCGTTTGAGCTGCGATACGTGCTGACGACGCGCCGAAACAAGCTGCAGATGAAGCGCGGAATAGGCATAGCACGCCAGATCGGGCGACACACCCAACCCGACGAACTTGAAATGCCAGTCTCCAGGCCGTGAGGGGAAAGCAAAACAATCGCAGTCGAAAGCGCTCGCGCACGTGCCCGCCAGGCTGTGCAGCCAACTCGCTGGCGCTCGCTTTGTGCCGGCAGATACTGACGCCTCACGTGCGAGGTGGGCGTCCACCTCAAGCTCTTCTAGCTGGTACTGCTCCATAAGCTTGCGGCCTTGCCGCAGGGCTGTCTCCGCTTCATTAGGAGAGGCACCCGCAGAACGTGCCAGTGCGAAGCATTTGATGACTTTGTCGATTATCCGTTGGCGGTCAATGCTCATGGCCGTACCTGCGGTACTGCCTCAACTGCCAGAGCCTCTTTCCAGAGTCTGAGGGTTTCATGTTCTTCATCTGTGAGCGCGGCTTTAGCATTCGCATCACGGACTTTTGACTGCAGAGCGGCTAGCCGATCCTCGACCTCAGATCCATCGTCGTAAGAGATGTCATTAGTCAGTGCCTCAACGAGCCGGATACGAAGCGAGCCTAGGCAACTGAGTCGGTAAGCGGTCAGGCTTCCCCAACCTATCAGTCTGCTAAACGGCGTCAGTAAGGTGCTTCGGATCTCGCTATTAAGCTCGACTGCGGAGTAGAAACTGTCATATGCGCCGATGCGGTTGAATAACAGCGCCGTTTTCAGGAGCTCAAGTTTCTGGTCCAGGCTCTCAGTGGGCAGGGGATATGTAGCCGCAATCAGTAGTTTCGCTCTTGCGTTCCGAGCCTCCTGCCGACGTTTAACCGCTTTCTCGTCGCGTACACGTTTTTCCTTGGCATGCTCGACATGAGAGTTCACTGATTCAAGGAGCTGCGCGGCCTGTGAGAGCAGTTCACGCTGTTCCACGCTCAAGTGATCACCCAGTCGACTAATCAAGCCGCGGCCCATCTTATGGCCGGAGCTTAAATTGCGGAGCTCACGTGACGTGTTCGTAAGCTTGGTCTGAGCGGCGCGCAGTTGTGATGAGTTGTACTGCTCGTTGAGCTTCTGCATCAACTGAGGAGTAATGCCGGAAGCTTCCGTGAGATTTGTCTTTGCCATCTCATTGACCCCCTTTTACCAGGGCCTCTACGGCGGATTCAGTCATCACCTCGAAACGGTCGGTCCACTGCGGAAAAAGCTCAACCACAAGCTCTCGAATGACCTGAAGCGCGCTCGGCGCGCGTCGATTGGAAGGTTTTTTGTATTCGAGCCGATGTGCCGACATGCCTGCTGTAGATCCCTCGCGGAAAATTACTGAAGCAGGAACTGTGCTGTTGAGGACATCGACTTCCATGTTGTCCGCGAAGGTCTTTCTGATGGCGTCATGAATCCCGCGAGCGTCGACGGTCTGGTCGAGGCAGTTGACTACAACCTTGATTGGAGGGACGTGCAGGCCAAGCCTCGAGTAAGGACGCAGTCCATCAAGCATTTGCAACGTCCCACGGTTAAACTCGCGGGCGCTGAGCATGTTTGGTGGCAACGGGGATACAGCAAGATCTGACGCTAAAACCACCATCTCCAACATGACGCTTCGTGCGCCTTGGGTGTCAATGAGAATCAGGTCGAATTGACCCTCGAAAGCTTTCAGCAGAGAAGCCAATCGCAGACGACCATCCGCAGCCTGAAGCAGGAGGCTAATCAACTGGTTGTTGGGGTCGTTCGACAAGATCAAGGACAGGTTCGGGATGCTTGTCCTCGATATGATTCGCTCTGGATCAGTCAGGTTATGTGCGATGAGGTCGAATATGCCGCCGCTGACTTCCTGTGCCATTGGGTAATAGGAGGACAGTGAAGGCTGTACAGGGTCCATGTCGATGAGGAGGACCCTCAAGCCGGCGTCGGCGCAGAAGCCGCCGATGTTGGCAGCCAAAGTGGTTTTACCGACACCACCTTTGGTGGACAAAAGCGAGGTTATGTACATGATTTAAAGCCTCTAATGGGGACATTAGAGACTGCGGTTTGGGATACTGAACGATCTCAAGCGGGGTCCTGCCTCAGCGTTACGACCAATTGGCTTTTAACCAATTGGTCGTAGGTTCGAATCCCACACGACCCACCATTTTTAGTCAGTTTGTATCTGGCTGGATCTTAGGGAGTGACGCCACAAGCGTCACCCAAATAGAAAACGCCTCCTCGGAGGTGTTTTTTAGCATCATCGGGGTATAGCGCAGTCCGGTAGCGCGCCTGCTTTGGGAGCAGGATGTCAGGAGTTCGAATCCCCTTACCCCGACCATTTTCGCCCAGCTGTATCAGGGTTGAAGATCAGGACTCAAGAACAGTGGTTTTGAGTCCAACAAAAAAGGCGTCCTTCGGGACGCCTTTTTTGTTGGGTGCATTTTCAGGTGAGACCACGCTCAGCCGCCGCCTGATGCGAAATATGGGTAAGCGCTCCATAAACCCCATCTTCAGCCAAGTTTAGCCAAGTGGGGTTTATGGAGCGCTTACGATTGATTCAGGTTATTCGCTGAGGCATTGGGAAGCAGGGAGTGGGAGGAGTGCCGTCGCGACAACCCTCCTGATCAAGGCTCCACGCCGGCTAATAGGTGATCGCTAAACCGGATGACGATGAAGGCTGGCAAAGTCAGCCTCCTTGGTTGTTATAAAGAACGACAGTCTTTTTTTTGAGGTTCCGCAGCCAGGCACCTATTTTTGTCGCTTTGTTCAATTTTGTTAACACGTAGATAGTTTCGGCAAGAGCCTTTTTGCTCGACGCCTCCGCCTCTGGATCAATGGGATCGCTGGCCAAAGCGCGATTGTCCATGAGCATCTGCCACAGCTGCTGGTCGACGGTGTCTTCAGCCAAGGGTTGACGCAGTGCGCCCAGTCTTGCGAATCGGTGCTGGTCGCTGCGCGTGATTTGATTGTACTCTTCTTGTTCTGCCTGGCTGAGTATCACCGGCACAGTCTGCCGCTGTTTACCCTTCAGGTTACCCCGACCATTTTCGCCCAGCTGTATCAGGGTTGAAGATCAGGACTCAAGAGCACCCGCTTTGAGTCCAACAGAAAAGGTGTCCTTCGGCAGCGCTATACATCGGCCGATAATGGCAGATTGAGTAAGTCTACAAAGCTCTAATGCAGTTGATTAGCCTGACCTGCCGACCCATCCGGCCAGTTCCAGCATTTCGGGGCCTATATGTCGCATACATTCATTCTCAGCGAAGTGAGCAATGAGGATAGGTGGGCTTTATGATGTATTGCAGTTGTCATATTAAAGCGCAGCTCTGTGGTAGCTCTGATGGACCACGCGGTTTCCTGATGCTACGCGATGGGCATTTGGCAGCCGCAGGCTGGCTAGTTCATAAATGGTATGCAGTACATACCCGAAAATTGTAACATTGCCAACGTAGGTAACAGTCTCAGTACGTTGACGCAACGTCATCCATAGAATCAGACGAGGAAAAGTGAAGTGAAATTAATCACAACGGTAACCACAAGTCTGCTAATGCTCATGAACGGTGCTCACGCCGAAGGACTGACCACCTCGGTGGATGGTAAAGAACTGACGGTTAGCTTCGGCCAGCCCACCATTAAGCAAGTGCTGCATTACCGTAAAATGTACGACAAAAAACCGTTCCCCGATGCCGAAATTTATTACTACGATAACGGCACCTACAAACTGATTTCGCAGGGTGAAAACCACTATGGCGTTTACTCCATAGAGGGCAATGTAGATGAGGAAACGTTCACGGTGCGTTTCATTTCTCTGCCTTCTAGCGACTGGGGGAATAAAACGGCCTTTCATCAGTTAACGTTCGTTCGTGGAGACAAGCAAAACATATTCATCCAGAACGCGATTGTTGATACCGGCGAGGCCCTTGCCCAGCAGAACGGCACTTATACCCAGGAAAAAAATACCGTCACAAATCCGGTGTCTACCACGTGGAAAAATAAATAATCTTCATGGAGCGTCTAGTCGTGGAGCTACGTCTATATCCAGCCGCCAGGAAAATTCACCATGACATCCGTTGCGCATCTCTCAAGAATGGAAACTTGAGGACGATTTCAACGAACGGTTGAGCCAATATTGCTTGTATTGAGCGGGCGAAATCCATTTTAAAAAAGCCTTATTACAAGGGCTTCCCCATTGCGCAGAAGCCCAACAAAAAATTAGACGTCGGCCCAGCGACGCTTCAGGTAGTCAACCACCTGCTGAGTCTGTGAGGCCCGCAGAAATATATGTCGAAAAAACATGCACCCGGACACCTCAGCCAGAGAATCATTCAGGTCAAGCTGACGGGTCATTTCAGGCACGCCTCCCTCAACCGTCCAGTCGGGCTCGGCTGCTGATGCCGTTCCCACTTTATACAGAGCCATACCAATATATAACGCTGTGCCGGTACCCCTGACGGTATCCGCCCACCACTGTGTGATGACATCATAGCGGGCAACCTCCCGGGCAAACGGCCAGTAGACCTGCGGGGCAATATAATCAATGATGCCGTCAATGACCCATTTCCGCGTGTCTGCATACGCGAAGTCATAGTTGGACGCACCGGCCTGCGTATCAGACCCCAGCGGGTCGTTAGATTTATTCCGCCAGACGCCTGCCGGACTGATACCAAACAAGACATCCGTGTTAACGGCGGCTATTTTTTTTTGGCATGCATCAACCAGCGAATACGTGTTATTCCGTCGCCAGTCGGCCTTTGTGGTAAAGGTCGTATTGTAGGTCTTGTAGGTCGCATCATCATTGAGCAGGGACTCTGCGGATTCATAATAAAAGTAATCATCGAACTGAATGGCATCAACATCGTATCGAGTGACAATTTCTTCAACAATACGACTCACCCACGCCTGAACTTCAGGTATGCCGGGATTGAGCACAAAGCGCTTCGCTGATGTTCCTGTCCATTCAGGATGCAGTTTAAACACACTGGCCGGCGAGTCAGAGGATGAGTTATTCAACTCTTCTATTGTGGCATCACTGGTGTTCATTGATACGCGGTACGGGTTCACCCATGCGTGCAGCTCAATATGACGAGCGTGTGCCTGCTCAACAGCATAAGCCAGTGGGTCGAAGCCGGGATTTTTCCCGAGGGTTCCCGTCAGGTATTTCGACCATGGAAGCAGGTCTGATGCGTAGAATGCATCTGCGCAGGGAACAACCTGGAATATAACCGCATTCATTTTCATTGCCACAAGGTCATCAAGAATGCTGGTCAACTCTTCTTTCTGTGTATTGACACGTGCAGCCTCATCAGTGATGGCCAGAGATGAGACTGACGGCCAGTCAAGATTCGTAACGGTTGCGACCCAAGTCGCCTTGAGATTTTTCTTCGCGGTCGCCATTGCGGCTTCTCCTTTGTGCTGGGGTCTGAGGAAACGAAATACGCTGTCCATGCATGGGCATTTTGAAATGCCTATTCATTAACGAGTACGACACCTTCCAAGACGCTGGTAGGTAACCATGGCCGAGCAGATTATCGCGATGAGCGAGTTGCTGGGCTGAACGCCTGAAGAACGCCTGCTTGCACAGGCGTTCTTCAGGCATCGTACGTGGACGGCGTGTCAGCTCAGTTGCACGTCTTTCATCGCAGGAATGTAACCGTAGTCATATTCTTCCTGCACGAACGAGCGATCCCCCTTCAACAGGATTCTCACCGTCGGCGCCTCGGTGCCGCCGATACGATAATCCTCACCTTCGGTGGGCACGCTGTCGATGAATGAAGTCACCAGGCCGTTCGGCATGACGCAGTGGGAATACGTCTGGAAAGGCTGCTCGGGCGGATTGCCGAGCACCAGGCCGGAAGCGTTCATTGGCCGGTACGGGCCGAACAAATGTTCGCCGACAAAACCGTAGACACCGTCTGGTCCTGTAATACCATCGGCATACGTAAACTTGTGACTGATGGTGAACAAGTAATACTTGCCGTCCTGAAAGACATAGTGCGGGCGCTCGGTCTGATCGTTCACGCCGACGGCTGTCACCAAGGGCGGAAGTATTTCCCACTCTTCACCAGTGAGATCTTTTGCGACCGCCAGGCCGATACAACCTACCTGGAATCTGGCCCCTCCCACGTCTTCATGACCTGGTGGCACAGGACCCAGTTCGACACTCCCTACTGTGTGCGAACCGCGTTCACCGGCGACGTTGCCTTCAAACACCATATACAACTTGCCGTCATGGGGATCAATGAACGGGCTGGGGTCGCGAAAGTTCCAGGTCGAGTTCTGCGCTTCGGTTTGATAATAGGTGCCGTCGGCCTCGAACAGTTTTTTGACCTGAGTAAAGTCTTTCAACTCCACGCCCTGATCGGACGTCACAATACGGCCACGTACTTTGGCGATCGCTGCGCCGGGCGTGACGCAGGTGTAATAAAGATCAATATCGCCTTTGTCATTCAACAATATCGGGGTGCCCGCCCACTCTCGCGTGGTGGGCGATACACCCTCGGCCATTACGCGACCACCAAAGATCCAGTCCTTGCCGGTACGCGAGTACCAGTAGCACATGCGTGCGCGGCCATGACGATCTTCCCAGTCACGCTTGATGTCATAACGGCCATTGGCGTCGAGGTATTGCGGATCATTGGGGTGACGGTCAGCCGTCAGGGTCAGGATGACCGACCAGCCGTTGACCGAAACCACCGTGCCATCCAGCTCGCGCAGCGGCATGGTGTCCCAGATGAATACCGTATCACTCATGACCGGGAAGTCCGCACTGACCAGTGGCTGCGTGGTGGTCGGGTCATTTTCATTGACCTTCAGCGCATCGGCGCGGGACCAGACAGTGGGGGCGTATTTGATGTTACCTACGAGAGGACTATTTTTGTGCTGGATTACAGCAGAGCTGCTATTGGACATAATTGATACCTTTAAATAGCTTTGGGAGGCAGCAGCGACGCTGCTGTACCTCTTTCGCTCAAAGGCGATAACTCGAGGCTCGCGGCCTTCACATGATTCAGCGTCCCGCAGCGGGGGCACTTGATTTGGAGTTCGGTGTAGTCACCCATGCGAGCCAGCAGCTTCTTGCACTGTCCGCATCGGTAGTCTTTCAACATTTGCACGGGTCTCCTTGTATTTCGCCCAATGAAAAACCCCGCCGAGGCGGGGTTTGGGGTGGATCGCAATGTATCGGTTGGCGCTGTTAAAAAGCCCGTATCCGATGGCTGCCCTGAGGCGCAAATCGCATATCGTGGTGTCTTTTTACCCGCATCCGGAAAGTCTGGAAAGAAGCACTTTCGGGGAAGGTCGAGTTTGGCCGGAGTTCAACAAGAGTTCGACCACAGCTGCGCAATCGACCCGGATAAACGGTGCGAGACAGCGCTTTGATTGGAGGCGCGGTGCTTCAGGCGTGTACAAAGTCAGTTGATTCCAGAGCACGGGCGCAGCCATGAATGAAACGACCAGCTTGAGGTGATCGGACGTTTGACGGGGGATAGATTTGCACTGGGAAGCGAGGACTTCTGCGTCATCGAATCGGCAGGATGGAGCGTGGGGTGATGCTTCTGGACAAGGTGGTTGGTCAGGTTGTCTGCTCGAGCATGAGCAGACAACCATTCCGAAAAACCTTAATCCACAACGCCGATACGCTGCTCATCCGGCCAGAACAACGCGGCTTGCCCGCACGCCTGGCCTTGCGAATTCAATAAGGTCCACACCACACCTGCGTAGATCATGAACGGTTGATTATTCGCATCCACTCGCCAGCCGCTGTAGCCCTCAGCGATGCCGTTGGCGGTGACTTGCTCCAGCAATACCTGACGCTGAGCACGATCGAGCTCCGAGGCGCTGAAACGTGAGGGCATGCCGATGAAACTGTCGCGCGGGTACTTGAAGCATTGCAGCGCGCATTCGTTCACGTAGGTAAAGCGCGGGTCCGTGGCGCCATCGTGGGCCAACAGGCTATAGGGAGCTTGTGTATGCAGCCAGGTGAGGCGTTGTTGCGAGTCCAGTTGCCGAGGGGACGGCAGTCCGTGGCCGGTCCAATGTCGGTAGCTTTCATCGAGCATCTGTATGAACTGTTCTTGAGACACCTGTCACCTCGCATCGTCAGTTGGAAACGTTTGCCCTTCGGTAGCCCGCCATAGCGAGCGCAAGATCGCCAGGATGCTGTCGGCCCCGTCGCTGCTCTAAGCCGCCAGTGGTGTAATCAACGAGCACGCAAAGATACGTTTATTAGAAACTTTATTTCTGAAACAGCACGCTATATCCAGGCGGCAACGGTAAGTTGATATTATTTTGCCATCCCGGTCGCCTGGCTTCAATGAAGGAATACGTTATCGAAGAGCCTATTCTCTGGGTTTACATCATAAGTCATTATGATATATTTAGGATGTGTGATATTTAAAGATTGATAAATTAAATTTAATTATTATTTGTCGGTCAGTGAAGGTAGTCTGGTTTAAATGTTGCCAGAGGGCAAGGATGAGCGTTCTTGCGTCAAGCACCACAGGGATTAACGTAATAAACTGCCCGCTAATATGAGTGACTGTCATGAGTGATATTCTAAACAAAATAAAACATTACAAACTTCAAGAAATAGAGGCGGCGAAAGCTGACTTGCCATTCAGCCGCCTTGAACAGCGTGCCCTCGAACAGTCCAGCCCACGCGGTTTTTATAAAGCACTGAAAGCAAAAGAGCAGCAGGGCCTGATAGGCTTAATTGCAGAAATCAAAAAAGCAAGTCCATCAAAAGGCCTGATTCGCGAAGACTTCAACCCGCCCGAGCTGGCGAAGGCTTATGAAACCGGTGGCGCCGCCTGTTTATCCGTTCTGACCGACACGCCAAGCTTCCAGGGCTCGCCGCAGTTTCTCATCGATGCGCGAAACGCTTGCGCCCTTCCTGTGTTACGAAAAGACTTCATGTTTGATACGTATCAGGTGTATGAGGCACGTGCCTGGGGCGCGGACTGCATATTGCTGATCATGGCCTCATTGAGTGATGACCTGGCTGCCGAACTTGAAAGTGCGGCCATGACGCTGGGGATGGACGTCCTGGTAGAAGTGCATGACGAACATGAAATGGAGCGTGCGCTCAAACTGTCCTCCCCGCTGCTCGGTGTCAATAACCGTAACCTGCATACCTTCGAAGTAGACCTCGGCACAAGCGAGCGACTGGCATCCATGGTGCCCGCAGGCAAGCTGCTGGTCGGTGAAAGTGGCATCGGCAACCATAACGATTGTCTGCGACTCAAGAAGTCCGGCATTACTACCTTTCTGGTCGGCGAAAGCCTGATGCGTAAAGAGGATGTTACTGCGGCGACAAGAACACTGCTGACCGGCAGTGCTGACTGACACGTATTAAGCTCCAGGCTCAGAGGAGCGGTTGTGCGCTCCTCTGACGAGTCATGTAGGCAATTGATTTGCCCTGAATGCTGTGGAATCAGTATCCACAGCATTCCGACCTGAAGCAGTAGAAACCCTTTAAAGCGAAAACCTCGCCACCAGCTTGTTCATGTCTGCAGCAAGCACTGAGAGCTCGGAACTGGCCGCCGCTGTCTGATTGGCCCCCGTTGCACTCTGAATGGAAAGATCGCGGATACTCATCAGGTTGCCGTCGACCGAGCGGGCGACTTGCGCCTGTTGCTCCGATGCGGTTGCAATCATCAGGTTCATTTCGTTGATTTCATTGATCGCTTTCGCGATCAGGGTCAGCGCTGCTCCTGCTTCATGAGCGATGGTGAGTGTGCCATCGGCCTGATCGCAACTTTCGCTCATGGCCTTGGTGGCCTGTGCAGTGCCCGTGAGGATGTCGCCAATCATTTTCTCGATTTCCTGAGTCGAGGTCTGAGTGCGATGTGCCAGCGCTCTGACTTCATCCGCCACTACTGCAAAACCGCGTCCCTGCTCACCTGCCCGGGCCGCTTCGATGGCCGCGTTCAGGGCCAGGAGATTGGTTTGCTCCGCAATCGTACGAATGACTTCCAATACCTTGCTGATGTCCTTGGACTGCACGGCCAGACGCTCTACATCGACACTGGTGCTCTGGACGGTCTTGCTCAGTTTCTCGATGGCGTCGACCGTGCTGGTGACCCGTGCTGCGCCGGTGCGGGTTGATTGATCAGAGGCTTTGGCTGCATCCGAGGCAGCGGCAGCATTACGCGCGACCTCATCAACCGCAGCGGTCATCTGGTTGACGGCGGTAGCTGCCTGATCGATTTCGTTATTCTGGCGCAGCAAACCTCTGCTCGACTCCTCGGTGACCGCATTCATTTCCTCGGCGGCGGACGCCAGTTGAGTGGATGAATCGCCAATCAGCCTGATCGTATCGCGCAGATTGTTTTGCATCACTTGGGTAGAACGCATCAGATCGGAAAATTCGTCTTTGCCCGTGACAGTAATCACGCTGCGCAGATCACCCTTGGCGATGGTGTCGTTGACCCGCAGCATATTGCGCAGCGGTGTGACGATACTTTTGGTAAACAGCACGGCCAGCACAATCGTTGCCAGCGTCGCGGCTGCAATAATAAAAATCACAAACGTCAAACCACTTTGGTACGACGCCTCGGAGTCTTTTCCTGAATTCGCGGCCTCGTCAATGTTAAGTTGAACAAGTCCGGTCACGGCGCCGTCAAGAACACGGGTCACAGGGGTCACATTGGAGCTTAGATAGGCCAGCGCTTCAGTCGGCGTATGTCGCCGAATAAGTGAGGTGACTTCGTCAAATGCAACCAGCATTGTGTCAGTGTTCTCAGAGACGACCGTAAACAGTTGCACTTCTTTTGGGTTCGCATTTTCGCCCGAAACAAAAGGAACATAGAGCTTGATTTGTTTCTTTAATTCCTCGCTAAGCGTGGCTATCGTACTGGTCGTCGTGGCCATGTCTTGCGGATCCGTCTGGGACAGCATTCGGCGGACTTCCAGTCTCAGGCGCAACATTGAGGCATTGATCCGGTCGGCAACCACCACGCTGGCCAATGCGTCGTCTTCAAGGTCTCTGGCGGTCTCGCGAATGTCTCCCATTTTCCATACTGAAATCCCCCCCAAGGCGACCAATAGGAGCGCAATAAACATAAAGCTGAGTGCTGCGCGTGCAGATACTTTCAGGTTTCTCATTGCCACTGACCTCCTTGTAGAATTTATTTTTACGGTTTTAGAACTATCGGCGACTAAGGGTTTTACTTGAGGGTGGGGAGGTTAGTTGATTTATTAGTTGTGCGCCTTTTTGTATTCTTGATTTTTTAGTGCGCTATTTTGGGGCGAGAGTTTATATAAGTGAGGGATGACTACAGCTTTCTTAATTTGAGCTATTCGTCAGCAGAAGCTTGAAAAATAAGGAAAAAGCTAAACTGTTAGGGTGGCCGGACGCCCACCCTTCAATCATAAAGATTCTCTGACCACCAGCGGGCAATCCACCGGCTGAGAGCCTGACACGTCAAGGCTGTCGATCAGGTGCCGGGCGGCGTTGCGACCGATCTCGTAATACGGCAGTTGCACCGTGGTCAGCGCAGGGATGAACAACTCGGCGATGCCGATCATGTTGTCATAACCCAACACGGCGACATCGCCAGGGATTTTCAGGCCTTGGCCCAGCAGCAACTGGTAGGCACAAAAGGCAATGCGGTCATTGCCGCAGATCAGAATGTCGAACTGCGGACGGCCATCCACCATGTGCCGGGCAAGGATGGCGGCGGTTTCCCAATAGGCGTCATGCTCGGACAGGTTGTATTGCAAGAGTTCGTCGCCAGCCAGACCGAATGCCTCGCAGGCACGCTGCATACCCGCCTGGCGGATTTCCCAGGCCAGGCTCTGTTTTGGCAGGTTGATAAACAGCGGGCGTCGATAGCCCTTGCTGAACGCGTGGTGCAAGGCACGGTACTGACCGGTTTCGTCGTCCGGCACATAACTGACCAGGCTGCTGTCATCGGCTACGCAGTTGGCGAGCACCAGCGGTTTGCTCTTCAAGCGCTGGGGGATATTCACTTTGCGTAAGCCCATGGCACTGAAGATCAACCCGTCGGGGCGGTGCGAGAGCATCAGGTCGATGTTCTGGTCGGTGGGCGGGTTGCTTAGCAGGTTGAGGATAAAGACGTTCCAGCCTGCCTGCTGCGCGGTCTGTTCAATGGACAGCAGCAGCTCGACCGCGAACGGCGTCGTTGCGGTGTCCAGGGCGAATACGCCGATGGTTCGTGTCTGCAGATTGTCGCCGCGAATCCTGCGAGCCGACAGGCTGGGTACGAATTGAAGCTCATCGATCGCGTTGCGTACTCGCTGATACGTCTCGGGGCTCAGTTTTCCCGGATCATTGAGCGCCCGAGATACCGTCATCAGAGACACACCTGCCAGTTTTGCAACGTCTTTAACTGAGGTCATGCGAGGCGGGGCCTGTCGGGTTGACTGATGATTATCATGCTACAGAGACCTGATTTTTTTCGCGACTTCAATGATTTACCGACAGGTATCCCGAGGAGAGTTGCCATGCGTCGGCAATGCAGACTCGGCCTCCGGTTCCATTGGCAATAAGCTTCACCCCCAGGCTGTCGGTCTGTGGATAAAGGCGGCTGCTGAAGCTGAAACTGCCGTTTTGCTCGAACACCTCAATGGATGAGCGATCAAGGAAGATCCGCAGTTCAAGCTGATTCTGTTGTGGATCTATCGCTACGCTGCGCTGACCGCTGACGTGGGTACCCGATTGAGTACGGTCGAGTACCAAACGTTTCAGCGACGCGTCGTAGTAAAGCAGAGTCTGTTCCTGGCCATCCTGACTGCAACGCAATGCCACGCCCAGGTGACCTTCGGTACAGTCGAGCAGGTCCAGATGCACGTGGATTTCGAGCATGTCGCCGTGTATGTCGGTCAGCCACTGGCTACCGGCTTCGCTCCACCAAGGAGTGCCTGGCAGTGACTCGTTGCGCAACGCTGTCAGCTCGCGTGCGGGTTGTACGCAGAGGCGATTTTCGCGCACTTCAAGTTCTCGCGGCAGGCCGAGCATGCCGCGCCAGTGATGCGCTTCGGTTGGGGTCGGGCTCTCCCACATGTCGACCCACGCCCACAGCAGACGTCTGCCATCGGCAGCCACCAGCGTCTGCGCCGCATAGAAATCGTGGCCGCTGTCTAGCTCGATAAAAGGCCCGCCGGTGAATTGCCATTGACTGTCGACCTGGCCCACTCGATAGCCGGTGTGGAACCGGTTCAGTCGCTCGTAGCGCTGTGCCGGCATGCCCTGGGGGGAGTAAAGCAGTATGTCGCGTCCATTGAGGCCAAACAGGTCCGGGCATTCCCACATATAGCCGTCGCCTTCGGCGCCTGTGGACACATAGCTGACGAATTCCCACGCGTGCAGCTCCTTGGATCGATAGATAGGCAGCAGCGGTTTGTCACCCAGGCGTGCGCCGGCAATCAGGTACCAGTGACCATCCTGTCGCCAGACCTTCGGGTCACGGAAATGAATCATCTCGTCTTGCGGCGGGGTGTCGATGACGGCGCCGTGTTTGCTGAAGCTGATGCCGTCGGTACTGGTGGCCAGGCACTGTACCTGACGGATAAAACGCTCATCGCCCACGTCACCCAGCCATGTGTGCCCGGTGTAGATCAGCGCCAGGGTATCGCCACACACCACTGCACTTCCGGAAAAACAACCGTCCCGGTCGAAGTCATCACCGGGTGCCAGGGCAATGGGCAGGTGCTGCCAATGGACCAGATCGGCACTCTTCGCATGGCCCCAGTACATCGGGCCCCATTTCGCGTCGAACGGGTGGTGCTGATAGAACACATGATATTCGCCGCGAAAGAACACCACCCCGTTGGGGTCGTTCATCCAGCCTGCCGGCGGGGCCAGGTGATAACCGGGGCGATAATCGTGGACGAGCTGCGACAGGCCCTCTTCCAGCGCATGGTGCGCGCGCTCGAGGGCGGGAGACATCGGGTTGCTCATGGCGTTTGCAGAAAAACTCATAGGGTGCCTGCTTGTACGAGGTGCGGTGTGGTGCCGGGTGTCAGGTGGTGACTGGCGTCTGCATGACGCTTCAACGCCAGGCCATCGGCGTCGAACAGGTGCAGGTTGCTGTCGTCGAATTGCAGCGCGACCTGGTCGCCCACCTGCCAGCCGGCCTTGGCATCGCAGCGACAAATCAAGGGCTCGCTCGCCCCGGTAGCCAGGTGCACATAGACCTCGCTGCCCAGGTATTCGATACCGGTCACCGTGACGCCAACGCCGTTGTTCGCAGCATTAAGGGTGATGTGCTCCGGGCGAACACCCAGGGTCAGTTGCGCATCCTCGGTCAGATTCGAGCTGTCGAAGGGCAGGGATTTCATGCCCAGTGCCGGGATATCGATCAGACTACTGCGACCCGGTGCCTGCAAGCTCACGGGCAGAAAATTCATTCTCGGCGAGCCCAGAAAACCGGCGACGAAAAGGCTGGCAGGGCGCTCGTAGAGTTCGCGTGGTGAGCCGACCTGTTCGACCTGACCGCCGTTGAGCACAACAATCTTGTCCGCCAGGGTCATCGCCTCGACCTGATCGTGGGTGACGTAGATCATCGTCGAGCCCAGCCGCTTGTGGAGCCGGGCGATTTCGTTGCGCATCTGAACCCGCAACGAGGCGTCCAGGTTGGAGAGCGGTTCATCGAACAACAGGATGTCCGGTTCCCGCGCCATGGCTCGGCCCATGGCCACACGCTGGCGTTGCCCGCCGGACAATTCCCGGGGCTTGCGCTGCAGCAGTTTGTCCAGTTGCAGGATCTGCGCGGTTTTCAGCACGCGTTCGCGCAGGCTGCTTTTTTCCGTCTTGGCCAGCTTGAGGCCAAAACTGATGTTGTCGTAGACGCTCATGTGCGGGTACAGGGCGTAGGACTGAAAGACCATACCGACACCACGCTCGCGTGGTTCCAGGTCATTGACCCGTCGTCCGTCGATCAGCAGGTCGCCAGCACAGATCGAATCCAGGCCGGCGATCAAGCGCAGCAGCGTCGACTTTCCGCAGCCCGACGGGCCAACGAACACAACGAACTCACCTGCAGCGATCTCCAGGCTGACGTCGCGCAGAATACGCGTACCGCCCAATTGCTTGTTGATGTTGGCTAGCTTCAATTTCATCACGATGCTGTTCCTTGTCAGTTGTGTGCATCAACCTTTCAACGCGCCGGCAGTGAGGCCGGAAACGATGCGGCGCTGGAAGATCAGCACCAGAATCACCAGTGGCACGGTCACCAGCACCGACGCCGCCATCAACAGACCCCAGGGCAATTCGTGGGAGCTGCCACCCGAGATCAGGGCGATGGCGACCGGGACCGTTCGTTGCGCGTCTGTCAGGGTGAAGGTCAGGGCAAACAGGAACTCGTTCCACGCGGCAATGAACGCCAGCAGGCCGGTCGTGACCAGTGCGGGCCACAGCAACGGCAACAACACGCGGGTCAGCGTGACCCAGGGCGATGCGCCATCCATGATTGCCGCTTCTTCCAGTTCATGTGGCAGTTGCCCCATGAACGTGGTCAGCACCCAGACGGTGAAGGGCAGGGTAAAAATCGTGTAGCTCAGGATCAGCGCCCATGAGGTGTTGTACAGACCCAGTGCGCGGATCACTTCAAACAGTCCCGACAGCACCGCGACCTGAGGAAACATCGAGACCCCGAGCACCATCATCAGCACCGTGCCGCGGCCTCGGAACTTGACCCTGCCCAAGGCATAGGACGCCGTCAGGCCGAGGAACAGCGCCAGCACCACCACACTCAGCGCAACCACCAGTGAGTTGGCGATGGCCTGCAGGAATGAAGCCTGGCTGAGGACCGCTGCGTAATTGGAGAAGTCGGCTTCGGTGATCCAGTAGCTCACTTCAAACAAGGCGCTGGACGGTTTCAGCGAGGTCAGGACGGCGTAATAGAAAGGGAAGATCGCGTACAGCAGCACGACCCCGACCAGGCCCCAGAAGGCCAGACGCAGCAGCAATTTCTTCAGTGGGCGCAGGTTCATGAGCGCACCTCCAGCTGGCGGCGTCCGAGGTACAGGTAAAGCATGGCAATCACGGCCACGACCAGAAACAGCAGGGTGGAGGCGGCGCTGCCGTAGCCGACGTCCTGGAACTCCACCAGATGCTGGCGGGCATAGACCGACATGCTCATGGTGCTCGAAGAGTTGGAGGTCAGTACGTAGATGACGTCGAAGACCCGCAACGAGTCGAGGATGCGAAAGATTGCGGCGACCAACAAGGCGGGCATCAGCAACGGCAAGGTGACACGCCAGAACACCCGCACGGGATGAATGCCGTCGACCCGGGCGGCTTCGTAACAATCGCTTGGCAGCATCTGCAGTGCCGCGAGCATCAGCAGGGTGACAAAGGGCACGGTCTTCCAGACGTCGACGATGATCACTGCCCACATCGACAGGTCCGCATCTGCGGTCCAGGCCAGCGGCGCGTCGATCAGGCCCAGGCCCAGCATCATGTGGTTGATGATGCCGAACTGGTCATTGAGCATCCACGACCAGATCTTCGCCGAGACGATGGTCGGAATCGCCCACGGGATCAGAATCAACGCACGGACCAGCGCGCGGCCGGTGAACTTGACGTTCAACAGCAACGCCACCATCAGTCCCAGAACCATTTCCAGCCCGACCGACACCACGGTGAAATGCAGGGTGTTGCGCACCGCGTTCCACCATTGCGGATCGACCAGAACGCCAGACCAGATGACGCCGTCGAAGAGCAGATAATTGCTCAGGCCCACGAATGAGCCACTGCCGGTATCCGACAGATCGGCGTCGGTCAGGCTGAACCAGAATGTGCGCAGCAACGGCCAGGCCGCCACCAGCACCAGGCACACCAGCATCGGCGTCAGAAACAGCCAGGCGGCGCGTAGCCTGCGACGTTGTACGGGCGTTTCCCGGGTGACGAGTTCGTCGTCTCCGGGGTAGTCGGTAGAAGAGACAGGCATGTTGATTTCCTTACGTGTGGCTTACCAGTTCCGGCGTTTGATGCGGGTCAGTTCGCGTTCCAGTTCGACCAGTGCCTGATCGACCGGAATATCGCCCGCCAGCACGCTATGCACCCGATCGAAGAATGCGTTGGAGACGCGTGGGTAGCCGTTGGCCGTGATGGCGGCGGGGCGCATGACCCCGTTGCTGAGGATGCTGTGCAACTGCGGGTAGTAAGGCATCGCCGCGAGCAACTCGGGGTCGGCATACAGGGACTCGATGACCGGGTTGTAGGCACCTGCCAGGGCACGCTGTTTTTGCTGTTGGGCGCTGGTCAGGTAGGCAACCAGTTCTGCCGCAAGCTTGGGGTTGCGGCTGTAGCGCGAAACCGCCAGTCCCCAGCCGCCGAGCGTTGAAGCGTGGGTGCCGTTCGCGCCGCCACTGGGCAGGGGCGCGACGCCGACCTTGTCTTTTATCGCGCTGTCCTTGCTTTGCACCAAGGCCCAGACATAAGGCCAGTTGCGCATGAACAGCGCATTGCCCGACTGGAACACGCCGCGGCCTTCTTCCTCGGTGTAATTGAGGACGCCGGGCGGGGAGATGTCGCCGACCCAGCTTTTGGCCAGGGTCAGCGCGACTCTTGAGGCCTGGCTGTTGACCACGATGTCTCCGCGCGGGTTGACCAGTCCGCCGTCCGGCTGGCTGCTGATCCATTCCAGGGCGTTGCACGTCAGGCCTTCATAGGCGCGCCCTTGGAATACGTAGCCCCACATAGTGGCGTTCCCCGCATCGCGCTCGGCCTTTTGCACTTTTTTGGCGGTAGCGGTCATGTCCTCCCAGGTTTGGGGGACCTGCTGTTGGTACTTGTCGAGCAGATCCTTGCGGTAGTACAGCAGCCCCGAATCGGTAAACCAAGGCATCGACACCAGTCGGCCGTCGACGGTGGCGTTGTCCACCTGGGCCTGGAAATAGCCTTGTGTCGCAGTCGCCGGAAGCAGTTCGCGCAGGTCCGTCAGGTGTTTGGCGAGCATTCCCGGCCACACCATGTCGATTTGAATGATGTCGATGTCGGTGGACTGGGCACTGAGGATCTGCTGGTAGAACGACAGGCGCTCGGTCGCAGAGTTAGGCGTGGATACCACCTGAACGTTGTTGCCGGTCTGTTTTGACCAGCTATCGACTGCCTCCTTGCACAGTTGCAATTCAGCGCCGACGGCCCCGCACGAGATCGTCAGATCGGCTGCGTTCGACAGCGCAGAAAAACCGGCAGACAGGGTGAGCAGCGCGGCGGGAAGAAGAGATTTCAGCTGTTTCATAGAGCCCTCTTTATTTTTGTTTTTATAAAAGTTAACGTTAACATCGTCAATGTAGCAGCGTATTTTCGATGTGGCACCCTTTTTTCTTCGATTTGCACAATTTTTCGCTGTAGGGAAAAGGCTCGGCCAACGTCACGAAAACAATAAAAACAAAACAGGAAGTCCACATGCAGAACGCATCAAGATGGCTACTCGCAGGGGTACTCGGTACGTCGACAACCGTCGCCCAGGCCGCGACGCTGGAAGAGCGGATGGCCGCATTCGAAGCCCGTGCCAGCGCTGCGGAAAAACGTGCAGCCGCAGCCGAACAGCAGACCCAGGCGCTCGCCCGGGAGCTTCAGCAACTCAAACTCGCCACCCCCGCTGTGCAGGCTGCCGCGCCCACTTCCACGCCGACTGTGGCAGCCAGCCCCCAGCCCGCTCTGGATGATCGCGTGGCAAAACTCGAAGCCCGCCAGCAAAGCATGGAGAAGCCAAGCGGTGTCGGACACCTCACCGACGGGTTCAGCTTCAAGGGCTATGCTCGCTCCGGTCTGTTGATCAACGACGGTTTGGGCGGCGGTCGCGGCGGGCCTTATACAACCCCCGCAGGTTCGGTCGGTGGAGCAGTCGGGCGTCTGGGTAACGAAGACGACACCTACATGCGCTTCGATCTGTCGAAAGAAATCTATGCGCGGAACGGCACACGCTCCAAGTTCACCGTCTCCATCGCCGATGGCGTTGAAAGCTACAACGACTGGACGGCTACCGAAAGCAAGCTGAACGTGCGTCAGGTATTTACCGAACTCGACCACATCGCCGCCTTCAAGGGTAATTCGGTGTTCGAGAACTCCACGCTGTGGGCCGGCAAGCGCTTCGACAGGGATAATTTCGATATCCACTGGCTGGACTCGGACGTGGTCTTTCTGGCCGGTACCGGTGGCGGTATCTACGATGTGCAGATGACCAAGGACTGGCGCTCGAACTATTCCCTGATCGGACGTAACTACGGAGATTTCAGTGAGGGCGGCGTCGATGCCGATGTGGAAAGCTACATCCTGACCTCCAACCAGTTCTTCGACAATGGTCAGTGGCAGTGGATGTTCAACGCCATTGGCGCAAAGAAAAACGACGTCGGTACGCGCACCAATCAAGCCGGTTTCGCACCCGCAGATTCAGGCCTGCACACCATGTTGGCCAATCACCAGAAGGACTTTTTCGGCCGCGAAGGTTTCTTCAAGACGGCGTTGCTCTATGGGCAGGGCCTGGGTGCACAGGTCAAGGACATTGGCTCGGATGGCGAACTGCTCGACGACGCCCGCGCGTTGCGTCTGGCCATGTATGGCGAGACGCCTATCGCGCCGGGATGGCGCATCGGCCCGAGCCTGCTGGCCGAGCAGAGCAAAGACCGCTATGTCAAAGGCGACGACTACCGCTGGCTCACGCTGAACATGCGCCTGGCCAACGAGATCAACAGCAACTTCGAGATGGCCTACGAACTGAGTTGGCAAACCATGGACCTCGACCCCCAAGGCTACCTGCAACGCAATGCGGTCGACGGTAACTTCTGGAAGTTTACGGTTGCGCCGACCTTCAAGCCGGACATGGGTGACCTGCTCACGCGCCCCGAACTGCGAGTCTTCGCAAGTCTCATGAACTGGTCTTCGGACCTGGATCGCTACAGCACGACCGGCAACTTCGGCAAAAGCGACTTCAACGCCGGTGGTGTTTGGCAGTTCGGCATTCAGATGGAGACTTGGTTCTAGGCACGGTATTCAAAGCCCGGCTCGATGTGCCGGGCTTTGAATCTGTCTAGCGATGGTGAGCCTGACTAAATGAGCATCGAGGCAGTCTTACTGACCCGCAACGCTCTTCATCACCTGCACCCTGAGCACCTTGTTGGCAGCGGTAATGTACGCCCAGCTTGTCTGCTCGCTGGAGCAGAACGTCAGGTTGCTGGTATCGGCAGCCGAGACCAGCAGTTTGCCGAGTGGCTTGCCTGCTGCGGAAAACACCTGAATACCTTCCTTGCTGCTGCTCCACAGATTACCCAGCGCGTCGACTGCGATCCCGTCAGGGATGCCGGGCTCGATGTCAGCGAACACTTTGCCGTTGATCAAGCGACCGTCGCGCACCTGATAGACCATGATGCGATGTGCCAGCTTCTTGTTGGTGAAGTCGTGGGCCATTTGTGAGTCGGCCACATAAAGCAGCTGTTGATCCGGCGAGAAGGCCAGGCCGTTGGGCGAGTGGACTTCGGGGGTGTCGAGGCGGGTGATTTCCCCGGTGTCGGGTACGTAGCGATAGATGAACTCGCCGCCTTGCTCGGGCTTGCCGCCATAGCCCTCGCTTTTGCTCAGCACCCCGAAGGTGGGATCGGAAAACCAGAGAGTGCCGCTCTTATCCGCCACGACATCGTTCGGGCTGTTCAGCCGTTTGCCCTGGTAGGTGTCGACCAACGTATGCCACTCACCATTAGGCTCCTGTCGCACGATGCCGCGCTTGCCATGCGAGGCCGCCACCACACGGCCCTGGCCGTCGAGCGTATGCCCATTTTGAAAGTCGGCCTTTTCCAGCCAGGTAGACACGCCACCCTTTGCCTGCCAACTGCTGACTTTGTTGGCCTTGATGTCACTCCAGATCAAACGGCCATCGGCCAGGCACAGCGGGCCTTCTGCCCACTTCGCCTGATCGCTCAGCAGCTCGACGCGGGCCTGGGGGGCAACCAGTTGACTGAAGGCTGGATCGATAACCACTTGCCGAACAGGGGCGACGGCGTCGGTTGCGCCTGCTGAACCTGCGGCCAGGAGCGCACCGCCCAATAACCATGAGGAGGGGCGCAGAAAGTGTTTTTTACGGGTCGGTTTCATGTGTTCAGGTCCGTAGGCGATCAGTAGGCACAGCTGCCGTTGGTACGTTTGTCAGCCGCACTTGGTTTAAGTTTGATGATCAGTTGAACATTGGGTTGATCACCCACGGTGCGGGTCAGGTGGCCTACACGCTCGTCATCCGGCCGCGGCCGGGACCGGGTATCGGCATTGAACTGCATCTCTCCCGGTCCTTGCACCAGCACACTGCCATCGGTGGTCTCCACTGACCATTGCCCCTGCAGGGTGATGACCCATTGTGGACCCGGCGCGTGGTGCCAGTTGCCGATGTATCCCACCGGCAGCACCGCATAAGCGATGCTTTCAATATCGTCAGGAGAGACGCCGACCCATTGCGGCGCGGCTGGCGGGGCATAGCTTTTGAACTCCAGGCCTTCCAGGCGGCAGTGGCCCACATGCGTGGCACCTTTTTCGTCAGCCCACAGCGTGGCATACGAAACAGGCGGTTGCAGTTGACCGTTGCTGTGAGTCATTTGCGTAGACTCTTTCGGCACCGATTGCACGTCGGCATTGGCACTCGCCATGCCCGCGCAGGCGGCGCAGGCCAGAGCCAGGGTGTATAGAGATTTCATCGGGTCACTCCGTTTACAGGGAAATTCCATGTGTCTGTCGCAAGGCAGCGTATTGCTCAGGCCGGTCGGGTGTGAGGCAGCCAGCGCTGCTGCAAATCCCGACGTATGACTTCGATCACCCACATCCACAGCAAGTGCCCGAACGTTTCAGACAGTAACTCCGACGCGGGCAGCTCCCACAGCGGCGGTGCCCAATGAAACGCTGGCAGGATGACGCCGTGAAACCCCAGGGTCATCAACAGGCCGAAACCCAGACCCTGCCACAGGGCGGTGCGCGGAAACCTGAGTACAAGCAGGCAATAGAACATGGCGAAGAAGATGGAAAAGCCATGGTGGACCAGAGCACTGCCGTAATTCACCACATGCTCGGAATACACATAAGTCAGCTGCTGAGCGTTGATGCCCAGCGAATCAAGCATCTCCACGGGCGGGACCGGGCGGTCCGGCGTGCGAGGCGGGAAGGGTATTTCCGTGCCCCATTTGATGAAACTGGAAACATTGCCCCCGACAAAGCCGGCCAGTGCGGCGACACCATACGCTCGCGTGTTCAAATCAGCGCCCCTTCTTCATAGACCAGGCTGTGGGCGATCTCGCCCCTAGCCGTTGAACCATGAAGTATGTGCAACGCTCATTTATTTGTAACATACTAATTTGATAGCTCATTGATACTAAAAAAATATCAGATGATTGATTTGAAATTGATGCGTCAGTACGTGGTGGTTGCTGAAACCTTGAATTTTCGCAAGGCCGCGCAGCGCTTGAACATGTCACAGCCGCCCCTGAGCGTTGCGATTCGTCGTCTGGAAGAATGTCTGGGCGTGCAGTTGTTGCAGCGCAGTACGCGTTCCACGCAATTGACCGCTGCGGGCGTCGTGTTTCTGGCCGAGGCTCGGCAGACGTTATTGCAGGCCGAACGGGCCTGCGAAATGGCACGTCGCGCTGCGGCAGGCATGCTCGGTACGATTCGCCTAGGCTTTGTCGACAGCGTTGTCGATGGTTTGCTACCGGCGCTGCTGCGTCGCTATCAGGCAGCGAACCCGAACGTCGATATTCAACTGCAGGAGGCCACCCCACCCGAGCAGCTTGAAGGCCTGCGCAATGACCGGCTGGACGTCGGCATTCTGGTGTTGCCGGTCATCGATCCGGGCAATATTCAGATCGAGCCGCTGTTCGAGGACCGCATGGTCGCGGTGCTGCCGCAGGATCATCCCTTGGCCGAGCAGACATCCATCGGTCTTGCGGCGTTGGCAGACCAACCCTGGATTCTGTTCGCCCCGCATCATGGCCCGGGCATGCACTCGCACATTCTGCTGGCCTGCGCCAGTGCAGGCTTTACCCCTCGGGTCGTGCAACAGCCTCGCCAGATGCAGACCACCGCCGCGCTGGTCGCCGGAGGAATGGGCGTGGCGCTCATGCCGCAGCGCTATGCCCGACGTCAGCCGGGGCGGCTTGCCTGTCGCGAGCTGACGGGGCCGGGTACACCTGTCGCCTATGTGCTGGCGCTGGCGTATCGCGAGCTGTCTCCGTGTGCACAGTCATTGCGCGAAGTGATCATGGAGCTGGTTCAGTCGCCGGCGTTCAAGCTGGCGTCCGCCGAGTCATGACACCGTCGCCTGGGCTCAGGCCCCAACCCGCTATTCGCATGCCGGTTCAAATGCACTGAACGCCTTGCTACGGCCTGACTCCAAATCTTGCCCCGGCGCTCAAACCCATGCATCACGTCGATGGGTGTTCGAATCCTCTGCCAATCAAGGAATTCCCATGACCGATCCACGTAACGTTGCCCACGACAAAAAAGTCCAGCAAGAGAAAAAGAACCACGGCGAAGAAATCGCGCCGAATGCCGAGCACGCGCCTCAGCCAGGTATGAAGCCGGCACTCAAGCACGATGATGACGAGCAGGAAGAGCAGGCGTAAGCCAGTGATCTGATCGTGACCTTTGGCGGTGCTGGCTGATGTCAGCACCCGCTGGGCGCCTCTTTCGAGGTCAGCACTTCAGGCAGGCAACAGGAGCTCATAGCATGCTCAAACACATCATTTTCGACGTAAACGAGACGCTGCTGGATCTGGCCGCGCTCGACGCTTTCTTCGCGGGACTGTTCGGCGACAGCCGTTTGCGCACCGAATGGTTTCTGACGCTGCAAGAGTGCTGGATGACCAACACCCTAACCGGCCAGTACCAGGCGTTTGGTGATCTGGCGCAGGGCGCTTTGAGAATGGTTGCCGCACGGCACCAGGTGGAAGTGGGCGACGATCAGTGCAAAGCCCTGGCTGCCGGCATCAAATCTCTTCCTGCGCACAAGGACGTTCATCAGGCACTGCAGTTATTGAACGACAACGGATTTGTGCTCATTGCCCTGAGCAATGGCGCGCTGGAGGCGCTGCAGCAACAGCTCGAATTTGCAGGGTTGACCGACTGCTTCGAGCACATCATGGCAGGCAGCGAAATCAGTCAATTCAAGCCAGCCGCGGCAACCTACCAAATGGTCGCACAGCGCCTGGGCATCGCCACGGATCAGATGATCATGGTCGCTGCGCACGCCTGGGACATCGCCGGCGCTGCCAAGGCCGGGTGTCGCACCGCGTTTGTCGAGCGTCCGGGAAAGGTGCTCAACCCGATCGGCACCCAGCCTGACTTGATCGGTAAAGATGTTCAGGATGTCGCCATTAAACTCTGCGCAGGTAAGTTTTAGCGCTGATTCGCGAGTCGTCCTCAAGCCGTCCCTTATTTAAAGGGGATGACCGATATCTCGCCATTCCGTTCAATGATCGCGTACCTGATGTCCTTCATCTCCACGATCCCTTGCGTGGTTCGTGCGGCCTCCATCACATCGGATTCACTGATGCGCGCCTCTCTCATCCGTTTGGTCAGTGGCTTGCCGTCTTCCACGATGATCGTAGGGCCGCCATCCAGAAATTTGGCCAACCGCTTCGATCGACGTTTGGCCAGGGAAAAGCCGACGTCTATGGCGATAAGCGTGGAGATGATCAGTATCGCGTTAGTCACCGAAAAATCATCGCCCAGCAGCGCTTGCTGAGTGGCCTCGCCAATGATCAGCAACAGGACGAAATCGAAGGTGGTGAGGTCGGTAAGGGAGCGGCGTCCGGCAACACGAAACAAGACCATCAAGACAAAATAAATCGCTGCTGCTCTGAGCACTGCATCCATAAATCGCTTTCTCTCTACGGGTAGATAAACCTGGGCATCGGCAGCGTTTCGCCACCCAGCATATGCATTTGCCCTCGGTACAGTCCCACCCCGTTACTGCGAACAGTCAGGTACAAAGTGGCTAAACCGTCCTTGTCGGCCTGCATCGGAATGACCAGATCACGGCCTTCGCTGTGAAGGGGTGCAGGCTGGGGATTAAGTTTCTCGATCGACACGCCTTCGAGCAGCCCACTGCCGACGACCAGATAACGCATTTCGGAGGGGGCGCCTTTGGACGTGACAATCATATCGTCCTGACTGCCGTTGCGGCTGAAACGCTCGTAGCTCACCTGCAGTTTGCCGTCTGCCGTTTGAGGCTCGACCTGGCTCAACGGCCCTTTGGAAAACAAGCCGGCCAGGGTCAGCACTATCAGTACAATCAGGCCTGCCCAGCCGATGCGCTCAAAGCGCCAGACTCGACGCTGCTGCGCCATATCTTCCTGGACGGGATATGACCGGCTGCGGAACTCATGGTCGTCCGCCTCATCACCGCGTAGTGCCATTAACGTGCTGTCCATTAGGGAAATTTTGTAGGCACCTTATTACGCGTTCACCCCGTCCGCTGTCCAGAACGGTTTACATCCTTGTCATGGCTATGGCCGTTCCGGGTGAGTGGCCGCCTTGCGCAGCCGGTTCGAATGTGAGTCGAGCGAATGCCGACGAGGAGGGCTATGAAGGGCTGGTGAGAGTCTTGCGTCAGTCGTTCATCGGCGCGTGCATGGCTGTCCAGTCTTCGATCAATCCGGCATACAGCTCGACGCATTGGTGGAGTTTGTCGACTTCACAATACTCATCGACCTTGTGCGCCATGCTGGGCTCTCCCGGACCGAGAATAAGGGTGGGCGGATAGCCGATTGCGGGGAGCAGCACCGCGGCATCGGTAAAGTAGGGCACCGCCTTTTCCTCCAGAGGGGCGTCATGCAAGGCCTGACAGCGTGCAAAAACCTGCTGCACCCACGGCTCGTCGGGGCTGGCACAAATACCAGGCAGATCAATCAGGGTGCTCAGCTCCGCGCGGCTGCCCAGATGGGCCGCCAGCCGTCCGCGAATCTCGTCGTGGTCCAGATTCGGTGCAGTGCGCAGGTCCAGGGTGAACGCTGCGTAGTCCGGCACCGAGTTGATGTTCAGGCCGCCGCTGATAGTGCCGACGTTCAGCGTCGGCTTGCGCATGAGTGGATGTGCAGGGCCTACTTCAAAGGTCTGCGCGCGGCCAATGTGTTCGGCGGCCAGGTAGATAGCGTTCACGCCTTCTTCCGGCATGGCGCCGTGTGCCGTCAGGCCATGGCTGGCGCAGCGCAGCCATAGCGCGCCTTTGTGCCCGAGTATCGGGTAGTTGGCCGTCGGCTCTCCGATCAGCAGTGCGCCCAGCTCACCGAGCAAATGGGGCGCGTCACTGCACAGGGCCTTGGCGCCGTCACAGCCGGTTTCCTCTCCGCCGGTGAGTATCAGCCGAACGCCGGGCCCGCGCCGAATGGAATCACGGCTGCGCTGGCAGGCCACGATGAAGGCGGCAATGCCCGCTTTCATGTCGCTGGACCCTCGCCCGTACAGCCGGCCATCGACGATCTCACCGGCAAACGGCGAGTGACTCCAGGTGGCATTGCCGAGCGGTACGGTATCCAGGTGGCCGGTGAACCCCAGCGGTTTGCCGTGTCCGTCGCCCTCAAGCCAGGCGACCAGATTGAAACGGCGCTCACCGAAACGCTGCAGCTCGCAGACAAACCCGTGGCGGGTCAGCTGTTCGGCAAGAAAAGCCGCACACGCTTCTTCATCGCCCGGCGGGTTGAGGGTCTGGAACGCCAGCAGGGCTCGGGTCAGGGCTATCGGGTCATCAAGCATCGGAGCCTCCGGTCAGGTGCGGCGAGTCAGCCAGTCGAGGCTGTTGATCCAGAAGCGGCGATAGCCTTCCCAGTCGAGAAACGCTTCTGGCAGCCAGTGTTCGGAAAGGTCGCTGGTCCACGCCAGAGTGCGTCCGGCACCGACCTCACGCGCGGCGAGCAGCGGGTGCTGAGAGCCTTCGACGGTGGCCAGCAATTGAGCTTCGGGATGCAATTCAACTTCGTTGTAGCCAAGCAGGTACGGCCATTCGCCGCCCAGGCCTTGCAGTATCGGGTGACCACTGTTGATCTGCGGCAGAAAGCCTTCCGGCACTTCGACACGATCGTCGTAAGGCAGGCAGCGCACGGGCAAGACTTCCTCGACAGGCGTTCCACGGTAGCGCGCGCCGCCGTTGATGCCTTGAAAGCTGAAGTAGCCGCCGACCATCATCAATGCACCGCCCTGCAAGACGTATTCGCGAAGGGCTTTGAGCCGGTTGGGCGTACGCTTGCCACGCAGCCAGGTGTCCGGGTGCAGCAGCAGGGTATTGGCACCGATGTCGGAGAGGATCACCGCCTGATACTGACTGAGTGCTTCAACCGTGGCCGGAAAGTCGGCCTGGGCCTGATCGGCGCACATCTGCGTGATCTGATAGTCGCTGTCTGCCATCGCCGCGAGCAAGCGCCGCGCGCCATTGTGCGCAGTGACGCTGTCGAACTGATCGAAGCCTTTGATGTGGGTTGACGTGCTGACCCATGATTCGCCAGCCAGCAATACGGACTGTTTCATGACGTTGCATTCCTCTGCGATGAAAAAGGAGCCTGGAAGCCGCGCTGAAAGACCCGGCGCGGGTTGTCGATCAAAAGGTTTTCGAGCTGTTCACCGGTAACGCCATGACGGCGCAGGCGCGGGACAAAGTGTTTCAGCAGGTAGCCATAACCATGACCGCCGTAACGGGTCAGCATGGTTTTCAGAAAGACGTCCTGAGACAACAGCACTTGCGAGCCGAAACCGTGCTCGATCAGGGCGACGATGGCCCGCGCGTTTTCCTCATCACTGGGCGACTGCGCGTGCTCGTCGGCGAAGTAGTAACCCATGCCGATCATGTCGTATTCCAGAAACGCGCCGCGTGCCGCCAGCGCATGCTGATACGCAGGGTCGCTGTGGCTCGGGTTCATGTGGCACAGCACCGTGTGGCGCAGGTCGGCGCCTTCTGCCTCAACGATGTCCAGTACCCGGTGGCCGAGGCGTTCCCAGCCGGGCAGATGCACCGAGAGCGGCACGCCGGTCGCGGCACTTGCACGGGCTGCGGCGCGCAGTGATTTCTCTTCGTCAGCCGTGAACGCGGCAGAAACACCAATCTCACCGATCAGGCCGGCAATCACCTCGGGCTTCTCTGCACCGCCGCCCACGTCATGAATGATCTGCTCCGCCAGTTGTTCAACCGAGCGTTCGTGCACGTAATGCGGGTGCGAGGGTTCCAGATAGAAACCGGCACCCATGATGATATTCAGGCCGGTCAGACGGGAAATCCGCTGCAAGGCCTGCGGGTCGCGGCCGATGCCCAGATTGGTCGGATCGACCACCGTTTCCCCGCCCAGCGCCCGGTACTTCAGCAGTTCTTCGCACGCGAGGTCGACATCGAACAACTGACAATTGTCGCGGCTGACCAACGGGTTCATGTGCAGCTCGCCGAGCAGTTCGATGCTTACCGGGTGCTCGGCCAGGTGCCGTTCGCCGCAGCAACTGGGTGCGACCCATTTGCCCGAAGCGTCGAGCAGAATGTGTTCGTGCATCAAGGTGACGCCAAGACGCTCGACAGGCACTGGCCCCAGCACTGTCATGGCATGGCCGCTGTCGACGCCGAGGGGCAGGGGTGAAGGATGACGAAACAGGCTCATGCTCCAGCCCTCCCGAGTGGGCGGCCGGTACGTAGAATGCGAGTGTTCAGCCAGATCGCCAGCAGTACGATCAGGCCCGTGGCGATTTGCGTGTAAAACGGTGAGACGTGGGCCAGAATCAGCCCGTTCTTGATTGCAGCCATGGTGAGCACCCCTAACAGTGTGCCGACAATCGTGCCGAAGCCACCGAACAGGCTGGTGCTGCCGAGGACCACGGCGGCAATCACTTCCAGTTCGAAACCTTCGCCCTGATTCGAGGAGCCACTGCCCAGCCTGGCCGTGACGATCATGCCGGCCAGAGCGGCCGCCATGCCACTGAGCATGTAGACCCGCAGCAATACTCCGCGATGATTCACCCCGGCGCGGCGCACGCTTTCAGCGTTGGCACCGATGCCCGTGAGGTAGCGGCCAAAGCGCATTTTGCCGAGCACCAGCACCCCGCCCAGTGTGACCAGCAAGGCCAGCCAGGCAGTCAGCGGCACGCCGAGAAACCAGCCGCGACCCAGGGCCAGAAATGCCGTTTCCTCGCGTGGAACGGGGATCGAATAGCCTTGCGTCAGCAGCATCGCCAGGCCACGAATAATGGTCAGGGTGGCCAGGGTGACGATAAAGGCCGGGATGCCCGCGTAGGCGATGAAGTAGCCGTTCAGCGCCCCGATCATCGCGCCCACAGCGAGTCCGCCGAGCAGAACCAGCGGCCAGGGCAGGTGCCAGGCATTGAGCGCCATGGCCGCCAGCGCACCGACCAGCGCCAGGGTCGAGCCGACCGACAGGTCGATGCCGCCGGTAGTGACCACCAGCGTCATCGCCACCGCGACAATCAGCAACGGTGCGTTTTGCCGGATAACGTTGAGCAGGTTGGCGCCGCTTAAAAAGTTATCGGTCACCAGCGCGAACAGCACAAAGCACAGGGCGAAAAACAGGCCGATGCTGACCACGCCGGGAAAGTCGTGCAGCAGGCGCTTGAACAGCGACTGCGGCAGAATGCGTTGGCGCGTGAGATCGAGCGTTTTCATGGCGTCATATCCTTTCAGGCGCTAGCGGAGCGGGCAGTGAATTTATGCCCGACGATGAGTTCGACGACCTCGTTAAGGTCGGTGTCGGCGATCCTTCGCTCGGCCAGATTGGCGCCGTCATACATCACCATGAGGCGGTCGCAGACCAGAAACAGGTCCTGCAACCTGTGGGTGATCAGAATCACGCTGACGCCCTGGCGGCTGATGGTACGAATCAACTCCAGCACCGCTTCGACTTCGGCTACCGCGAGGGCCGCGGTGGGCTCGTCCATGATCAGAACCTTAGGGCCGAAGGCGGCCGCGCGGGCAATCGCAACGGCCTGGCGCTGGCCGCCGGAAAGGTGTCGTACCTGCGCGCGGGTATCTGGAATGGTGATGCCCAATGCTTCAAGAATCTGCCGTGCTTCGCGGTGCATGCGCGTCTCATCGAGCAACGGCACGCCGAGCACGCGGCGCATCGGTTCGCGGCCCATGAAGAGGTTTCCGGCCACATCGACGGTGTCACACAGCGACAGGTCCTGATACACCATCTGGATATGGCAGCGCTGCGCATCTGCCGGGCCGTTGAAACTGACTTCCTCGCCATCGATGGCGATTCGTCCGCTGGTCGGTAACTCCGCACCTGACAGGATCTTGGTCAGCGTGGATTTGCCTGCGCCGTTGTCGCCCACCAGCCCCAGCACTTCACCGGGCTGCAACAGCAGATCGACACCGCGTAACGAGGCTATCGAGCCGTAGTGTTTAGTGATGGCACTCATCTGTACCCGAGGCACTTCGCCAGGCGTCTGCATGCTGAGCCCCTTATTTGAATTCGGCGCGATAGGCTGCCAGGTTGGCTTTGGTCACCAGCGTGACGGGAATACTCTGTTCGCGAGCCACGGTCTTTCCGGACAACAGCGCCAGTGCCGACTCCACCGCCGTCTTGCCCATGGCCTGCGTGTTCTGTTGCACCACCACCGCGACAGAGCCGTCATCCAGACCCTGCACTGCCTGAGAGGACAGGTCCCACCCGAAAATCCTGACCCGCTCGCCGGCACCTTGCGACACGCTCGCGGCAACCGAGCCAATCAGGGCGGGTTCACCAGTGGCATAAATGATCTGCAGATCAGGGTTGGCGGTCAGCAGGTTTTCCGCCGCCGCCTGGGCGGTGTCCTGCACATTGTTACCGTCGACGGTATTGACGATCTTCGCCTGGCTGGCGGTCTTTGCCAGACCCTCGCGGAAGCCGTCCAGACGCAGATTCTGCACATAGGAGCCGAGGGCTCCGACCACGCCGATGCTGGCCTTGCCCGCCAGTTCGCGGTTGATGTATTCGCCGGTGTACTGGCCGATCTGCCGGGCTGCCTCACGGTTATCCACGCCGACCTGCACGGCATTGTCGCCATTGATCACAGCATCGATTGCCACCACCGGGATTCCCGCCTGCGCGGCTGCGGTGACCGCCGGCTTGATACCGTTGACGTCGATGGCGCAGACCAGAATGGCGTCGACCTTGTCCTGAATATAGGCCTCGATGGCGTCGTTCTGGGCTGACGGGTTGTCATTGGCGTTGAACACCACCAGCTCTGCTCCGGCAGCTTTCGCCGCAGCCTGTGCGCCTTGGGTAATCTGGGTGAAATACAGCGCCTGTTGGTTGACCTGTACCAGAGCCAGACGTTTGCCGGTCTGGGCCTGAATGATGGGTGACAACGCCAAGGCCAAAACAACGCCGAGGGTCAGGGTGAAACGCTTGCTCAAACGCAGCATTGCCATCCTCCTAGTCTGATTGCCGGTGCGGCAAATCAGATCGGTAAACCGGTTTACCAGTCGTCTCAAAAAAAAGACAAATGAGCTTTGTCTTCAGGTTTGAAAACTGGAGAAAGCAGATTGTGTGCCATTTTTTCGCAATGCCTGCCAGTGACCGTACATCCTTGATGCGCCACACTTTTCCGCAATCATCGGTTTTTCAGGAGGCAAACGGCAGTGCACTGATTTAATGCCGGGTGTTACTGGTTGCCCCGCAATCAGTCACTGCGCGTTGCTACCGTGCCCCGGCAGACCAGCTCTACGGGTACGCGCACGACGTCCTGCGCACAGTCGCCGCCCGTCATTCGCTGCAGCAGTTGCGCCACACCGAGACGGCCAAGCTCTCTGGAGGATTGGCGGATGGTACACAGCGGCGGGGTCAGCAGGCTGGCGTAGACGGCGTCGTCGAAACCCACCAGCGACATGGCACCGGGCACGCTGATATTGCGCTCACGCAGGACATCGAGCACGCCCAGGGCGATGAAGTCACTGGCGGCGAAAATCGCCTCCGGAGGGTGGGGCAGGGCGAGTAGCTGGGCGGTTGCGATACGCCCGAACTCACGGCTGTAATCCCCGAAGCACTGGTATTCCGGCACCTCTGCGATGCCCGCCAGCGCCAGCGCTTCCCGGTAGCCGGCATAGCGCTCGCGGGCACTCATCAAGGCCGAAGGACCGGACACATGAGCGATGCGTCGATGTCCATGGCGGAGCAGATAGTCCGTCGCCAGGCGACCGCCCTGATGGTTGTCGGCGAACACTTTGGGCTGCGACGTGCCGGGAACGTCTTCGTCGAGCAGAATGATATTGCGGTAGCTCATCAGCTGGCTGGCCAGCGTGCCGTCATCCGGGCGGTTGCTGACCAGTAGCAAGCCATCGACGTTACGTGAATCCAGCCAACGCACAAACGTGCTTTCGCGTTCAAGCAGGTTGCGGGTGACACACAGCACCAGGTTGTAACCATGTGCGGACGCCTCTTCCTCGGCCGCGTCTGCCAGCTCGGCAAAAAACGGGTTGGCGATGTCCGGCAGCACCAGACCAATGGTCTCACTGCCGCCTTTGCTCAGGCGCCGGGCCAGACTGTTGCCCCGGTAGTCCAGTGCCTTGATCGCCGTATCGATACGCTTCGCGGTCTCCGGCGGCAGGCTGATGCTTCGGTTCAGATAGCGCGACACCGCAGCCTTGGAAAGACCTGCATGGTTGGCAACATCCTTGAGCGTTACGGGTCTGGTCATGGCGGTCGGCTTTGATGCCTGAAAAACGAAGCATTGAAGTGAAGTGCCGTTATCTTCTCATGCGTGCCCGAACAGCCCGACGATTTTCTCTGCGGGTGGCGTCGAAAAAATCCATGTGGGGCGTTGGTCCGCCAGCTACCGTTGACTTTTTGCACGTTTGCCACACGCTCTGCTGGAGCAAATTTGTGTCGTTTTGAGCTGTTGGTACGTAACTAACTATGGCTCATTATTTATATGTTGTCGTATGACTTATGTCTGACCACTTCACATACTACGGTCACGCAAGTAGTCCAGGCATTCCTTGCATTGGCTTCAAGACATTCGCCACGAATGTGATCACTTACAGTGATACTTCTCCATTAAAGAAGCCCCTCTGGTGTGCTTAATGGAACCGCATAGCACACTGCGACACTCAGTTACTCAATTTTCCAGTAAATGCGGGCGATGAGTGTTTGCGATGAATGCCATTCAGCCAATTATAAGCGCTGCTTATTTTCAATATTCTCTCGGTGATAGCAACTGGCTGCTTTCTCGGATCTCTTCATTATCAGCAGGCTTTATCCATGATTGGATCAACCCGAAAAGTGGCTATTTGCCTTGTGAGTATCGGCTGATGGCGTTGGAGTCTGATAACAGTCCTGATGCCTGTAACTCCAGGGACGAATGTTCATCGCGTGCCGCAAGACGAACGTTCAGGAGGGCTTAATGATAAATCCCGTAAAACACAATTTTAGTCACCTTGGGTTTTCAAACGCTCAAAGTACCTCGGCACTGGGGCCTGCCAGTAATAAAGTGCCCAACTTTGTTTCGCGAGGGCGAGGCAAGGGAGTTCCAGTGGAGGAATTCAATACTGCCGAAGAGTGTCGTTTGGCGGGTCGGCAGGACAGCGTACTGGATTCGATAGACGGCAAAGAGTTCATGCGACTGCTGCAGAAGTACACGGCCTCTGAAACAACCGAGGAGGAATTTGCGGACCTGAGGGCCTCCATACCGCGCTATTCCATTGAGTTGGCCAAGTCGGATCATCCTAAAGTGCTTTATCGGGGGATATCTCTGGATGATGAGGCGGCGTCGCTTTTACTGAATACCTCCAAGGGTTACCGCAGTCGCGAAATAGCCCATGGTCTTATTCACGGCCTGCGCGTGGTTAAAGGCGTTTACACCGCGACCGGGGTGGCCAGCGCCTCGACAGTGTCAGCTGTTTCGCAAGGCTTTGCGCTGGTGAACGCGAACAGGAAAAAAGAAACACCGGTTCTTTTTGTACTGAAAGCGATGCCTGCCGTTCCCGCGCTCAACCACAGTGGTGCAAAGGGTGTGACACTCAGTGAGAGCCGGTTGCCGTTATCGGTGGCCAGCAAGAGTGAACATGAAGTCATTCTGGATATCACCAACCGGTACGAAATTACGCAGGCTCGCCGGAGCGGTGAGTTCATTGTCGTCGACATGACTGTTTTAGGGCGGTCCAAGAGGGGAGGTGAATTCGCCCTCGTCGAGACTGACAAATGGAAACAACTCTCTGGCGCCAAGGGCTCTAATCCAGGTGGATTGTTTCAAGCGCCCAATGGCGTTAAGTGGTATGTAAAAACCAACCCGTCTGCCAATAGGCTTCGAAACGAGGTGCTTGCCTCCAGGCTGTACCGTGCCGCAGGAATCGATGTTCCTGACATAGAACTGGCGTCCCGCAAAGGCAAGCCCGCACTGATTTCAAAACTGATAGTAGGGAACCCCAAAGACCTCGATACGCTGGCAAAAAATAGCCAGTTGAAGTGCGGCTTCGCAGTGGATGCCTGGCTGGCGAACTGGGATGTCATCGGTCTGACGGGTGACAATGTCATCTTCAATCACCGTAACAAACCTGTGCGCATCGACCTTGGCGGTGCGCTGGTCTTCCGCGCCCAAGGGGAGCACAAGGGTAATCAGTTCGGTACCACGCCCATGGAGCTGGTCACGATGCTGTCTCGTGAAGATAATTCGTCCAGTCGTGCCTTCCGGAAAATCGAGCGTAATGACATCCGCGAGGGTATTGCAGCGATAGAAAAAATACCGGACGCGCGTATTGCAGCACTGTGCGCAGAACACGGCCCTGGCAATCACAGCGAACGCGTTGAGCTCGGCAAGAGACTGATCAGTCGGAAGAAGTGGCTGGTCGATATGAAGCAAACGCTTCCTTATATTCATCGCCAAAAGAACGAGCGCGGCGATGTTGTCACTGTTAAAAAACCCACGTCACCCAGCGCGGTGGATACGTGGCGTGATCGATACGCAACAGCCGTTTTTGTACCTCACAGCGCTGTCCGTGGCAGCATGAACAACCTGCCGTTCAGATCATTTACACCCCCATCCACGATGGATGGCTGGCGCCGATTTACAACCCGGGCGGTCAACTTCACAGAGCCGGAATTTAAGCGTTCTCAGCACCTTGCTCCCGCCAGTGGAGCGATCATTTTTGAGCCCGACGGCAGGGTATGGATCACCGAGCCGACCAATCACCCGTTCGGCGCAACGCACGCTTTTCCCAAGGGAAAGCAGGATGCCGGTCTGAACTTGAGGACCAATGCACTCAAGGAAGTCTACGAAGAGACGGGGCTTCTGGTGGAATTCCACGGCTTTATCGGTGACTACGACCGAACAACATCCCGTACTCGTTATTACCTTGCCAAACGCATAGATGGCACACCGTCCGACATGGGCTTTGAATCTCAAAGCGTCAAGCTGGCAAACATTACCGAGGCCAAAAGACTGCTACCCAACGCCGTGGATATTGCCATCTTGCGAGACGCAGAACAGGCTTATCTAAAGGGCCCTTTCAAATGAATTTCATCTGCTTGAACGCGTAAAGACGATAAAGAGGATTTCTGAAACCCTGCACAAAACCCCGTTCACCCAAACGCGTTACCTCCACAAAAAAGGAGTAATGAAATGAGCATGAATACCTCTGTAAGCAACAACAGCCCGGGGTGGTCGCCTGTCTCACCGGGCGACCAGGCTCCGAGTCCGGACTATTCAGGTAAATCGTCGAGCAATGCCGTGCACTTTCTTCCTCCGGAAAGTACCCAGCGCTCGCCGAACACGGTGAGTTGGGGGAATGGCGCGCCGACAACCGCCACCACCGGGAATGGACGAGCAGGAGGGGGCGATCAAAGTGACTTGATCGAGGCGTTGACGACGCTGATTCAGGCGCTGCTGAAACGCTTGCTCGGTGATTCTTCCGCAAGTAACTCTTCTGCAAATAACCCTTCCGAGAACCCGTCCCCTGCTTCGTCCGGGCCAGGTCGGGCTTCTGCTTCTCCCGGCGGTGCTGCCAGTTCGACGCCAGACTCAGGACTGTCTGAGCCGTCAAATCAAGCCCAACCGTTCAATAACACTGGCTTGGGTTCTCATGGCGGCGCGAATACGGTTCCTGACCGGATTGCGTCTCCTGAGGCAGCGCAAAAAATGGTCGAAGACGTGAAAAATGCCGGAGGGGAAACACTTCGCATCCAGATGACCCATGACCAGATCAATGACCCGGCGCAAATGGCCAAACTCAAGGCGATGGTCGATGTCGGCGACAAACAAGGGGTCAAGATTCAGTTTACGTTTCGTGACAACGCCAATGGCGGTGGTGGCAATGTCTTGTCCGGCGACAAGCTCAAACAAGCCGCCGACGATGTCAAAAACGTGGTGTCTGCCCTTGGAAACCATCCGAGTTTTGTACTCGATACGTTCAATGAGGGCGGCAAGAGTGCCACTCAAGGTTGGGCCGATATGCAGAGCACGTTGATCAAGTCAGCCCGCGACGCAGGTTACAAAGGCGACATCGTTCTGGAGGACAGCAATTGGGGTGGTGGTCTGACAGCCGGCGGGGAAAGCGGACTGGTCAAATACGCTGATCAGTTGAAAGCCGCCAACGGCAGCAACAACCCTGGCCTGATCGGCAGCATCCATGAGTACGCCAGCGGTGCCGATGCCTCCTCACGTTTGTCATCGGAGATCAAGGCGCTTACGAGCGCGGGCTTCAAGCCGCAAATCGGTGAAGTCGGTAACGCCAACTGGACCGGAGGCGGTAACTTCGAACAGCGCGACGGCGCCAACCAGGCCGTGAAAGACAACATGGGCGCCCTGAAAGCGGCCGGCGCCGATGTGCTGCCATGGATGGACCAGTTCGAGAACGGCAAGATCAAACACAATGTCGGTTTCTCGAAAGGCGATCAGTTTTCCTGATCCTGTTTCATGGAACCTGATTTGTCTGTTGACCACTCAGCGGGCAGCTATCTGTGAGGTCGTCAACGACCAGTGCAGAGCGGCGAGTTGGAGAGGTTGCACAGATGCTGCGCTGTCTGCGCAACCCCCTTTTTTCATGACCGATAAGTAGCAGGTATAAAAGCTATGCCTATCAACAGACCCGCCTTCAATTTAAAACTCAATACGGCCATTGCCCAGCCGACTTTGAAGAAGGATGCAGGTGCGGAATTGCGCCGTTTGAATCAGAGCGAAGTGCGTGCCAACACACAGACACGTTTTGCCGTTAATCACCGTGCCCCCACTTATGACGTCGCGCAAAGCGCGCTGGGTGAAAATCACGGTGGCTGGACTGCCGCCAATCATTTCAAGATGACGGGGTCTGAGGTCTTCATCCATATGGATCGCCTGGAGCCGAACTGCAAGGGGGAGTTTGCCGGAGACAAGATCCACCTCAGCGTTGCACCTGAGGATGTACCGGATGCATTCAATGCGATAGGCAAAATACTGCAGGCGAGCGACAGCCCGGTTGACTCGTGGAAAGTGACTGACATGAAATGCCTGCAAGCAGAGATGCCGGCGGCAAAGCAGCGCGTGGCGCTGGGCGCTCAGTTCACGATCTACGCCAAGCCCGACCGTGAAGACAACACCTACAGCCCAGAGTACATGGGCAAAATGAGGGGGATGATCAGCAGTATCGAACAGGAGCTGAGCGCCGCCGGTGTAAGGCAGAGCAGCCATCGCCCGGACTCCGATGTCTCCCCGGGGCACTGGAGCTATGCGTCTTATCGCAATGAGCATAAAAGCAACAGATCAGGGACTTCCAATCAGCACAGGAACCTGGAGGCCGAGCCTTTTTTCCAGTTGGTCTCATTCTCTGACGGGGCTTCAGGGTCATCCAGGTCCAGCGCTGACCATCAGGCCTTGCTGCCGCCGCCGTGGGCCCGGTAAGGCTGTTTTTCTGAGCACTGCCTTTGCCGTGCGCCCGGGGTTTCTGTCGTGAAACGTGAGTGTCGAAAGAAACGCTGGCTGCACGGCGACAGCTTCGGGTTCACCGGTGCAGGATCGCCTGATGAATCTCCTGCAGCGGAATGATCCGCTGCGCCGCGTTCAGTTTGATCGCTTCCTTGGGCATGCCGAACACCACGCAGCTGGCTTCGTCCTGAGCCACTGTCGCGCTGCCGGCGTCGAGCATTTCCTTGAGCCCGCGTGCGCCGTCGTCGCCCATGCCGGTCATGATGATGCCGGTGGCGTTCTTGCCGGCGAATTTGGCCACCGAACGGAACAGCACGTCCACCGAAGGACGATGGCGGTTGACCAGCGGGCCGTCGATGACCTGGACGTGGTAGTAGGCGCCGCTGCGCGTGACCATCATGTGTTTACCGCCGGGGGCGATCAGCGCGAGGCCGGGCAGGATGCGGTCGTTGTTTCTGGCCTCGCGCACCTCGATCTGACTCAGGCTGTTCAGGCGTTCGGCGAACGATGCGGTGAATTTCTCCGGCATGTGCTGGACGATGACCATGCCCGGGCACACGCGAGGCAGGGCCGTAAGCACCGCTTCGAGTGCCTGTGTACCGCCTGTCGAGGTGCCGATGGCGACGATGCGTTCAGTGGTCTGCGCCATGGCATGGCCGCTGGCAGCTGGCAGAATGGCATCGGCGGTCAGTTTGCTGGCCGGGGTCAGCACCGGGGCGGCGGTGCGCTTGCCGAGGTTTCTGACGTTGGAGTTGGCTGCTGCGCGTACTGCTGCAACCAGCTCGGCAGCCGAATCGATGAGGAAGTTCTTCAGGCCGGTGGTGGGCTTGGTGATGATTTCCACCGCCCCGGCAGACAGCGCCTGCAATGAGGTTTCCGCGCCTTTCTGGGTCAGCGACGAGCAGATCACCACCGGTGTCGGCCGCTCGCTCATGATCTTCTTGAGAAAGGTGATGCCGTCCATGCGCGGCATTTCCACGTCCAGCACAATGACGTCCGGCCACTCCTGAGCGAGCTTGCTCATGGCGAATATCGGGTCTGACGCCGCACCCATGACATGAATGTCGGGGGTATCGTTGAGAATGGCCACCAGTACCTGACGAACTACAGCCGAATCATCGACCAGCAGTACGCTGATTTTTTTGTTTGGCATCTTTTTCCATTGCTTCCATTGGTTGGTGCCTGACCCATACGTTTCCGTCCCACAGGTCGAAGATGATGCTGCGATGGCCGGTGCTGCCCAGGTCCTGAGCCATCAGTTTCAGGCGGTTCTGTTCGGCCAGCGCAAGTGCCGCGTGAACGTTGCTGTCAGCGACGTTCTGCATGTGCAGGTCATGGCGATGAGCAGGAAACATTTCGCCGCCACCGAACAGCTTGACCTGATATTCCTCGGGCAGGGTGCCATTGGCCAGCGCATGGCGAATGAGTATTTCCATCGCCTCGTCAGCGTACCTGCCGTCCAGTGGCTGATGCCGGCGTATGCGCCCGGGCAGCATGAAGTGGCACATGCCGCCAATACGCCGCCACGGATGCCAGAAGGTAATCGCCACGCATGAACCCAGCAACGTGCGCAGGCGAGTCGGCCGGGTCTGAAAGACCACTTCGCCAGGCCCGAGCACTATTTCGGCGACACCCACAGGCGTGTTCATGGTTTGCGGTAAATCGAAGGGGAGACCATTTTCAACATGTCATTTATACCGTTCAGGCTTTCTGAGTGGCTGATGATGAAATAGCCTCCTGGCTTGAGACGCGGGATCAACCGCGCGACCACTTTGCTTTTGGTTTCCTGATCGAAATAGATCATCACGTTGCGCAGGAAAATGACGTCGAACTCGCCCAGCTCGGGCAGGGTGTCATTGAGATTGACCTGCACGAAACTGACCCGGCTGCGCAACGACTTGTCGATCAGAAAGGTCCCTTCCTGGCGACCTATGCCTTTCAGACAGTATTTGAACAGCAAAGGTTGCGGCAACGTTTCGGTGCGCTCCAGAGGGTAGTGACCGCTGCGCGCCTTGCTCAGCACGCGCGTGCTGATGTCCGAACCGACCACTTCCCAAGGCGTGGTGCCCAGTTGTTCGGCCAGTGTCATCGCCAGGCTGTAGGGCTCTTCGCCAGACGAACTGGCGGCGCTCCAGATACGGAACATTTTGCCGTGTGTCACCTTAGGCAGCACCTGCTGACGCAGAAAATCGAAGTGCTTGGGTTCGCGGAAGAAGTACGTTTCGTTGGTGGTCAGCAGGTCCAGCGCCACTTGCAGCTCGCCGTTGCGCTGATCGTTCATGATCAGCTTGAAATACTCGCCATAGCTGTCCAGCTCGTAATGCTTGAGACGCTTGAACAGGCGGCCGGCGACCAGCGCTTTCTTGGCCAGCGTCAGTTTGATGCCCGCGGCGTTGTACAGCCAGTTCTGGAACTGGCCGAATTCGCGATCGGTGAGCGACGCTGTATCAGGCATGTGCAGACCTCACGTCGCGTCGACGTCGGTCGGCAGCGACTGGCTTGCCTCGGCGAGGCTGGACATTTCATCGATGGACAACACGCGGTCGACCTCAAGAACGATCACGAACTTGCCGTCGACCTTGGCCATGCCGCTGATGAAGTCGGCGCGAATTCGCGCACCGAAGTTCGGCGGCGGCTCGATCTGCGACGCCGGAATCTCCAGCACCGCCGAGACATTGTCGACCAGCAGGCCGACGTCCTGCGGCTGGCCGTCCTCGCTGTTGGCCTCGATGATGATCACGCACGAGCGCCGGGTGATGGCCGAGTTCTGCCGCCCGAAACGCGCCGACAGATCAACCACCGGCACCACCGCACCGCGCAGGTTGATCACCCCGCGCACGAAGGCGGGCATCATCGGCACCACTGTCAGGCTGCCGTACTCGATGATTTCCTTGATGCCCAGAATGCCGATGGCGAACATCTCGCCACCGAGCATGAAAGTCAGGTACTGCGCCTCTTCTTCGACCGTCGCTGCGGCCTGCCGAGTCGTGACCAATGAGCCCATGTCGTTCTCCCCTGGAGTCTCTATCGAAGCCGGCAATCAGAAACGGGTAAATTCCGATTCGTCCGGTGCGCCCGCCATGCTTTGCGCAAATGCCTTGCGCGGAGCCTGTTGCGGTGGCCGCGGAGGCTGACGGTTCGGGCTGTTGCGGTTGTCGAAAGTAGCGCTCTGTGCGACGGCCCTTGGCGATGCGTCGAGGGTGAAGAAACTCATGGCCTGTTGCAGTTGTTCGGCCTGGCTGCTCATTTCTTCCGCAGTAGCCGCCAGTTCTTCGCTGCTCGATGCGTTTTGCTGGGTGACCTGGTTGAGCTGGGTCATGGCAGTGTTGATCTGCGCCACACCGGCTGCCTGCTCTTCCGACGCGGCACTGATTTCCTGCACAAGGTCGGAGGTCTTGTTGATCGAAGGCACCATCTCGTCCAGCAACTTGCCGGCCTTCTCGGCCATGTCCACGCTGCTCGACGACAGCTCGCCGATTTCCTGCGCGGCCACCTGGCTGCGTTCGGCCAGCTTGCGCACCTCGGCGGCCACTACTGCGAAACCCTTACCATGTTCGCCGGCACGGGCGGCTTCGATGGCGGCATTGAGGGCGAGCAGGTTGGTCTGGTAAGCGATGTCATCGATGATGCTGATGCGCTGGGCGATTTTCTTCATCGCCACGACGGTCTGCTGCACCGATTCGCCGCCATCGGTGGCTTCTTTGGCGGCCTTGCTGGCCATGCCATCGGTGACTTTGGCGTTCTCGGTGTTCTGGTTGATGCTGGCGCTCATCTGCTCGACCGATGCGCTGGTCTCTTCGACACTGGCGGCCTGCTCGCTGGTGGCCTGGCTCATCGACTGCGCGGTGGCACTGACTTCTTCCGAGGCGCTGGCCAGGTTGTCGGCGGCGTTACGCACTTCGCCGATGATGTGCGACAGCTTGCCGACCATGTTGCGCATGGCGTTGAGCACCATGCCGGTCTCGTCCTTGGAGCCGTGGCCGATGTGGGCGTTGAGATTGCCTTCTGCCAATTGCTCGGCGGCCGTTGCGGCCTCTTTCAGCGGGCGGGAAATGATCCGGGCGATGAACAGCGCCAGACCCAGGCCAATCAACAAAGCTACAACCAGTACCACGATGATCGAGATACGGGAGGTTTCGTACAGGCTGGTGCCTTTGTTGCCAGCGATAGTCGCGCCAGCTTCATTCAGCTCGACCATTTTTTGCAATTGAGTGGTCACTTCATCGAAATGCGTCTTGGATTCGCCCTTGAGCAACGCCCGCGCCTGAGCCTCCAGGTTTTGGCGTGACTGATCGAACAGGTCGTTGCTGACCTTCAAGTAGGCGGCCCATGACGCGCTCACACTATTGAACAACTGACGATCGTCATCACTGGAAATCAACTTGTCGTAAATGGCCAGTCGCGCTTCAAACTGCTTGCGCGCTTCTGCAGCCTCAAGCTCCATCTGAGCTTTTTCCGGGGCAGCGTCTGCGGCGATATGACGGTTTTCCTTAAGCCTGTAGTTGGCGGCGAAGAAGCGCATGCCCGCGGCCGCACGCATCGACGGCATCCAGTTTTCCTTGATGTCCTGAGCGGCCTGGTTGACCTGGCCGAGCTGGAGGATGGCAAAGACTCCCATGGCAGCGGTCAACGCCAGAACCACCAGAAACGAGGTAATCAGCTTGGTGGAAATCTTCAGATCGTAGAACCATTTCATTGAAGTAACTCCTTGGGAATTGCGAATCCGTCAGCGAGAAGTGGGCAACAGGGATTGAGGCGCCTGTGTCGAGCGGGCCTCCATGTGTACGATCTGGTTGAGCAGGGCGGGGATGTCGAGAATCAACGCCACCGCGCCACTGCCCAGGATCGTCGAGCCGCTGATGCCGCGCAGCGCGCCGAACAGCTTGCCCAGAGGTTTGATAACGGTTTGGAACTCGCCAAGCAGGTCGTCGACCACCAGCCCGGCCTTGTGCTCGGCGTAACGCACTACCACCACGTTCTGGCGCCTGGCGGCGGGGCCTTCATGATTGAAGTGGTCACGCAGGTAGACCAGCGGCAGCACTTCGCCACGCAGGTCCAGGTAGCCGCTGTCGCGGGTCAACTGCCGGTTGTGTTCGTCCAGCTCGATGCATTCCTGCACCATGTCCAGCGGGATCACGTAAGTCGACTGATCGATACCGACCAGAAAACCGTTGATGATCGCCAGCGTCAGCGGCAGGCGGATGCGCACGATGGTGCCCTGACCGGGCTGACTGTCCAGATCCACCGTGCCGCGCAGCAAGGTGATGTTGCGCTTGACCACGTCCATGCCGACACCGCGCCCCGAAAGGTTGGTGACGGCCTCGGCAGTGGAAAAGCCGGGTTCGAAAATCAGGTTGTAGATTTCCTGATCGGTGAGGCTTGCGCCGGCCGCCACCAGTCCGCGTTGCTGGGCCTTGTCGAGGATGCGCTCGCGGTTGAGTCCGGCCCCGTCGTCGGCGATTTCAATGACGATGCTGCCCGAGTCGTGGTACGCGTTGAGGCTCAAATGACCTTTTGCCGGTTTGCCTGCCGCGCGACGTGCTTCGGCGCTCTCGATGCCGTGGTCCATGGAATTGCGCAGCAGGTGCATGAGCGGGTCGCCGATCTTTTCGACGACGGTCTTGTCCAGTTCGGTCTCCGCACCATTGATGATCAGGTCGATGTCCTTGCCCAGTTCCTGGCTGACATCGCGCACCACACGGCGGAAGCGATTGAAGGTGTCGCCGATGGGGATCATGCGCAGGTGCAGCGCGCCATCCAGGATCTGCTCGACCAGCCCCGATACGGTGGAACTGGCTTCCTGCAGCGGGTCGTTGTCGCACGATTTGGCCAGCAGGCTGGCGCCGGCGCTGGCAATGACCAGCTCGCCGACCAGATTGATCAGCTCGTCGAGCTTGTCGGCGTTGACGCGCACATAGCGGCCATCCTTGTTTTTCTGCTCGCTGCCCGAAGACGGGCGTTCTACAGCGGTTGCCGTTGCCGTTGCCGGCGTACGTGGCACTGCGCGCTGATCGCCCAGCAGTTCGCCGCTGGCCACCATAGGGCTGTGCTCGGGCTGCGAGACCAGTTCGGTGCCGGTGGGCTCGACGGGGTCTGGCGTCTCGTTCACCGGGGTGATTTCCACGGCGCAGTCTTCACGCACGAAATCGAAGACTTCGTTGATCGCGGCGTGCCCGGCAGCAGAGCGGAAATCGATCTCGAAACCCAAGTGGCAGGATTCCGGGTCCCACGCCTCAACTGCTGGAATACTGTCGGTTACCGTCGTGACCTGGACCATCTGCCCCAGGGTATTGAGATAGCGCAGGAACGACAGGGGGTCCATGCCGTTGCGAAACACATCCACGCCAAAACGTAGCGAGATATGCCAGAGCACTTCGGCTGACGGTTCATCATCACTGACGACCGACGCGCTCGCGCTGTCAGCGGCCCCGGCCCCGGCGCTGGCCGGTGCCTGGAAGACCTGCAACGCCTGACGCAGCGCTGCCTCGCGCTCCAGTGCAGGTTGCTGCATCTGCTGGCCACGGCTGGCGACCACGTCGATCAACTCAAGCATGTGATCGCCGGATTTGAGCAGCACGGCGATCAGCTCGGCGTTTACCGAAACGCTGCCTTCACGCAGACGATCCAGCACGTCTTCGACGATGTGAGTAAAACTGACGATAGGCGTCAGCCCGAACAGTCCGGCCGAGCCTTTGATGGTGTGCGCTGCGCGGAAAACCGCGCCGATCGCGTCCTGGTCGCCGGGCTCGCTTTCGAGTTGCAGGAGGGATTCCTCCATCGCCTGCAAAAGCTCACGCGCTTCAACGATAAACGTCTGCTGTGCCTGATCGAGATTAATACTCACGATGACTTCCTTGATCGATCACTGGGCAGTACTGCAAATGGACGCGCTACAGCACCACACCCGGATTACATAACTCGAAGGTTTCGCTGACCGCCTTGCTTTGCCCGGTCAAATGCAGCGAAGTCCCGGTCTTGCCGGCTTCGCGCTGAATCACTGCCAGCAGTTGCAGGCCGGCGCCGTCCATCTCGGTGACCTGTGAAAGATCAACCTCCAGGCGTGCCGCAGCGCCGATCTGTGGCAGTAGCCTGGCGGCCAGTTCAGTCACGGTGTAGATCGTCAACTCGCCGTCTATCTGCACGCGTGCAGTGTCGGTAGCGTTTTCGTCTGGCGTGGGCATGCTGGCCTCCATGGGCCTGGGTCTCAGGGCAGGATGAGCTTGGAAACCGCTGCGAGCATTTGTGCTGGCTGAAACGGTTTGACGACCCACGCCTTGGCGCCTGCGGCCTGACCTTCGGCCTTTTTCGATTCCTGGGATTCGGTGGTCAGCATGATGATGGGCGTGAACTTGTAGCTGGCCAGCTTCTTCACTTCCTTGACGAAAGTGATGCCGTCCATGTTCGGCATGTTCACGTCGCTGATGATCAGGTGCACCTTCTGCCCGGTGAGCTTGCCCAGTGCATCCTTCCCGTCACAGGCTTCGATAACGTCGTATCCGGCACTCTTCAGCGCGATACCGACGACTTGCCGGACGCTGCTTGAATCGTCGACCACCAATACACTCTTAGCCATGATTTACTCCTAGAAAAACGTGATTTCCTGCGAATCCTGCTGTGCTGCCGATTCACCTCGGTGAGTGCGACGTTGCTCGTCGGTCGCGTAGGTGGACTCCATGCGCGCCAGCCATTGCCGGGCGTCGATGGCGACCGCCTCGTCGGGGGATTGGCTAGCCTGCAGAAGGTGCGCGTGCAACGAGTCGATGTTGTCGCGTACGTGGGCGAGAATCTGGCTGACCCGGTCCTGAAACTGCAGGTTCACCAGGACCTCAGTCATTTCGTCGCGAATCCCGTAGCTCTCCTGCTTGAGCAGGTCGGCGGACTCGGCCAGGCGACCGGTGATGCTCTGGAAGCGCTCCAGTACGTTCTGAATGCTTTGTTCGGAAGCGGCCACCGAATGGCTGTCCTGATCGGCACCGCTCGATGCGGCCTGCACCAACTGGGTGATGGCGTTGTTGATGATGTCGACCTTGGCGGACATCTGCTGACCGGTTTCGCTGGATTTGCTCGACAGGCTGCGCACTGCATCGGCCACCACGGCAAAGCCACGGCCCGCCTCACCTGCACGCGCTGCCTCGATGGCCGCGTTGAGGGCCAGCAGGTTGGTCTGTGCGGCAATCGCTGCAACGTCGGCGGCCATGGTGCGCAATTCGCCGGTATAGGCGGTGAGGCTGCGCACCTGGGAGAGCGTCTGGTCGCGGCTGGCCTGAGTGGATTTGAGCGAGTCGATTACCCGGCTTAGTTCGCTGTCACTCTGCGACAACACTTTCAGCGCACCATCGGCATTCTGACCGTCAAGTTCACCGGCAGCGTGCTGCGACGCCTGCACGGTTTCCTGCAGGCGCTCGGAAATACCCATGAAACGCGTGCTCAGCTCGACAATCGCGGTTTCGGTCTGCTGGCGCGAGCTTTCGACCTGCTTGGCCCAGATCGGCATGGCACCTAGGAGGATCTCATTGAACTGGGCGTTGGACGCCATGGCGCTGCTTTGTGCGCTATGCGCCTGGTGATGATCCAGCGCCTGAGCCACTGCGCGGCGCACTTCGATCTGCTGTGAACGTGCAGCCCAGGCACACGCGCCTAGACCGATCGCCAGCAGTACAGCGCACGCCACCAGATTGGCCGTACCCGTGCCGAACTGCGTGAGAATCCAGGCAATGGCGGGTATGACGGGAATGAGTGAGAACCAGACGAAACGCGGATGATTTTGTGCAGGAGTACTACTGGATTGATTCGACATCATGGGTTCGATCCCTGAACAGTGCAGCGTTGTACACGACTCAATGGTTATCTGCGCGCCGCAGACAAACTTGATCCCCGTACGGGAGCCTTCCGTCCGATTGCTTGGCGCACAACCCGATCCTGTTAAAAATAGCGGGTATTCGGGGCACCGCAAGTCGGCGCAGCAAACGCGTTGGCAGAACAGCCGAATTCACTTGGGAGAGGACGCAGAGCGCCGCACGATAGAGGGGGGGGTCGTTCCTCACGCTCTAGCGTGGGCATGCGTTTCACGACGCTCTGCGTCGCAAGGTCTGCGCTGCACAGGTGAATTCAAGAAGGGACGCAGAAGCGTCTCAGGCTGCATGCCAATGCAGGGCATTGGCATGAGAGTCGGTGGGGACCGGTGTATGACGATGAGTCTTGCGTGCCTTAGTGCAGCTTCATCCGCGGCTCGGTGCCTTTGCCGATCTTGCTGCCCAGCATCAGCATCAGGGTACGGAAGGTGCCGTACAGCGCCATCTGGTGCATGCGGTACAGCGACACGTAGAACATCCGCGCCAGCCAGCCTTCGAGCATCACGCTGCCCATCAGGTTACCCATCAGATTGCCGACGGCCGAGAAGCTCGACAGCGAGATCAGCGAGCCGTAGTCCTTGTAGGTGTACTCAGGCAACGTCTTGCCTTCGATCCGCAAGCGCAGCGATTTGACCAGCAAGGATGCCTGCTGGTGGGCGGCCTGAGCGCGCGGCGGGACGTTGCGGTCGGTGCCTTTTTGCGGGCAGGCCGCGCAGTCACCGAACGCGAAGATATTTTCGTCACGTGTGGTTTGCAGCGTCGGCAGCACTTGCAACTGATTGATCCGGTTGCTTTCCAGACCATCCAGTTCATGCAGGAAGGCCGGGGCACGAATACCTGCCGCCCAGACCTTCAGGCTGGCCGGAATGACCTGCCCGGTAGCGGTGATCAAGCCATCAGCCGTCACCTCACTGACTGCCGCATTGGTCAGCACTGTCACACCGAGTTTTTCCAGCGTCTTGTGCACCGGCGCGCCGATGCGCTCAGGCAGCGCGGGCAACACCCGTGGCCCGGCTTCGATCACCGTGATGCGCAGGTTTTCCGGCTTGATCTGACCCAGCCCGTAAGCCGCCAGCTCATGCGCCGCGTTGTGCAGCTCTGCCGCCAGCTCGACACCGGTTGCACCGGCACCCACGATGGCCACGGTGATTTCCTGCGCGCTGTCGGCCTGACCGGCGTGGGCGCGCAGATAGTGGTTGAGCAGTTGCTGGTGAAAGCGCTCGGCCTGTTTGCGGCTGTCGAGAAACAGGCAGTGCTCTGCCGCGCCCTTGGTGCCGAAGTCGTTGGTGGTGCTGCCCACCGCGATGACCAGCGAGTCGTAACCCAGGCTGCGTGCCGGAACCAGTTCTGCACCGTTTTCATCCAGCGTCTCGGCCAGATGAATCTGGCGGCTGGCGCGATCCAGACCGGTCATGCGCCCGAGTTGAAACTGAAAGTTGTTCCACTTGGCCTGAGCCACGTAGTTCAGCTCGTCCTCATACGAGTTGAGCGAACCGGCGGCCACTTCGTGCAACAGCGGTTTCCAGATATGCGTCAGGTTGGCATCAACCAGCGTGACACTGGCCGTGCCTTTCTTGCCCAGGGTCTTGCCCAGACTGGTAGCCAGCTCCAGACCGCCAGCGCCTCCGCCAACGATAACAATACGATGCGTCATAAGGATTACTCGGAAGGTTTAAGGAATTCGGGGGGAGCTCGATCTTCGCGAGCGCAATGCAGCTCATAGCGTCAGAAGGCTCAATAAAGGGTTCGTCACGACACTGCCCGGGTCAGGAGCGGCCTGCGCTCGACTGGATGCCGGTGTGCCTGAAGGTACTCTTCGACACACCTTTGCGGTCCCGGGTTCAGGTGTCTGCTCAATTTATCCGTTGTCTCAGGCGTGCTGTCGGGCAGGGGGCCAGGGATCGGTGATTTCCAGCGGCTCGACCTGCAGCGTATCGTCCAGGCGGATGATTCCGCTTTGTAACACTCGCGCGGTGATTCCACCATGCCCGCGCACCGCCTGGAAGGTCCCGTGACCAAGGCGCTGCTCAAGTCGCGCACACGGCTGACACCAGCCGGTGGTCTCGAAAATCGCCTGACCGATCCGGAAACGTCGATTCTTCAGGCTGAACAGGTTAATGCCACTGATCACCAGATTGCGCCGCAAATCCTGCGGCACGATGGGGTTATCCGCCGCGCGGTTCAGCAACGAGCCAACCACCGCCAGATGCTCCCACTGGATCAACGTCACCTGCCGCGCATTGCGCGGGCCGGGCCGCGAGTGATCGCCGGTCAGACCTGCTTCACGACGCGCTTCCACGGCATCCAGTTCGATCATCTCGACCCGCGATTGTGGACGCACGCCTATCCAGCGCACACGACCTTGTTGCGGCACATCGGCCAGCAGTTCCTGCAAGGGGCTCATAAACTGATTCCAACATCGAAAACGACACTGCGCCCCAGATTGGTACGCAGAAAATCCGGAGCGCCGGGATGCGCGAACAATACCCGAGCGAAGGTCGGCCCCACCAGCGACAACGAGCGCCAGCCCTGACGCAGGTACTCGGTCGGTGGTGGAAAGTGACTGTTGAGGTCCAGCACCTCGCGCTTGAGGCTGGCGAAGGCAATGATATCCAGCCCGCCCAGATCAATGCCGCGTTCGCGATAGTTGGTGGATTTCTTGCGCAGGGTAGGGGCGAGTCGGTGCAGCAGTTCAGAGGCCGGAATCCGCTTGGGCTTGGCCTCCCGACGTACCAACTGGCTCAACGAGAACGCGCTTCGTCGTCGCGCCAGCTCCTCGCGCCACTCGTCATTGAGACGCCGCCCCTCATCCAGCACGAAAAACACCTCGAAGCGCCCGTCACGAAACAGCACATCCGGCGGCTCCTGACTGGCAGGCGTGAAGTCCTCATTGCGATGCGTAATGTTCAGCCCCTGCAACAGGCGCTGACAAACCCAGCGCTCACGCTCCCACTTCCGCGCATTGGAAAGAAAGGCGTTGGCTTGTTCGGCCTGGATCGTCAACAGGCGCAGGTAGTCTGAGTCATCCATAGGGCCAAGCTTAGCGTTCAAGTTGCCATGACTGGAAGAGTGAATGCAGGGGTGTAGACTGGCAATTCATTTTTTGATCGCTTGCGATAAATGTCGCAGGCGCTGCCTTTATCGAGGACCGACCTGTGAAGCTCCTGCCCATCCTGCTACTGGCCTTGCTGCCCCTCACCGCTAACGCTCTGCAAGTCGGCGAGCGTCTGTCTTCCTGGACACTGCTCGATCAATACGACCAGCCCTACACCCTGAACAACCAGACGCAAACCCTGCTGGTCGCACGCAGCATGGACGCCGCCAAGCTGGTGAATGCCGCCCTTCAGGACAAGCCAAAAGGCTTTCTGGAATCACGCCATACGGTGTTTGTCGCTGACATCCAGAAAATGCCAACCATCATCGCCAAAATGTTCGCCATCCCCAAAATGCGGGATTACAGCTATCGCGTGATGCTTGATCGAGAGGCACGCATCGTGCCGCAGTACGCAGGCGATGACGATAAAGTGCTGTGGTTACAGTTGCGCGACGGGCAGTTGGTCAGTCAGCAGCAGTTTGGCAGTGCTGATGCGTTGAGGGCTGCGCTGGAGCATAAATGATCGCGGGACATGAGCGTCGTGGGAGCGAGCTTGCTCGCGAAAGGGCCATCACAGGCGTCCTGAGATGCGACTGAAAGATAGCCCTCGTAGTTGCGTATAAGCGAGTTGCTTCGCATCGACTTGTTATCAATGCCCCCTGTGCGGAGCCTCCAGATCACCCGAGAACAACTCGTCCTCAGCATCCGGGCTCACCGGAATCGCATGCTCTTCAGAAGCCCAGGCTCCCAGGTCGATCAGTTTGCAGCGCTCGGAGCAGAACGGGCGGCTCGGACTGGCTGTGCTCCATTCCACCGGGGCGTCGCAGGTTGGGCATTGAACGGTCATTGGTTGGCTCATGATTGGCCTCCACGCAAAGTAAGGTAAAAGTGGTGCAGCCGCTCGACTTCGCTGCTGAGCCAGGCGTGATCGCGGTCGTTGACCAGCACATCGTTGGCATGACGCAGGCGGTCTTCACGCTGGATCTGCACCTTGAGAATGGCTTCGACCTGCTCCTGGCTGGAGCTGTCGCGCAGCATGGTGCGTTCTATCTGCAGGTGCGCCGGAGCATCGATCACCAGCAGCCTCTGAACCATGCGGTATTGCCCGGACTCGACCAGCAATGGCGAGACCAAAATGGCATACGGCGATTTGGCCTTGGCCAGATGGCTGACGATTTCCTGATTGATCAGCGGATGCAGTAGCGCTTCCAGCCAGCGCCGCTGCTCGGGGTTTTCGAAGATCAGCTTGCGCAGCGCGCCTCGATCCAGCTCGCCGCTGGTCTGCAACACGCCTTTACCGAAGTGCGCCGCTATCTGCTCCAGCGCCGGGCGCCCGGGCTCGACAACCCAGCGGGCGGCATGGTCGGCATCCACAGTGTCGACGCCAAGGTCGCTAAAACACTTCGCCGCTGCACTTTTACCGCTACCGATGCCGCCAGTCAGGCCAAGAATCCAGGGTTTTTCATCAGGGTGAGTCATCTGAAACCGGCAAACTGCATGTAAGAGTCGGTTATTTGACCACCCCAGAGCAAAGCGATCCACCCCGCAATGGCCAGATAAGGACCAAAGGGGATCGGCGTACCGCTTTCGACCCTACGCACGCGCATCATGATCACCCCGAGCACCGCGCCCACCAGCGACGATAACAGGATGGTCAACGGCAAAATCTGCCAACCGCCCCACGCGCCCAGCATGGCCAGCAACTTGAAGTCGCCATAACCCATGCCTTCCTTGCCGGTCACCAGCTTGAACAGCCAGAACACCGACCACAGCGCCAGATACCCGGCCACTGCACCCCACAGCGCATCGTTCAGCGAGGTAAACAGCCCGAAAGCGTTGACGATCAGGCCCAGCCACAGCAGTGGCAGCACCAGAGAATCAGGTAACAGCTGGTGATCAGCATCGATCAGACTCATCGCCAGCAGCCCCCAGCTCAGTACCAGCATTGCCGCCGCCTGCCAGCCAAAGCCGAAATGCCAGGCCACATAGGTCGACAACACTGCGCAGGTCAGCTCGACCAGCGGGTAGCGTTTGCTGATCGGCGCTTTGCACTGCGAGCATTTGCCACGCAGCAGCAGATAGCTGATCACCGGCAGGTTTTCCCACGGGCGGATTTTGTGCGCGCAATGCGGGCAGCTGGAACGGGGGCGGTTCAGGTTGAAGACGGGCTGATCGGGTTCGGCGGGCAGGCCGAGCATTTCACGGGATTGGGCTTTCCAGTCGCGCTCCATCATTCTCGGGAGGCGGTAGACGACCACGTTGAGGAAGCTTCCGATGATCAGGCCGAGGATGCAGCAGGTGGTGATGAAGGCCAGGGGGGAGCTGGCCAGGAGGTCGAGGAGGGGCATGTCAGACAATGCTTCCAAGTTTGAAGATGGGGAGGTACATGGCAATGACAAGGCCGCCGACGATCACTCCCAAAAAGGCCATGATCATCGGTTCCATAAGGCTGGTCAGATTGTCGACCATGTTATCGACTTCGTCCTCATAGTAGGTAGCGACCTTGTCGAGCATGGTGTCCAAGGCGCCGGACTCTTCGCCAATCGCGGTCATCTGTATCGCAAGGCTCGGAAATACTCCTGTTGAACGCATCGAAAAATTCAGTTGCATGCCCGTGGAGACGTCCTGTTTTACCTTGATGACTGCATTTTTAAATACTACATTGCCAGTCGCTCCGGCGACTGAGTCCAAAGCCTCCACAAGCGGGACGCCAGCGGCAAAAGTCGTAGCAAGTGTGCGCGCATAGCGAGCTACCGAAGATTTGAAAATAAGAGGCCCGATGAGGGGGGCTTTTAGCAAAAGACGATCAAGGCCGTCGCGAAATTTTTGAGATTTTTTGTAGGCCCGCTTAAATAAAAAAAAACCTGCAAACAATAAACCGACAATTATCAGCCACCATTCCTGAACAATGTTTGATAGACCAATAACCATCAGAGTAAACGCAGGTAAGTCAGCACCAAAGCCAGCAAATACGGATTGGAACTGCGGTACCACCTTGATCAACAAAATACCTGACACAATAATCGCTACGATCAACACGGCGATTGGGTATGTCATGGCTTTTTTAATTTTGGCTTTTAGCTTTTCGGTCTTCTCCTTGTAGCTAGCGACCCGGTCCAGAAGACTTTCAAGTGCCCCCGCTTGCTCGCCGGCATCTACCAGATTGCAAAACAGGTCATCGAAATATTCCGGTTTCTGTCGCAACGCCGTCGCAAAGCTGTTGCCTGCCGACACTTCCTGCTTTAACGAGCTCACAAGTGTACGCATGTTTGGGTTTTCAGCGCCCTCGCTGATGATGTCAAACGACTGCAGCAACGGCACGCCAGCCTTCATCATCGTTGCCATCTGCCGAGAAAAAAACGCGATGTCCAATGGCTTGATCTTCTTGCCTTTGCCGAAGATCGATGCGGACTTCTTGCGTACCTTGGTGGGGTTGATGCCTTGTTTGCGCAATTGGGCTTTTACGAGTGCCATATTATGGCCGCTCAGTTCGCCACTGGCTTTAGTGCCCTTCTTGTCCACACCTTCCCACGTGTAAACGATGACTTTGACTGCCTTGCTGGCCATGCTTAATCCTTGGTCACGCGGTTGACTTCTTCAAGGCTGGTGATGCCCTGCATGGCTTTTGACAGGCCCGAGGTTCGCAGGTCATTGAAGCCGTCCTTGCGCATCTGCCTGGAAATCTCAAGTGAGTTACCTTCTTCCATGATAATGCGCTCCAGCTCCGCTGTTTTCTTGACCACCTCATAAATGCCGACTCGGCCTCTATAACCACCATTGCAATGCTCGCAGCCCATCGGCCCATAGATCTTGAACGTACCGATCTTCGCCTCTGGAAAGCCTTCTTTAATCAACGTCTCGCGAGGAATATCGAGTTCTTTCTTGCAATGGCTACACAGCTTGCGCGCCAGTCGCTGCGCAATAATCAGGTTTATTGCGGTGGCAATGTTGAACGCTGCAACGCCCATATGATGCAGTCGAGTCAATGTTTCTGCTGCGCTGTTGGTGTGCAGAGTTGAGAGCACCATGTGGCCGGTTTGCGACGCCTTAATAGCGATTTCGGCGGTTTCCAGGTCGCGAATCTCGCCGACCATGATTACGTCGGGATCTTGACGCAGGAAGGCGCGCAGTGCCTGAGAAAAGTCCAACCCTTGGCGCGGGTTGACGTTGACCTGATTGATACCTTCCAGGTTGATCTCTACCGGGTCTTCGGCTGTGGATATGTTGATGTCCACGGTATTGAGAATATTCAGGCCCGTATACAGCGAAACTGTCTTGCCGGAACCCGTGGGGCCGGTCACAAGAATCATGCCTTGCGGCTGTTTCAACGCCTCCAGATACAAAGCCTTTTGTTCTGGCTCATAGCCCAGCGCATCGATACCCATCTGAGCGCTGGTCGGGTCGAGGATCCGCATCACGATCTTTTCGCCCCACAGTGTGGGCAAGGTATTCATGCGAAAATCGATGGCCTTTGTTTTGGACACCCGCAACTTGACCCTTCCGTCCTGCGGTTTGCGTCGTTCCGAAATATCGAGGCTGGCCATGACCTTCAGACGCGCAGCAATACGGTTTGCCAAATGGATCGGCGGTCTGGCGACTTCGTGCAGGATGCCATCGGTACGCAAACGTACGCGGAAGATCTTTTCATAGGGCTCGAAGTGCAAGTCGGATGATCCTAGTCGGATGGCATCCATAAGCATCTTGTTGACGAAGCGCACCACCGGGGCATCGTCAGCGTCATTCTGTGTAGCTAGAGTGGTTTCCTTGCCATCCGCCGGTTCGATATCCAGGCCCAGATCGACATCCTCCAGATTGCCCAGACCGCTATCGCTGTCAAAAAACCGGTCTATCGCAACAGTCAGCTTGTCATCTTCAACCAGAATCGCTTCGGTGTTCAGACCTGTGCTGAACTGAATATCTGTCACTGCCTGATGATTAGTCGGGTCCGAGATTGCAATGAAAAGCTTATTGCCGCGTCGCCAAAGCGGCAGCGCATGATGCTGTCTAACCAGCTTTTCACTGACCAGCCCCTTAGGCTGGCTTTCCTTGTCCAAGCTGGCGAGGTCCATGAACGGCACGCCGAACTGATCGGAGGCCAATTCTGCCAGCGTCAGGCTTTTGACCAGTTTGTGCTGAACTAGATAGCTCACCAACGAAATCTTGTCGCGGCGCGCCTGCTGGTACGCTTGCTGCGCAACAGGTTCAGTAAGTAGCTCGGCTAGGACCAATTGTTTGGCCAAGCCAGTGAGGACAGCATCAGTCATAAAACCACCAGACACGGACAATGGGTGGGTTATAGCGCAGTCGGGCGGTGCTGCCAAATGGCAGAGAGACATGTGACGAAAATTGTCAGTTTCTGCTGATTTCTGAGCCTTTCAGAGTCGTGTATTCGCATATTTTTGCTGCGATTAGGGTGGTGGTATTGTTGGCACGACCTATGCTTGCTCGTTTTTAAGGCACCACATAATTGACGCCTCGGAGAAGTAACAATGAAAGCACAAAAAGGTTTTACGTTAATCGAACTCATGATCGTAGTTGCGATCATCGGTATCCTGGCTGCCGTCGCAATCCCTTCATATAATACTTACACACTAAAGGCTAAGGTTTCTGAGGCCTCTGCAATTTCTGCTCCGGCGCAGCAAGCACTTGCGCTGGCTTTCAATGACGGTAGTCTATCGGCTGCAACAACAAATGCATCTTTAGGTTTGCCGGCTGCTGCTAGCATAACTAGTAAGTATGTTACTTCTGTCACTGCTGTTGGCACCTCGGCAACCGCAGGTACTGTTACAGTTGTAATGCAAGGTACCGGTAGCGCTGATGTAGATACAAAAAACGTTGTATATACAATGACATGTGTTGCGAGTGCTCAGTGCACATGGACTGTTGGTGGGACGGTTACAGCCGCTTATCTTCCTAAAACCTAATGGTTGAATCCTCTTTTTAAAGGGGGTAGAGTTAGCCCGGTCGTCGACTGGGCTATTCTTTATGTTCCGTTTGTGTGCTGTGAGTTTTTAAGTGCTCCGTCTTGCTAAAGCTATCCGTGATGGCTTACTGTATTTCGGTTGGTTATAAAGGTTTTCTGAGGTGGTATTAAATGTTGTAAATGGCTATTTGCGGTACCTTGGTTTTGCTGTTGGCGTTTTCAGCTAGTGTAATGGTCTTCTTAATGCATATGTCACACTAACGCCAGTCACTGTGTCAACTGTGGTTTACCTCCTGCCAATTCAACCTATTTCATCCCTCCGCTCCAACCTAAGCCTATACCCAATCTCCGCAATCGCAGGCAGCAACTCCAGCCCCAACTCCGAAAGACTGTACTCCGCAGAAGGCGGCGAAGTCGCAAGCACCGTCCTAATCACATGTTAGACTCACCTGTTGAAACGATAACGCCCCCGGCGGATGTGCTTCGTTGGGGGCGCTTTGATTCGATTGCTTGGTGTTATGCGATGGCATTGTAGGACATTTCAGCTTTTGCATTAGGTCACTTCCTGATTCACTTCGGTTACCGAAACGTTCGTTGATTGATATCCGAATCAAGCCCAGAATTACCCACCCGATTACTCCACACATGAGAAGAGAGGGGCTATGAACACCACCGCATTACCCAGTCGCCTCCTCGGTGTGGGCCTATACACCCCAGCAGAAGCGTCCTCATACACTGGCATTCCAGCAAAGGACATTCGTAGATGGATGTTTGGCTATAGCGCGGCAGGCGTCGATCACCCCGGCCTCTGGACGCCAGAGGTTGCATTTCTCGACGACAAGCTGCTCGGCTTCCACGACCTGCTGGAAATTCGTTTTGTTCATGCATTTCGCCAGCACGGCGTCAGCTTCCAAGCGATCCGCAGCGCCTCGTTGCAAGCCAGAGAAATGTTCGGTCAGCTCTACCCGTTTACGTGCAGACGCTTTCAAACCGACGGTCGGGATATTTTCGCGACCGTCCTGGATGAAACGGGTGATGAGGCTCTGCTGGATCTGGTGAAGCGGCAATACGCGTTCAAGCAGGTCATTACGCCCTCTCTGTACGAGGGCATTGATTACGCAGGTGAAGAGTCGGCAAAGCGCTGGTATCCGGTCAAGCGAAGCAAGGCAGTCGTTTTGGACCCCGCAAGGAATTTTGGCAAACCGGTGTTGGCAACAACGGGAATCGACACAGCAACGACCTATCATTCTTATCTAGCTGAAGGCCAGAACGCGAAGCGTGTGGCTTTACTCTATGAGATTGCGCCTGTCGCAGTGAAAGCAGCCGTTAACTATGAGCGTAGCCACGCAGCTTAAGATACGTGGCCAGGCAGTTACTGACTGCTCAGGTCAGGGATTGGCTTCTACCTCACCACCCCATCAACCCGCGCCCGCCCCTTAAACCTCCTCCTAACCCCAACCACAACCATCACCACCAACAACCCCACCACCACAAAAAAGATCGTGTTAAAAACCGGAAACGGCTGATCACGACTCGTCACCGCTTCAACTTCGGTCACGTTGGGAAACATCGACAGGATGGTTATCCGCCAACCGTAGTAACGGATCAAAGCCAGTTGCTGGGAATCACGCGAGTAGCCTTGGGCTTTGGCCTGGATGTCGGCGGAGTCGAATTTGAAGTACCACGGGAAGCTCCAGCCGGTGTCTTCGTTGCGGTAGACCACGACTTTCTTGCTGTCCGGGTCTTCGGTGTTGATGAAGTACACGTCGCGGGTCGGGCCGTCTGCCGGGTTTTCGGCGTTGATGACGCCGTCGGCGTCCATTCTTTTGACTTCCACGCCGGTGATCATCACGACATCATGGCGCGGCAGGACGTAGTAGAGGCTTAATGCGCCGATCCCCAGTGCAACGAATACCACAAGCCAAATCGACCTTCTCAGCCACTTCATACCAGCGTCCTCTGTTTAAAATTGCGTGACTTTGCCCTAATCCGAACATTTCGAAGCAAAACAGTTATTACAAAATTCGACAAGGCCGTTGCTGACGGCGTTGTCTCCCGGAGATTGACATGATTTGGTTCCTTGAAGGGCAATCCAGCCAGCGTGAAGTGATCATGGGGGCGCGCGATGCGCTACCTGCGTCGGTGCAGATCATCGCTTCGCATCGCCAGCAGCGCTCCGAAATCACCGGGCAGGCCGATGTGGCGCTGCAAGAGCCGGTCGATAACGACGAGCGTATCGACTGGGTGCTGCACACCGCTCGCTCGCTGGGCGTCAAGATTATTGTCGCCGGCCGGATAGGCAGCTTTTACGAAGCGCAGCGTGCGCGTTTTGTCGCTGAAGGGTTGGACCTCGTCACCGGCGGAACGTCCCTGCAGACCTTCATGGATGTCGATGACAAGAGTCGTTTCACGGCAGCGGCCGAGGCGGCGGGGCTGGCATGTATTCCGGGGATTGCCGTCAGCAATGCCGAGGAGTTGCAGGCGGCTTACGATGCGTTGGCGGTGTCTGGCGAGGTGTGCATCAAGCCGGTGGTCGGGATTTACGGGCGCGGCTTTTGGCGCTTCAAGACCGACGTTGACGATTTTCGTTGTTTCGCCAACCCCGATGCGCGTGAAACGACCTTTCAGGCGTACCTTAATGCTTATCGTCAGGCTGATGACGTGCCGGCCATGCTGCTCATGCCGTATATGCCGGGCAGTGAGTGTTCGGTGGACATGGTCTGCGAGCACGGCAAGGCGGTTGCCGTCGTCGGGCGGCGCAAGGTGGGGCTCAATCAGACCTTCGAGCGTGACAGCGAAGCTGTACAGCTCGCGGTACGTGCGGCGGAGCATTTTGCCTGCGACGGGCTGATCAATGTGCAGACCCGCGACGACGCGGATGGCAAGCCGCGCTTGCTGGAGATCAACCCGCGTTATTCAGGCGGCATTGGCTACACCCGTGAAACCGGCATCAACCTGCCGGGTATTTTCGCGGCAAGGCGTCTCGGCTTGAAAGAACCGGAAACACATTGGCTCGAAGATATCCGCGTCAAGGCCATCACGGTCGCTGTACGGGCCTCGGTTTGATCGTGATAATAGATTTTTGCTATCACTAATCGCTCTTATCAGGGAGGATCGGGCATGAAGCTTCTTGCGCCAGGTGCAAACACTGCTTTAGCTAACGCCCACTGCACCTGGAACCTGGAGAGCGGTAAGTCTTCGGTTTTTGGTGAGTACGCAGCGGTCGCCTTGCTGGCGGTCAACGACAAGCGCCAGCCGATGGGCGATCCAGCGCTGCTGCAACAGGAACAAGGCTGGATGGAGTGGAGCGGCGGCCCTCAGGATGTTGGCTGCACGTTAAGGCTGGACAGGCTCCCGACGGGCAGTGATCGCGTGCTGCTGATGGTCTACGTCTACGCAGCCATGGGGCCGATCCGCGATATTGCCAGCCTGCACCTCAAAGTGGATGGTGATATCGAGCACCGCCTGGACCTGCGCGATAACGGCGAAGCGGCGATCATCATCGGCGAGTTCTACAAACGCAATGAGCAATGGAAATTCCGCGCGCTGAGCGAAGGCTCGGCGTATGGACTGTCGGCGTTCGGGCGCAAGATCGGTCTGGACGTGGACGACCGTCATCCGCGCCGCCCGTCTGCGGGGTCGGGTGGCGGGCCACGGCATGAGTCGGCGACCGGCACGGCGTTCGTGGTCGGCCCGGCGCACGTCATGACCTGTGCGCATGTCATCGAAGACATGGGCGTGTTCTACATCACTTCACTGGAGGGCCGTTACAAGGCCGAGCCAGTGGTCATCGACCGTCGCAACGACATCGCGCTGCTGCGCGTGCAGGGCGCACCGCTGTTGTCTCCGGTTACATTCCGGGACGGGCAGGGCTGTGAGCCGGGTGATACCGTAGCGGTTTTGGGCTATCCACTGGCGTCCATTTCAGGTGGCGGGTTGCAGGTGACTCAGGGCGGGATCTCCGGTCTGTTCGGCCTGCACAACGATGCCAGCCTGTTTCAGTTCACGGCACCGATACAGCCGGGGTCCAGTGGCAGCCCGTTATTCGACAACGGGGGCGCGGTGATTGGCATGGTGACCTCAACCGTACCGGACGGGCAAAACATGAACTTCGCCGTGAAGTCCGCACTGTTGCTGGCCTTTCTGCAGGCGTGCCGCATCGACGCTGCGCATGCCCGCCCGGAAAGGTCGTACACCACCACAGAAATCTCACGCACCGCTCAGTCGTCGTTATGGCTCGTTGAAGCCTCTCGCCAATGAAGTCGGTGTTGCCTGGCTGGTCTGCAGGCGTCAGGGGCTGCGGCCCCGCTAATCAGGAATATATCGATGGACAGCAGCGCAGCTTTTTCCAACCCTACAAAGCTTCGTGCTGATCTGCTTCGTGGTCGCCTCGATGTCAGCGTCGATTCGTCGACCATCGCTCCGGATTCACTGTTCGGCTTCGCCGAGCGGCGTAATCCCAAGCGCGCGTTTCTCTTCGTGTCCCGAGTGTTGGGACGCCACATCCCTGCGCGCCCGAGCGTGATGCTGAAAAGCTTTCAGGACCTGGCGCACAAGATCCCCGCAGACCTGCCCGGTCCGGTGCTGGTCATCGGCATGGCCGAAACCGCCGTGGGCCTCGGCGCCGGGGTACACCGTGCCTACAGCGCAACGCGCCCGGATGCCCTGTACATGGTCAGTACGCGCCATCCGACCGGCAGCGCGCTGTTCGCCCGCTTTGAAGAAGAGCACAGCCACGCCAGCGCTCATCTGATCCACCTGCCCGTTGATCCGGCGTTACGCGAGATGATGCTCGGTGCCCGTTCGCTGGTGCTGGTCGATGACGAGGCGTCGACGGGCAAGACCTTCATCAACCTGCATCAGGCGCTGGTCGACGCTGGCTTGAGCAAGCTCGAGCGGGTGGTGACCTGCGTGCTCACCGACTGGTCGGCGGGCGCGGTCAGTACCTCGATGGGCGCAGTGGCAGAACAGGTCTCGCTGCTGCAAGGCTCGTACTCCTTTGATGAAGACGTAAGCGCGCCGCTGCCGGAGATGCCGGAAGTCGGCACCGTTGCCATGGGTGACTGGCCGCTGGTCACTGCCAACGACTGGGGGCGCATGGGTGTGCTGTCGGTGGCCGATACGCTGGCACCCGGCATTACCGTCAAAAAGGGCGAACGCATTCTGGTGGTTGGCACCAGTGAGTTCGTCTGGCGCCCGTTCCTGCTCGCTGAGCGTCTGGAGAAGGCCGGAGCCGACGTGCATTTCAGTTCCACCAGCCGTTCACCGATTGCACTCGGTCATGCCATCGACCATGCGCTGTCGTTCTCCGACAACTATGGCCTGGGCATCCCCAACTTCCTCTACAACGTGCGGCCGGGTCAGTTCGACCGGGTGCTGATCTGTACCGAAACCCCAAGGCAGGCCGTGCCTGCCGAGTTGATCGAAGCACTGAATGCCGAGGTCATCTGCGATGAGTAACGACCGCCCGTTGATCTTCGTCGATCTGGACGACACGCTGTTCCAGACCGCGCGCAAAACCCCGGCTGGCATTGAAAAGCATGTCGCAACCCTGGACATCACGGGTAATGCCAACGGTTACATGACCAACGTGCAGAAGTCGTTCGCGCACTGGCTGCTGGCGCATTCCGATGTGGTGCCGGTGACGGCGCGCAGTGTCGAGGCCTACAGCCGGGTCAAACTGCCGTTCACCGCAGGCGCGATCTGCTCCCATGGTGGGGTGATGCTCGATGTCATGGGGCGACTGGATCATGACTGGAACGAGCAGATGAAACAGACCCTGGCCAGCTACCAGTCGCGCCTGCATGAGCTGTCGGCGACGACACTGGCGATCGGTCAGGAGCTGGGGTTTTCACTGCGCGGCTGGGTGGTCGAAGAGGCGCAGCTGTTCCATTACGTGGTGACCAAGCATAACGAGAGCGATGACAGCATCCTCGGCAAAGTGCTGGCCGAAGTGCAGGCGCGGGGCTTGCTCGATGGCATGCACATCCACGGCAACGGCAACAATCTGGCTTTCCTGCCCGAAGGGCTGGCCAAGCGTTACGCGGTCCAGGAGTGGCTGCGGCGCGACAAGGCGATCAATGGCGAACGCCCGGTGCTCGGTTTTGGCGACAGCATTACCGATCTGGGTTTCATGGACGAGTGCCACTGGTGGGCGACACCTGCCCGCAGTCAGTTGGCGAAAATGTTTGTCGGAGCAGCGCATGAGTGATCCCGTTCACGGGCTCGATACGGTCGGCAGCGGCAGTTACCTGCACGATGATGTGCATTTTCTGTTGCGCGGCGTGGCGCTACAGACCACCAGCGTCGAGGAGAAGGAGCGCCTGATTCAGACGCGACAGAAGCACTATTCGGAAATGATCAGCGAGGAGTCAGCGCCTAGCGCCGCTCACAAGGCGCTGTATGAGCGGGCGCTCGAGCAGAACGGCGCGCGCATGGCCGACGATGTACAGGCCCTGGCCCAGGCGCTCGCCCGCGAGTGCGCAGGTGCTGAAATCATTCTGGTGTCGTTCGTGCGCGCCGGTCTGCCGCTGGGCGTGTTGTTGCGGCGGGCGCTGATCGATCTGGGCCGCGAAGCGCACCACTACGGCATCAGTATCGTCCGTGATCGCGGCATTGATACGGTGGCGCTTGAAGCCATCATTCAGGCCCACGGCGCGCAGAGCATCGTGTTCGTCGACGGCTGGACCGGCAAGGGCGCGATTTCGGGGGAGATCCGTCGCAGCCTGGCGGGCGATACGCGCTTTCCGGATCAGCCACGGCTGGTGGTGCTGGCCGATCCGTGCGGCAGTGCCTGGCTGGCAGCGTCGGCAGAAGACTGGGTGATTCCGTCCGGCATTCTCGGTGCCACGGTGTCCGGTCTGGTGTCGCGCTCTATCTGGCCGGCGGACGGCGGGCTGCACGGTTGCGTGGTGTACGAGCAGTTGCGGGACCACGACGTCACGCAGTCTTTTATTGAACAGATCGACAGCCAGCGTCGTCAAAACAGTTCTACGCTCACACTGACACCCTGGACGCTGGCTCAGCGAACCGAACTCAAGGCCGCCGCATCACAGGTGGTCGACCGTCTGGCCGAGCGCTTCAGGATCAATAACTTCAATCGCATCAAGCCGGGCATTGCCGAAGCCACCAGAGCGGTCATGCGCCGCGTGCCGGATCACGTACTGGTGCGCAACCTGGCTGACAGCGACGTGCAATTGCTGTTGCACCTGACCGAAAAAGCGGGGATTCCCGTCGAAGAAGTGGGCGATCTCCTGGGGCCCTATCGGGCCGTGACCATCATTCGGAGTCTGAGCTAATGGCCTTATTCTCGCCTTATGCGCTGGGGGCAACGCTGTATATGCCCGCGACCCGGGACGACATCGTCGATGTGGTGTTCGGTGAAAAGATTCCCGAGCTGCGTTCGCTGGTTGTCTGTCTGGAAGACGCCGTGGCGCTGACCGATGTCGACACGGCGTTGCTCAATCTTCGTCAGGTACTCACCCGAATCCGCGATCGTGGCGGTCGTCCGGCCAACGGTCCGCTGCTGTTCGTGCGTCCGAGGGACGCAGCGATGGCGCGCATTCTCAACGACTGGCCGCTGATGGCGCACGTCGACGGTTTCGTTGTGCCCAAGCTCTCGCTGAAAAGTCTGACGAGTTGGGAGCAGGCCGTCACCAATCCTTCGCTGGCGTTGATGCCTACACTGGAAACCCCCGAGGTGTTCAATCCGACCGCGATGGTCGAGTTGGGGGAAGCCTTGAAGGCCAGTCTGTACGAGCGGATCATTGCGCTGCGCATCGGGGGTAATGACCTGATGGGCTGCCTGGGGCTGCGCCGCAATCCGGCCATGACCCTGTATTCGACGCCGATGGGGTATGTCATCCCCATGCTGGCGGGGGTCATGGGTGCGCAGGGCTTTTCGCTCACCGCACCGGTGTTCGAGCAACTGGCCACTCCGGACATTCTGCAGCATGAACTGGCGCTGGATATTACCAATGGATTGGTCGGTAAAACGGCAATTCACCCCTCGCAGGTCAATATCATTCAGAATGCGCTACGCGTCAGTCTGGAGGACATGAACTCCGCCCGGATGATTTTGAACTCTGTGGCCCCCGCAGTGTTCAAGTACAACGACGCGATGTGTGAACCGGCTACCCACTACAAATGGGCAGCCCACATCATGGAGCGCGCCAAATGGCATGGAGTGTTATCCGCACCCGCTTCGATCATGGATGCCAGCATTCGACTCGCTGAGGCAGTTAGCTAGATGATAGAACCTGACCTTGAAACCGCAGGACCTGATCTTGAGCCTGTAGGGCCCGACCTTGAAATCGAAGTGGAACAGCGCCTGCTGGCGGTTTTCGATTTCGACGGCACCATTACCCGCCACGACAGTTTTGTCCCGTTTCTCAAATTCGCCTTCGGGCAACGTGCCTTTTCGGTGCGCATGGCGCGGCTGGTGCTGCCCAGCATCGGCTACCTGGCCAAGCGCCTGACCCGCGACGAACTCAAGGGCCGCCTGATCAAGGCCTTCCTCAGTGGCGTCGAAGTGCAATGGCTGCAGCAGAAGGCTGAAGCGTTCTGCCAGTCGCACTGGAAACGCCTGATGCGTCCTGCTGCGCTGGAGTCCATCGCCGCTGAAATCGAGAAGGGCGCCATTGTCACGCTTTGTTCAGCATCGCCTGCTATGGTCCTGCAACCTTTCGCTGATCGCCTGAAAGTAGAGCTGATCGGTACGAATCTGGAAGTGATCGACGGCAAGTTGACCGGCTTGATCGAAGGCAGCAACTGCCGCTGCGACTCGAAAGTTGCACGGCTGGAGAGCGTCTATGGGCCGCTGACCCAGTTCCGGGTTCGCGCATGGGGCGACACCCGAGGCGACCACGAATTGCTCGCCGCTGCTCAGGATGCGCACTGGCGTTTGTTCCATCCGACGTGGCGTCGAGGCCGTTATAAAGGCCCCGTTAACGCCAAGTTACACAATCCTGATGGCAAAGACGGGCCAACACGGTAAGGCTGTAACACTTTTATCCGAAATCCAACGTCACATGGAGCGAAAAATGGCACTCACTTTGGCAAAGAACCAGACGATCTCACTCGAGAAAACTGCTGGTACAGGCCTCAAGAAAGTCAGCATGGGACTTGGATGGGACCCTGAAAAAGCCAGTGGTTTCTTCGGTAAATTGCTCGGTGGTGGCGGCGGCGATATCGACCTGGATGCCTCGTGCATCATGCTCGACGCCGATAAAAAGCCCCTCGACCTGGTCTGGTTCCGCCAGTTGCAATCGCGTGACGGTGCCATTCAGCATTCGGGTGACAACCGTACCGGCGAAGGCGCGGGCGACGATGAAACCATCAGCGTCGATCTGGAAAAACTGCCTGCCGCCGTCAAATACCTGGTGTTCACCGTCAATTCGTTCACCGGTCAGAATTTCGAAAAAGTCGCCAACGCCTACTGCCGTATTGTCGACTTGGGCAGCCGTAACGAACTGGGTCGCTTTGATCTGTCCGAAAAAGGTCAGCACACCGGCGTGGTGATGTCTTATCTGGCGCGCACGCCGTCGGGCTGGGACTTCACTGCAGTAGGCCAGGTCACCAACGGTCGCACTGCTGATGATCTGGTCGAGCTGGCGATCGGGGCTGTACGGGTATGACCCAACTCGTCCCGGGCGCCAACGCGCCGGTCGCTGCCGGCCCGCTGACGGTGGAAATCATCTACTCTCCGATCGCGGATGCGGATATCGACGTCTCCGCTTTTCTGCTGACCGCGTCCGGCAAGGTCCGTGGCGATCAGGACATGTGTTTCTACGGCCAGAAAAGCGTGAACGGCGGTGCGCTGCAGCAGACGGAAGCGTCGGCCGGACGCGCGGTGTTCAGTCTTGACCCGAGCCGCCTGGACTCGGTCATCGAGAAGGTTGCCCTGACGGCGACCATCTATGAGAACAAGGCCAGTTTTGGCAGCGTGTCACGCTTGGCCTTGAACATCACCGGCGGTATCGAAGCCGATATCCCGACCAGTGGCATGAAAGAAACCGCGCTGATTCTGGGCGAGTTCTACCTGCGTCAGGGTGCATGGAAATTCCGTTGCGTGGCCCAGGGTTTTGCCGGCGGCCTTGAGCCATTGGCGAAAAACTTCGGCGTTGAAGTCGCCGCGCCTCAGGATGAGCCTGCACCTGCACCTGCACCTGCACCTGCACCTGCACCTGTTCCAGCGCCTGCACCGAAGTCGACCGTCAGTCTGAGCAAGATTACGCTCGACAAGACCCGTGCTTCGATCAGCCTGGAAAAATCCAGTGCCGGTTTCGGTGAGATTCGGGTCAACCTGAACTGGAACCGTCGTAACGACAGCAAGGGCGGCGGCTTCTTCTCTATGAAGAAGAGCAATGCCATTGACCTTGATGTAGGCTGCCTCTTCGAAATGCAGGACGGTCTCAAAGGCGCTGTTCAGGCGCTGGGCAACTCGTTCGGTTCACTCAACACCGAGCCGTTCATCAAGTTGATGGGCGATGACCGTACCGGCTCGATCAGCGACGGTGAGTGGCTGCATATCAATGGCGCACACTGGAGCAAGATCCGTCGCATTCTGGTCTACGCGTTCATCTATGAAGGTGCGCCGAACTGGAAGGAAACCGACGGGGTCGTCACCATTCACGCGCCTGGCCAGCCGCCCATCGAGGTTCGCCTCAATGAAGAGGGCGGTCGTCAGGGCATGTGTGCCATTGCCCTGCTGGAAAATGACAACGGTGCGGTCAAGGTGACGCGTCGTGTGGATTTCCACAACGGCCACAGCAACATGGACAAAGCCTACGGCTGGGGCATGCGCTGGGCTGCCGGTTCCAAGTAAACAATACCGTGGTATTTCTGGGCTGGCTGTGCCGCCTCATGGGAGATAGACATGCTGGACTGGTTGAAAACAAACGCAACAGCTGCTCGCGAAAAGCTGGCTTCGGAAGTCTCGAAGTTCAAGAATCGCGAATTCATGGAGGCTGTGGTTTCCGGCTGTGCTCTGGTATCGGCCGCTGACGGTGATATCAGCTCCAGTGAAAAGCAGAAAATGGCCGGCTTCATTCAGAACTCTCAGGAACTGAAAGTTTTCGACATGAAGGACGTCATCCAGGGCTTCCAGGAAGCCTGCTCCAAGTTCGAGTTCGATTTTGAAATTGGTCGCGCCGAGGCCTTGAAAACCATCGGCAAGATCAAAAAGAAAGAAGATGCAGCCCGTTTGCTGGTGCGCGTCTGCTGTGCTATCGGTGGCGCCGATGGCAGCTTCGATGAGAAAGAGCGGGAAGTCTGCCGCACGATCTGTCGAGAGCTTGGCCTCAACCCGTCCGATTTCGACCTGTAATTTTTTACCCTAAGGAACGCAGTTAAATGGAAAGCACCTCTCTAGGCTTCCCTCCACTCACGATGGCGGTTTTCGTCGGTCTGGCCGTTACGGCCATGGCTATCGACATGTTCTCCCACCGGGGAAACAAGCCAATCACCCTCGCGCAAGCCTCGGCGTGGTCGATTTTCTGGGTCGCCATTTCGCTGGCCTTCGCGGGTTTTCTGTATGTCCAGCACGGCTCTGAAGTCGCCACGCTGTTCGTGACCGGTTACGCGCTGGAAAAAGTGCTGAGCGTCGACAACCTGTTCGTGTTCATGGCGTTGTTCTCCTGGTTCAAGATTCCGGATGGCCTGCGCCACCGCGTTCTGTACTGGGGCATCATCGGCGCCATCGTCTTCCGCGGCATCTTCGTCGCCATCGGTACCGGCCTCCTGGCGCTGGGTCCATGGGTCGAAGTGGTGTTTGCGGTCATCGTTGCCTGGACAGCCATCATGATGCTCAGGGCGGGCGATGACGACGACGAAGAAGTCGACTACTCGCAACACATGGCTTATCGCTTCGCCAAGAAGCTGTTCCCGGTGTGGCCAAAACTGCACGGCAGCAACTTCTTCGTCAGCCGCTCGGTTCTGGAGCAGGAAGTCAAAAAGCCTGAAAACGCCGGTATCACGCTGGCGGCAAAAGGCGCTTTGTTCGCGACCCCGTTGTTCCTGTGTCTGGTTGTGGCGGAAATCTCCGACGTTCTGTTCGCATTCGACTCCGTGCCTGCAATCATTGCCGTGAGCCGCGAGCCGCTGATTGTGTTCTCGGCGATGCTGTTCGCGATTCTTGGTCTGCGTACCCTGTACTTCGTTCTGGAAGCCCTCAAGCGCTATCTGGTGCACCTGGAGAAAGCGGTTATCGCCTTGCTGTTCTTCATTGCCTTGAAATTGGGCCTGAATGCTACCAACCACCTGTTCCATCACGGTTACGAGATCAGCGCCAATGCCAGCCTGCTGGTGGTAGTCGTCGTATTGATCATCGGTATCGTTGCAAGCCTGCTCTTCCCGGGCAAAGACGAATCCGCGGAAGAAAAAGCGTAAACACTGGATAAAGGAGATAAACGAATCATGGCTTTGACTCTGCAAAAAGGTGGCAACCTTTCGCTGTCGAAAACCGACCCTACCCTGACCAAAGTATTGATCGGTCTGGGCTGGGATCCGCGAGCCACTGACGGACAGGGTTTCGACCTGGACGCCAGCGCATTCCTGTTGGCCGCCAATGGCAAGGTCCGCAGTGAAGCTGACTTCATTTTCTACAACCAGCTCAAGAGCGCCGACGGTTCTGTCGAGCACACCGGTGACAACCGTACCGGTGCTGGCGACGGCGATGACGAAGTGGTCAAGGTCGATCTGACCCGTGTGCCTGCTGATGTCGACAAGATCGCATTCGTGGTGACCATTCATGACGCAGAAAGTCGTGGCCAGAACTTTGGCCAGGTGAGCCGCTCTTTCATTCGCGTAGTGAATGAAGAGTCGGGCGCGGAAGTCGTCCGTTACGATCTTGCTGAAGACGCCTCTACCGAAACCGCAATGATCTTCGCTGAGTTGTACCGCAATAACGGCGAGTGGAAATTCCGCGCCGTTGGTAGCGGTTTCAAGGGGGGACTAAAAGCATTGGCCAACTCTTTCGGCATGAATTTCTGATTCACGCCCAACCACTTTTCTGGAAAGGATCAAGAACATGGCAGTAAGTCTGAGTAAAGGCGGCAACGTTTCCCTGTCCAAAGAGGCTCCTGGCCTGACAGAAATCACCGTGGGCCTGGGCTGGGATCCGCGTGTGACCGATGGCACCGAGTTCGACCTGGATGCGTCGATCTTCATCGTTGGCGAAAATGGCAAAGTGCTGGACGATAACAGCTTCATTTTCTACAACAACAAGAAGTCGGCTGATGGCTCGGTCGAGCACCTGGGCGATAACCGTTCAGGCGCTGGCGAAGGCGATGACGAGTCGGTAACGGTTAAGCTCACTGGCCTGGCAGCGGCAGTGAAGAAGCTGGTTTTCGCGGTCACCATCCATTCTGCCGAAGAGCGCAAGCAAAGCTTTGGCCAGGTTTCCAACGCTTACATCCGCGTTGTGAACAAGGCTGACGGCAAGGAAATCGCTCGTTACGACCTGTCGGAAGATGCATCGACCGAAACCGCGATGATCTTCGGCGAGCTGTATCGCAATGGCGAAGAGTTCAAGTTCAAGGCCATTGGCCAGGGCTTTGCCGGCGGTCTGAAGCCGTTGGCAGAAGCTCACGGCGTGGCAATCGGCTAAACCCGAGCAGCGCCCAATAAAAACCCCCGCCAGCGATGGCGGGGTTTTTTTATTGGGTGCTGATTACAGCTATCGTTCCTCACGCTCTCCAGCGTGGGAATGCAGTTCACGACGCTCTGCGTCGCCAGAGGACGCTGAGCGTCCAGAAAGGCATGCGACGCAGAGCGCCGCACGATAGTCGCCAGTGCGCAGCACAGTCTCCGGTCTAATAACGTAGTGCTGAAGTCAGCGTTCGCTTCTGCCCACACCCGATGGCCCTGCGGCCAGCATGCGCCCGGCCAGTCGAGAGAAGGGCAGGCTTTGCAGCCATACCGTGCCAGGGCCGGTCAGTCTGGCGAAGAACACCCCTTCGCCGCCGAACAGCATCGACTTGATGCCGCCACCGACCATTCGGATATCGTAATCGACTGTCTGGGTCATGGCTGCCAGGCAGCCGGTGTCCACATCCAGCGCTTCGCCCGCCGCCAGTTCGATCTTGCGCACCGTGCCGCCCATGTGTACGAATACCCAGCCGTCGCCTTCCAGCTTTTGCAGGATGAAACCTTCGCCCCCGAACAGGCCGGTGAGGATTTTCTTCTGGAACTGGATACCGATGGAGACGCCTTTGGCGCCGGCCAGGAAACTGTCTTTCTGACAGATCAGCTTGCCGCCGAAATCACGCAGGTTGAGCGGCAGTATCGTGCCCGGGTAGGGCGCTGCAAACGCCACGCGGCCCTTGCCCGAACCCTGTTGCGAAAACACCGTGGTGAACAGGCTCTCGCCGGTCAGCATGCGCTTGCCTGCACCGAACAGCGAACCCAGCAGCCCTGACGATTGATTGCTGCCGTCGCCGAAGATGGTTTCCATCTGCACGTCGCACGTCTTGTACATCATCGCCCCGGCTTCGGCGACGGCGCTTTCGCCAGGGTCAAGCTCCAGTTCGATGAACTGGGTTTCCGTGCCGTACAGCTTGAAGTCCACACCGTCGGTGGTCTGCGCCAGGCCATAGCCGCCCGAGGCGTTCGGGTCGTGCGTAAACGAAGGGCGTCTGGCGGGCACCGAGGCCGGCGCGGGTGTCGGGGCTGCCTGCGCTGGCAGCGCGGACGGCTTGGGCTGAACCATGTCCGGCGTCGGATCAGGAAAAGGCGTCACACCGTCCTTCTTCATGGCGCGCACCTGCGGAACCTGATAGATCGGCTGCCAGTCCGGCATGCCTTGCTTCCAGCACCAGGCACCGGGCGACTCACGGGCAATCAGCCGCGCAGCATCCGCGTCCATCGGGCCGAGTTGCTTGCCTGCGTTCATCACAAACCATTGTTCCAAGGCGTCTACTCCCGAGCGAATAGTGACAGTTGGCTATGCGCGATGCGTCAGAGGCTAAGGCGCATGGACAGGTCCACGGCTTTCACATCCTTGGTCATCGCACCGATGGAAATGTAATCGACACCCGTTTCGGCAATCACTCGAAGGGTATCGTCGTTGATGCCGCCGCTGGCTTCCAGACTGGCACGGCCTGCGGTGAGGCGCACGGCCTCGCGCATGTCATCAAGGCTTAATTCATCGAGCATGATGATGTCGGTGCCTGCGTCCAGCGCCTGCTGGAGTTCACCCAGACTCTCCACCTCGACTTCCACAGGCTTGCCGGGTGCAATCCGGTGCGCCGCTTCTACTGCCTGGGCGATGCCACCACAGGCTGCGATGTGGTTTTCCTTGATCAGAAACGCATCGTAAAGCCCGATGCGGTGGTTATGACAGCCGCCGCAGGTGACCGCATATTTCTGCGCCATGCGCAGGCCCGGCAGGGTCTTGCGGGTATCCAGCAGTTTGACCTGAGTGCCCGCGACCATGTCCGCGAAGTACTGCGCACGCGTGGCCACTCCCGAGAGCATCTGCAGAAAATTGAGCGCGCTGCGTTCGCCGGTCAATAGGGAGCGGGCCGGGCCCTCAAGGTGAAACAGCGCCTGATTGGGGCTGACGCGGTCGCCATCGGTCACTTGCCAGTGCACGGCGACGCGCGGGTCCAGTTGCCGGAAGACTGCATCGACCCAGGCAGTACCCGCGATCACCGCTGCATCGCGGGAAATGATGGTGGCCTTGGCCAGTCGCTCTGCCGGAATCAATTGGGCGGTGATATCGCCGCTGCCGACATCCTCCAGCAATGCGCGACGCACATTGGCCTCGATCTCGGCGGTCAGGTCGGCAATTCGTAAATTCGGCATGGCGGGCTCCAGTAGCAAAGTCGTTCGAGTATAAGGCACCGCATTCCGCTTACCCACCTGCGCCATTGCCAAGGTGTTACCCCAGGAGACGTGCAGTTGGTCGGTTTGGCAGATTCGTTTGCGATGGAACGCGAATATCGCGGTCTATCGCTGCACACGAATGCCTTGCCGGTTCTTTCGCGAGAGTGAAAGAAAAGTCTCACTGGCGTCGATGACAAGTTTTGAAAGATAATCCGACTTGTAATTGACGCCATGGGTTTGACGTTGTGCAAGGTCAAGAGGGTCGCTTCACAGTGCGGGGGTAGCAAGCCACGTTTGTGATGGGGTTCAGGTTGTTTCCTGTCAGGGGGTGTAATGCCGAACGACGAAAAAGTAGTGCCGTTGAGCAAATCGTTCCCTTTGCAGGGGGCGGGTACTCCTTTGGCCCGATTACCTGTGGTGTTGTTGCAGGTTCGCGACAAGGCGGCCCAGCAGCTCAAGGATGCACTGCAGGCGTTGTTCGATAACGCTGACGATACGCTGTTCGAAATGGCTGACCGCGCCCGCAGCAACACTGAGCAGAACATCTTTTTTGAAGCCATGCGTGACCTGCGCCTCAAGCGCAAAAGCATAGAACGTGGTTTTCTCGACAAGTTTTACGAGTCTTTCCTGGTCCTGGGCCAGTATCAGATTCAGGAACCCGTGCTTCCGGCCGCTGTGTCTTTCGACAAGCTGTCGTTGGTGCACAACGATGATCTCGAGAAGACCGTGGCCGTGGACGCCATGGTCAGCAAAGTCATGAGCCGTGACGCCCTCGCTCTGGGCCAGCTCACTGCCCGCCTGAACGTCCTCATTCCTCAAGCCATTGCCGAAGACTCCAACCCTCTGGGGCCGGCGATGCTCTGCAGATTCTTTCTGGAGGCAGGGCGCAGCCTTGGCGTCGAGATCAAGGTCAAGCTGATCATTCTCAAACTGTTCGAGAAGTACGTCCTGGCCAATACGGACGATCTGTACAGCGAAGCCAATCAGTTGCTGATTGCCACAGGTGTATTGCCGGACATGAAAGCGTTGCCGGCCCGTCGCTCATCCGACCGGGCGGCACCCAGAAGTCGCTCCGCCGAGATGTCCGACCCTGCCCTGAACGAAGCCGCCGACAAGCTCGACAAGGGTGTGCAGGAGGTGTTCTCGGCTTTGCAGGAACTGCTGCTGCACGTGCGCGGCCACCTCGCGCCGCGTCATGAGCCCAATGCCGAAGTGCGTCCGATTTCCAGCCGGGACCTGCTGCGCCTGCTGTCTCACCTGCAGCAATATGTGCCGTCGCAGGACACTTCAGACGATTTCGACCTGCGCAATCAGCTGGAACAACTGCTGACGCGCGTCAACGTCAAGACCGGAAAATCCAGAATCGTCGGTGTCGGTGACGAAGATGTCATCAACCTGATCGCCATGCTCTTCGAGTTCATCCTCGATGACCGCAACCTGACGCCTTCATTGCGTGCTCTGATCGGGCGCCTGCAGATTCCTATGCTCAAAGTGGCGGTCATCGACAAAAGTTTCTTTAGCCGCGGCAGTCATCCTGCCCGTCGCCTGCTCAACGAAATTGCCACTGCCGCGCTGGGCTGGGGTGGCCGTGACGACTATCAGCGCGACTCGCTGTATCAGCGCGTCGAGCAGATCGTGCAGCGCCTGCTCAATGATTTTGTCGATGACCCGGCAATCTTTTCCGAATTACTGGCGGATTTTCTGGCCTTCACCAGTGACGAGCGTCGCCGCAGCGAGCTGCTTGAGCAGCGTACCCGCGATGCCGAAGAGGGGCGCGCCCGTGCCGAACTGGCTCGGCAGCAGGTGCAGCACGAGCTGAATCAGCGCCTGCTGGGCAAAACCTTGCCCGAGGTTGTTGTGCGGCTGCTGCAGGAGGCCTGGAGCAAGGTACTGCTGCTGACTTGCCTCAAGCATGGCGAAGAGTCCAGCGAGTGGCAGGCCGGGCTGGAGACCATGGACGAGTTGATCTGGAGCGTCGAGCTGCACGACGACCCGCAGGCCTTGCAGCGCCTGCTGGAGCTGGTTCCGGGACTGCTCAAGTCGCTGCGTGACGGCTTGACCAGTGCCGCTTTCGACCCGTTTGCCACCAGCGAATTTTTCAGTCAGCTGGAGTCGCTGCACGTGAAAGCGTTCCAGCACTTCTCGCGCTTGCAGGAAAGTGAGGGCGACACTGCGCAAAGCGATGCCACGCAGGCAGACGGCCAGGCCGTAGAGGGCCCGCCGATGATGGAGGTGATCGAGGAAATCGTTCTGATTACCGCTGAAGAGCAGATGCTCAATGAGCCGGTGGTCCAGCTACCTGATGACGACGCAGGCCTGCAGATGGTCGACAAGCTGCGGGTCGGTTGCTGGGTCGAGATTCAGGAAGATGAAGAGCACAAACTGCGTTGCAAGTTGACCGCGATTGTCGAGCCGACCGGGCGTTATGTGTTCGTCAATCGGACCGGCATGAAGGTTCTGGAAAAGACCCGCACCGGTCTTGCCATAGAGTTTCGCCGCGGCGCGGTGCGTATTCTCGATGATGCGCTGCTCTTCGATCGGGCCCTGGAGTCCGTCATCAGCAACCTGCGCAAGCTCAAGGGCGCCTGACTGGCGGCGATGTTGTCTGTCGCCAGACGCACATTTGACTGCGGTGCCGACGCCCCGCGTCGGCCTGCAGTCCACGCCGCGCCGCCACGGATCCTTGGTGTCTACAGCGCGTTTCCTACATCGCGAATCCGTACCCAAGCCCCCACATTAGCTTCTGTCACGGGCATAATCAGCGCTACTTATTTTCCCCCGTTCAAGGAGCATTCATGCAACTGGACTCCGCAAGCGGCTGGTGCGACGGCGTGCAGCATTGCCCCTCGCCCAACTTCAATGCGCGACCCGAAGGCGAAATCTCGCTGCTGGTGATTCACAACATCAGCCTGCCCCCAGCACAGTTCAAGACCGGCAAGGTGCAGGCTTTCTTTCAGAACCAGCTCGACATCGACGAGCATCCCTACTTTGTGGGGATTGCCGATCTGCGCGTTTCAGCGCATTTTCTGATTGAACGTGATGGCGAGGTCGTTCAGTTCGTCTCTTGTCTTGATCGTGCGTGGCACGCCGGTGTTTCCAGTTTTCAGGGCCGGGAAGGGTGCAATGACTTTTCCGTCGGCATCGAACTGGAGGGGACGGATGACCAGCCTTTCACCGATGCGCAATACGACACGCTGATCGACCTGGCGCGACAGTTGCGTCAGGCGTTCGAGGCGATCACCCCCGAGCGTATCTGTGGCCACAGTGACGTGGCGCCGGGACGCAAGACTGATCCTGGGCCCTGTTTTGACTGGGCCAGGTTTCGAGCGGCTTTGCTGGATTGATGTGAGGGACGAACAATGAGTTTTCTGGTGTTACTGCTGGCCGTTCTTATCGAAAAGTTTTCTGCCCTGCGTCAGCGCGTTCAGCGTGACGGGCCGTGGCTGAAAGAACTGGCAAAACTCGAGGCCAGCCCGCGGACCTCGACACGTCCCTGGGTAATGCTGGCGCTGCTGGTGCTTGTGCCCGTGCTGATCCTGCAACTGGCGCTGACCATCATCGGCTCGGTGGCCTATGGCTGGCTGGTTCTGCCCATTCACCTGCTGGTGTTGATCTACAGCCTTGGCCGGGTTGACCTGATTGCGGTGCTCGGGCCGTTTCGCGATGCCTGCCGACGTGGCGATGCGCAGGCTGCGGTGCACGTGGCCGAGCGCGACATGGGCGTGCAGGCGGACAACAGCGAGCAATTGCTGCAGGGTGTGCAGGGCTACCTGCTCTGGCAGGCGTTTCAGAGTTTCTTCGCCGTGATTTTCTGGTACTTCGTACTCGGCCCGGTGGCTGCGCTGGCCTACAGGCTATTGGCACTTGCCGCCGAGCACGGCAAGACACCCGCACTGGTGGAGCGCGCAGGGCAGTTGCGCCATGCCTTCGACTGGGTACCGGTCAGGTTGCTCGCCGCCAGCTTCGCATTGGTCGGCAATTTTGTGGCGGTCACCCGGGTGATGCTGCATGAACTGCTGAACTGGAACATCAGTGCTGCACAACTGATTACGCGCGTTGGCTGCGCCGCCAGCGAGGTTCCGCCTCCGATGATGGGGGCGCAAGGCGTTACCGGCCTCGACATGCTCTGGGAGCTGCTGGTACGTGCCGCGGTAGTCTGGTACGCAGGGTTCGCCCTGTGGACCCTTCTGCTCTGATCCGATCCTGGCTGCGCAGGCTCAAGCATGTGCCATCAGCTGTGTGACAGGCGAGGCCAGTCGAACAGTTCGCAGGCATTGTCCGTGCTCACCTCGGCCAGGCGCTCGGGGCTGATCTTCATCAGCCCCGCAAGGGCCTCGCAAATGTCGGGCAAGTGCTGCGGGCTGTTGCGCTGATAGGGATGCATGGCCGGCGCCATGTCCGGTGAGTCGGTTTCAAGCACCACACTGTCCAGCGGCAGTTCGGCGATGACCCGATGCATGCGCAGCGCCTGCGGCCAGGTTGCGGCTCCGCCCAGACCCAGTTTGAACCCCAGCCTGATGTACTCGCGCGCTTCTTCGCGGCTGCCGGCAAAGGCGTGAATGATGCCGCTGCGCTTTGGCCTGTGGCGCTTGAGCGTAGCGATCACATCGGCATGGCTGCGGCGCACGTGCAGCAAGGCGGGCAGGTTGAAGTCGTTAGCCAACTGCAATTGCGCGTCAAAGAGCGCCTGCTGACGCGCCCTGTCCGGCTGCTCGACGTAATAATCCAGACCGATCTCACCCACCGCACACAGCTGCGGATGGCCTTTCAGGCGAGTCAGCCAGTCGCCCAACTCGTTCAGGTGTGCAGTGCGGTGCTCATCGATGTACACCGGATGCATGCCGAACGCCGCGTACAGGGATGGGTTGGCTTCGGTCAGCTCCCATAGCCGCTGCCAGTTACGCTGATACACCCCGAGCACCACCATGCGCTGCACGCCGAGCGCCAGACAGTTGTCCAGCACTTGAGCGCGGTCGGCATCGAAGTCCGCAAAGTCCAGGTGGGTATGGGTATCGATCAGCGTCACCTTCACGCCTCGTGAATACGTTGCTTGAAGGCCCTGGCAATAGCGTGCACGCCCGGCTGGTAATCATCCTTCTCGATAGCGGCCAGCGCCAGTTGCAGGGCCTTGTCGGCGATCAGCTGGTGTTGCTGGGCCATGGCGTTGACAGGCAGCGGCAGGAAATCCAGCAATTGCGTATCGCCGAAGGTACCCAGATGCAGTGGGGTCGATTGCAGTGCCTGACTTTGCAGCACATCGAACACGCCTTGCAGCAGTACGTAGGACGTGGTGATCAACGCGTCCGGAAAATGTCCCTGGCGCTGTAGCATCTCGGTCATCAAACGCTGACCACACTGGCGACTGAACGCTTCGCCGTGCTCGACGATGGTGGCTCCGGTAAATCCGTCGAGTGCGTGTTCGAAGCCGGCGGCACGCGCGCGACTGATGCTCAGTTCAGGGCGTGCACCGATCAGGGCGATGTGGCGCGGTCGGGTTTGCAGGAGGCTGTGGGTCAGTTGCAGGCAGGCGTCATGGTCGTCGCTGACCACTGAGCAGAAAAACTCGGGATTCATTTCCCGGTCGATGGCGATGATCGGCATGCCCTTGAGCTGCAATTCGCGGTAGCTGTCGTCACCGGGTGGCAGGCAGCTGGCGACCAGCAATGCATCGCAACGGCGTGCGCGGAACAGCTGCAAAAGCTGCAGCTCGCTGGCGGGGTCGTCGTCGGAGCTGGCAATCAGCAGTTGATAGCCGAGGCTGCGCGCGCCTTGCTCGAGCAATTTGGCGATGCGCGCATAGCTGGGGTTTTCCAGGTCGGGCAGGATGAAGCCCAGTGTCTTGCTATGGCGGCTGCGCAGGCCCGCCGCTTGCGGGTTGGGTCGGAAGTCGTGCTGCTCGACCACGGCTTTGACACGCTCGACCGTTGCCGGGCTGATACGCTGTTTTTCGGCCTTGCCATTGATGACGTAACTGGCTGTAGTGACAGAAACACCTGCCAGACGTGCGATATCGCTCAGTTTCACCCCGGAGTTTCCTTTTATTAGGTACGCGGCTCAGGACAATCGAATTATTTTTTTCATGGCGCTGATCTTTACACCAGACCGTAGGAAACTCCCAAGTACTTCACGTATTTTGGGAATTGTCCCACAGTGATCGCACCGTCCGGGCTTCAATGAATCCCCAGAATCGAGTAACGTGCCGGACAATTCTAGATTAAACGATTCAGCACGCCTGTTGTCTGCTGCAATCGAGATGAAAGTGATGTCCGATACGATACTCGGACGAATATCACCTTCATCCCCCCAAGCTGTCGATCACACGATCGCCATTAAAACAAGAATCAGGTGGCGCCTCGGCGCTGCACAGGAGTCAAGGCAATGCTCGAACTCACTCTGGAGCAAATATCCATGGCCCAGTCGGCTGTGGATAAAACTGCCGCACTTAAGCTGATTGCCGACCACCTGGTCGCTGATGGTCTGGTTGCCGAGGGCTACCTCACCGGGCTGATGAACCGTGAGCAGCAAGGCTCGACCTTCCTCGGTCAGGGCATCGCCATCCCACACGGTACACCCGAAACCCGCGACCTGGTGTTTACCACCGGTGTGCGTCTGATGCAGTTCCCCGAAGGGGTGGACTGGGGCGACGGACAAATGGTTTACCTGGCGATTGGTATCGCTGCCAAATCCGACGAGCACTTGCGCCTGCTGCAACTGCTGACTCGCGCATTGGGTGAAGAGGATCTTGGTCAGGCGCTGCGCGAAGCGAAGACCCCGGAAGACCTGCTCAAGCTATTGCAGGGCGCTCCGCAGGAACTGGCGCTCGACGCACAGATGATCAGCCTCGGCGTGTCGGCCGACGATTTCGAAGAACTGGTCTGGCGCGGCGCACGCCTGTTGCGCAAGGCCGACTGCGTGAGTAACGGCTTTGCCGCCGTGCTCCAGCAAGTGGAAGCGTTGTCGCTGGGTGATGGCCTCTGGTGGCTGCACAGCGAGCAAACCGTCAATCGTCCTGGCTTGGCGTTCGTCACCCCCGACAAACCCATGCGCTATCTGGGCCAGCCGCTGACCGGTCTGTTCTGCCTGGCCAGCCTCGGTGAGGCGCATCAGGCGCTGCTCGAGCGTCTGTGCCTGTTACTGATCGAAGGCCGTGGCCACGAGTTGGGGCACGCCACCAATAGTCGCGCCGTGCTCGAAGCGCTGGGCGGCGAACTGCCAGCCGAGTGGCCGACCCGGCAGATTCAGCTGGCCAATGCCCATGGCTTGCATGCCCGCCCGGCGAAGATACTGGCGCAGTTGGCCAAGGAGTTTGACGGCGAGATCCGCATGCGCGTGCTGGAAACCGGCGAAGCCGCCGTGTCGGCCAAGAGCCTGAGCAAGCTGCTCAGCCTGGGTGCCCGTCGTGGTCAGACGCTGGAATTCATTGCCGAACCGACCATCGCCAACGACGCGCTACCCGCCCTGATCGCAGCCGTGGAGCAAGGTCTGGGCGAGGAGGTCGAACCCTTGCCCGCCGTCTCGCAGGCCGAGGCTGCGCCAGCGCCGACCCCGGCTGCTGCTAAACCGCTCAGTGCTCCGCCAGCCGGTAGCGTGTTGCAGGCTGTGTCTGCTTCACCGGGCATTGCCATGGGGCCGGCGCATATTCAAGTGCTGCAAAGCTTCGATTATCCCCAGCGGGGCGAGTCGGTGGCTGCCGAGCGCGAGCGCTTGCACAAGGCGATTGGCGAAGTGCGCAGCGATATCGAAAACCTCATTCAGCGCAGCAAGTCCAAGGCCATCCGGGAAATCTTCATCACTCACCAGGAGATGCTCGAAGACCCGGAACTGACCAGCGAAGTCGAAGCGCGCCTCAACAACGATGAAAGCGCGGCTGCTGCCTGGGCCACGGTTATCGAGACCGCTGCCGTTCAACAGGAACAACTGCAGGACGCACTGCTGGCCGAGCGCGCCGCAGACCTGCGTGACGTCGGTCGCCGCGTGCTGGCGCAGATCTGTGGCGTCGAAACCGTTGCGGCCCCGGACGAACCCTACATTCTGGTGATGGATGAAGTCGGCCCATCCGACGTTGCCCGCCTCGACCCGGCGCAGGTCGCTGGTATTCTTACCGCACGCGGCGGTGCCACCGCGCACAGTGCCATCGTGGCGCGTGCGCTGGGCATTCCCGCACTGGTGGGGGCCGGAGATGAAGTGCTGCTGCTCAAGCCGGGCACCGTACTGTTGATCGACAGCCAGCGCGGACGGCTGACCGTCGCACCTGACGAGGCAACCCTGCAGCGCGCAGTTCAGGACCGTGACGCGCGTGAGCAGCGTCTCAAGGCAGCCGCCGAAGCGCGCATGGAGCCTGCTGTGACGCGTGACGGTCATGCCGTCGAAGTCTTCGCCAATATCGGTGACAGTACGGGCACACCGGCTGCCGTGGAGCAGGGCGCGGAAGGCGTCGGCCTGCTGCGCACCGAATTGCTGTTCATGGCGCATTCCCAGGCGCCGGATGAGGCCACGCAGGAAGCGGAATACCGCCGCGTGCTGACCGATCTGGGCGGGCGTCCGCTGGTGGTACGTACACTGGACGTCGGTGGCGACAAGCCGCTGCCTTACTGGCCGATCGCCAAAGAGGAAAACCCGTTCCTCGGTGTCCGCGGTATCCGTCTTACCCTGCAGCGCCCGGATGTCATGGAAAGCCAGCTTCGCGCCCTGTTGCGTTCGGCAGACAGCGGCCCGCTGCGCATCATGTTCCCGATGATCGGCACGCTTGAAGAGTGGCGTCAGGCGCGGGACATGACCCAGCGTCTGCGCGAGGAAATTCCGGTCAGCGACCTGCAACTGGGGATCATGATCGAAGTGCCATCGGCGGCGCTGATCGCTCCGGTGCTGGCGAAGGAAGTGGACTTCTTCAGCATCGGCACCAATGACCTGACGCAATACACCATGGCCATCGACCGCGGCCACCCGACGCTGTCGGCCCAGGCTGACGGCCTGCACCCGTCGGTGCTGCAACTGATCGACATGACCGTGCGTGCTGCGCATGCCAACGGCAAATGGGTGGGCGTGTGCGGCGAACTGGCTGCAGACCCGCTGGCCGTGCCGATCTTGGTCGGCCTGGGCGTGGATGAATTGAGTGTCTCGGCGCGCAGCATTGGCGAGGTCAAGGCCTGCGTACGTGAACTGACCCTGAGCAGCGCTCAGCAACTGGCGCAAAATGCGCTGACGGCGGGCAGCGCCGCCGAAGTCCGCGCGCTTGTGGAGGCTGTGTAATGGCGAAGATTCTTACCCTGACTATGAACCCGGCGCTGGATCTGACTGTGCAGTTGGGGCAGTTGGAGCTGGGCCAGGTCAACCGCAGCACGGCGATGCTCACTCACGCTGCCGGCAAAGGCCTGAATGTGGCGCAGGTGCTGGCTGATCTGGGCCATGACCTGACCGTTGCCGGCTTTCTCGGCGTCGACAATCAGCAAGCGTTCGAAGCGTTGTTCGAGCGTCGTCAGTTCGTCGACGAATTTGTCCGGGTGCCGGGCGAAACGCGCAGCAATATCAAGCTGGCCGAAGGCAGTGGCCGTATCACCGACCTGAACGGCCCCGGGCCGCAGGTCAGTGAAGAGGCGCAGCACGCGCTGTTCACCCGCGTCGAACAGATCGCACAGGGTTTCGACGTGGTGGTCGTGGCGGGCAGCCTGCCGCGCGGTGTCACCCCGGAGTGGCTGCAAAAACTGCTGGTGATGCTCAAGGACCTCGGTCTGAAAGTGGCGCTGGACAGCAGTGGTCTGGCCTTGCGCGCCGGTCTTAAGGCCGGGCCCTGGCTGATCAAACCCAACACCGAAGAGCTGGCTGATGCGCTCGACGCACCGATCATCTCCATCGCTGCGCAAGCCGAGGCGGCTGCGCGTTTGCAGGCGCAGGGCATCGAGCATGTGGTGATCTCTCAAGGCTCCGAAGGCGTGCACTGGTTCAGCCCGAGCGTGGCGCTGCATTCGCTGCCGCCCAAGGTGACCGTGGCCAGTACGGTCGGTGCGGGTGACTCGCTGCTGGCAGGCATGGTGCACGGCTTGATCACCGGTCAAGAGCCGCACAAGACCCTGCGCACTGCCACAGCGATTGCCGCCATGGCGGTGACCCAGATCGGTTTCGGCATCACCGATGCCGCGCAACTCAAACGGCTTGAAGGCGGCGTCACTGTACGCAGCCTTTCAGAACAATAAGAGAGGATCGTCATGAAGTTAGCCATAGTTACGGCCTGCCCGAGCGGTAAGGTCAGCAGCGTACTCAGCGCACGATTGCTCGAAGCGGCGGCCCTGCGCCAAGGCTGGGAAACCAGCGTCGAAATCATCGATCACAACAAGGCCGATCAACAGTTGTCCGCCCAGGACATCGAAGCCGCCGATCTCGTTCTGGTGGTCAATACCGGTCCTGTGGACTTGAGCCGCTTTGTCGGCAAGCGCCTGTTTCAGGATTCGCCTGCGCATGCCTTGCAGGATGTGGACAGCTTTCTGCAGCGCGCCGAGCGAGAAGCCCAGGTGCATGTGGCGTCCGAAGCAGCGGCGCCCCAGGCAAGCGGCGGCACCGGCGCGCAACCGCGCATCGTTGCGATCACGGCCTGTCCGACCGGCGTAGCGCACACGTTCATGGCGGCCGAAGCGATCCAGCAGGCTGCCAAGCGTCTGAATTACGACCTGCAAGTCGAAACCCAGGGCTCGGTAGGCGCGCGCAACCCGCTCAGCGCCAAGGCCATCGCCGATGCCGACGTGGTGCTGCTGGCGGCGGATATCGAGGTCAACACCGACCGCTTTGCCGGCAAGAAGATCTACCGTTGCGGCACCGGGATCGCGCTCAAGCAGTCCGAAGCGACCCTGAAAAAAGCCCTGGCGGAAGGGCAGGTGGAGTCCGATGAGGCCGCCGCCAAGTCGCCGGCCAGACAAGAGAAGGCGGGCGTCTACAAGCACCTGCTGACCGGCGTGTCGTTCATGCTGCCGATGGTCGTGGCGGGCGGGCTGTTGATCGCTCTTTCCTTCGTGTTCGGTATCACTGCGTTCAAAGAGCCGGGCACGCTGGCTGCGGCACTGATGCAGATCGGTGGGGAAGCGGCGTTCAAACTGATGGTGCCGTTGCTGGCCGGTTACATCGCCTATTCGATTGCTGACCGTCCGGGGCTGGCACCCGGCATGATCGGTGGCCTGTTGGCGAGTACGCTGGGTGCCGGGTTCATTGGCGGTATCGTTGCAGGCTTCCTGGCCGGTTACAGTGCTGCCGCGATTAACCGCTACGCACGTCTGCCGGCCAGCGTCGAAGCGCTCAAGCCGATTCTGATCATCCCGTTGCTGTCGAGCCTGTTCACCGGTCTGGTGATGATCTACGTGGTCGGCAAGCCGGTTGCCGGGATGCTCGAAGCGTTGACGCACTTCCTCGACAGCATGGGCACCACCAACGCGATCCTGTTGGGCGTGGTGCTGGGCGCAATGATGTGCGTCGACCTCGGTGGGCCGATCAACAAGGCGTCCTATGCGTTCTCGGTCGGTTTGCTAGCATCCCAGAGCTACGCGCCGATGGCCACTGCCATGGCTGCCGGTATGGTGCCGCCCATCGGTATGGGCATCGCCACGATCCTGGCTCGCCGCAAGTTCGCCCAGAGCGAGCGTGAGGCAGGCAAGGCGGCGTTCGTGCTGGGGCTGTGCTTCATCTCGGAAGGTGCCATTCCCTTCGCTGCCAAGGACCCGTTGCGGGTGATTCCGGCCAGTGTTGTGGGTGGCGCGCTGACCGGTGCGTTGTCGATGTACTTCGGCTGCAAGCTGATGGCACCGCATGGCGGCCTGTTCGTGATGCTCATCCCCAACGCCATCAACCATGCGCTGCTTTATCTGCTGGCGATCATCGCCGGCAGCGTGCTGACCGGTGTGATCTACGCGCTGATCAAGCGTCCGGAGCCCGCTGACATGGAAGTGGCGCCCGCAGCCGCCTGATGACGCAAGGCGCGGGCTGTCCCGCGCCTTCTTCCTGCTCTAGCGTTCGAGCGCCAGAGCAACCCCCTGACCACCACCGATGCACAGCGTGGCCAGACCCTTCTTCACATCGCGCCTGATCATTTCGTGCAGCAGTGTCACCAGCACGCGGCAGCCCGACGCGCCAATCGGGTGACCAAGGGCGATAGCGCCACCATTCACGTTGAGCTTTTGCGGATCCAGCCCCAACTCCTTGCCCACCGACAGGGACTGTGCGGCGAAGGCTTCGTTGGCTTCGATCAGGTCCAGTTCGGCCAGCGACCAGCCAGCCTTGTCCAGGCAGCGACGCGTGGCACTGACCGGTCCGATGCCCATGATGGCCGGGTCGACACCGGCGTTGGCATAGGCGGCGATGCGCGCCAGCACCGGCAGGCCCAGTTGCTCGGCCCTGGCAGCACTCATCAGCATCACGGCGGCAGCTCCATCGTTCAGCGATGAAGCATTGCCGGCAGTGACCGTGCCGTCCTTTTTGAAGGCAGGCTTGAGCTTGGCCAGGGTCTCGGCGGTGGTGCCGGCGCGGGGCTGCTCGTCTGTTGCAAAGGACAGCGGATCACCCTTGCGCTGCGGGATCAGGATCGGGGTGATCTCATCGACGAAGCGTCCGGCTTCAATCGCAGCCAGCGCCTTCTGCTGAGACAAGGCGGCGAACTCATCCTGGGCTTCACGGCTGATGTCGTACTGCTGCGCGAGGTTCTCGGCAGTGATGCCCATGTGGTAATCATTGAATGCATCCCACAGGCCGTCAGTGATCATCGTATCGACCACGCTGGCGTGGCCCATGCGCAATCCGGTGCGTGCGCCCGGCAGCACGTAGTTGGACAGGCTCATGTTTTCCTGACCGCCGGCGATGATGATCTCGGCGTCGCCGCAACGAATCGCCTGGGTCGCCAGGTGCAGGGCCTTGAGGCCAGAGCCGCAGACCTTGTTCAGGGTCATGGCTGGTACCGAGAAGGGCAGGCCGGCCTTGATGGCTGCCTGCCGCGCGGGGTTCTGACCAGCGCCCGCGGTCAGCACCTGACCCATGATGACTTCATCGACCTGCGCGCCGTCCACGCCGGTGCGGGCAAGCAGTTGACGAATGACCGCTGCGCCGAGATCGACTGCGGCGACAGAGGCCAGTGAGCCCTGAAAACTGCCCACGGCGGTACGGGTGGCGGCGACGATAACGACGTCGTGCATGGTGCTGATCCTCATTGTTATTGAGCGCTCATGGTGGCACAGATAGGCAGGCAGGTTCCAACCGTGAACCGCCCGGTCACGGTTTGCCGAAAACCGTCATGCCTCGTTCAAATGTCCATGCGGCGTCTGGCACGTTGCGCCGATCCGTCGCGCACAGCCCAGCGCAGAATGGGCGCAGTACTGTTGACGCCCAGGCGGATCATTCGGCGTTTGCAGGGGCTTTGCGTGACGTCGAGCATGTCGCTGGCCCAGTCCGGCAGCAGATCGATACCGGCGCGCATCATCAATACGCCAAACGGCTTGGCCAGCCAGTTGGGTGCAGGCGCATCGAGCAGCAGGCGCATTACTTCGCGGCTGCGCTGGTCACAGACCAGTTGGCCACGAATGTCTGCCAGATAGTCAGCAATGGCCTGACGCGAGCGCGGAACATTGCGTGCGCCGAGTCGCTCGGCAACCAGCGCCGTTTCAGCGCAGTAAGCGTCCTGTTCGGCGAGCGACATGTCCGGGTTCAGATAGCGCACATGCGCTGCGAGAAAGCTGCTGACTTCGGCCACATGCACCCAGGTCAGCAAATCCGGATCGCTGGCGGCATATGGCCGGCCATCGGGCGCGGTGCCGACGATGTTCAGGTGAATGTTGCGGACCTTGTCGATCAGCCAGTTGGCATCTCGCGTGGAGCCTTAGGTGGTGCCGGACAGAAACTGCCCGGTACGCCGCAGGCGGCCAAGCATGTCCTGACGAAAGTTGGAGTGGTCCCAGATGCCCGCCAGTGCCAGCGGGTGCAGAGTCTGCAGCATCAATGCGCTGATGCCGCCGACCAGCATGCTGGTGAAATCGCCATGCACTTCCCAGCACACCGCCTGAGGGCCAAACAGACCCGGGTCGCCCTTGGGGTTTTCCAGATCCAGTTGACCCAGCGCCAGGCCGGTAAGGCTGATGACCTGGTTTTCGATGCGGGTGCGGATGAATTCCATGTCGTGCTCGGGCATCGGGGAGGGAAGTACGGCAAAGAGACTTTGTGGTAACGGACCGTGCGACCCTTCGCTTGCTTGCGAAAGGGCCGGTACATCCGCTAAAGATGTATCACTCGAAATAAAGCTTTCGCGAACAAGTTCGCTCCTACAAGGAGAGCGTACATCCGCTGAAGATGTACAGGGCTTCTGCCCGCAGGGCGTGGGAGCGAACTTGTTCGCGAAAGGGCCCTGTGCAGCCGCAGAAGTTTCTGCGTCTGACATAACGCCTTCGCGAACAAGGCGGATCGCCGCCCCGGTCGCTCCTACAAAAGCCCCGTTTCCCCTACTCATCAAGACTCCCACAAGGAGAGCGTACATCCGCTGAAGATGTACAGGGCTTCTGCCCGCAGGGCGTGGGAGCGAACTTGTTCGCGAAAGTGCCTGTGCAGTCGCAGAAGTTTCTGCGTCTGACATAACGCCTTCGCGAACAGGTTCGCTCCTACAAAAGCCCGGTTTCCTCTACTCATCAAGACTCCTACAAGGAGAGCGTACATCCGCTGATGATGTACAGGGCTTCTGCCCGCAGGGCGTGGGAGCGAACTTGTTCGCGAAAGGGCCCTGTGCAGCCGCAGAAGTTTCTGCGTATGACATAACGCCTTCGCGAACAAGGCGGATCGCCGCCCCGGTCGCTCCTACAAAAGCCCGGTTTCCTCTACTCATCTAGACTCCCACAAGGAGAGTGTACATCCGCTGAAGATGTACAGGGCTTCTGCCCGCAGGGCGTGGGAGCGAACTTGTTCGCGAAAGGGCCCTGTGCAGCCGCAGAAGTTTCTGCGTCTGACATAACGCCTTCGCGAACAAGGCGGATCGCCGCCCCGGTCGCTCCTACAAAAGCCCCGTTTCCCCTACTCATCAAGACTCCCACAAGGAGAGCGTACATCCGCTGAAGATGTACAGGGCTTCTGCCCGCAGGGCGTGGGAGCGAACTTGTTCGCGAAAGTGCCTGTGCAGTCGCAGAAGTTTCTGCGTCTGACATAACGCCTTCGCGAACAGGTTCGCTCCTACAAAAGCCCGGTTTCCTCTACTCATCAAGACTCCTACAAGGAGAGCGTACATCCGCTGATGATGTACAGGGCTTCTGCCCGCAGGGCGTGGGAGCGAACTTGTTCGCGAAAGGGCCCTGTGCAGCCGCAGAAGTTTCTGCGTATGACATAACGCCTTCGCGAACAAGGCGGATCGCCGCCCCGGTCGCTCCTACAAAAGCCCGGTTTCCTCTACTCATCTAGACTCCCACAAGGAGAGTGTACATCCGCTGAAGATGTACAGGGCTTCTGCCCGCAGGGCGTGGGAGCGAACTTGTTCGCGAAAGGGCCCTGTGCAGCCGCAGAAGTTTCTGCGTCTGACATAACGCCTTCGCGAACAAGGCGGATCGCCGCCCCGGTCGCTCCTACAAAAGCCCCGTTTCCCCTACTCATCAAGACTTCTGCGTAACGCTGAGCGCAGAGCGTGGGAACGAGAGGGACAAATCAGCCGCGGTGACGGCCGCGGAAGTAGTTGATCAGGCCTTGGGTCGATGCATCGTCAGCCGGCTCTTCGGTGCCGCCGGTCAGGCGCTGGTACACCGCTTTGCCCATTTCCTTGCCCAGCTCCACACCCCATTGGTCGAAGGCGTTGGTGCCCCAGATCACGCTCTGCACGAACACCTTGTGTTCATACATGGCCACCAGCGCGCCAAGACGACGCGGGCTGATGCGCTCGACCACCAGCGTGTTGCTCGGACGGTTGCCAGGGATGACCTTGTGCGGTGCCAGCTTCTGCACCTCTTGTTCGTCCATACCCTTCTCGCGCAGTTCTGCTTCGGCTTCTGCGTGGGTCTTGCCCATCATCAGTGCCTGGCTCTGCGACAGACAGTTGGCGTACAGCCACTGGTGGTGGTCGGCAACCGGGTTGAAGCTGACGATCGGCACAATGAAATCGGCCGGAATCATTTGCGTGCCCTGGTGCAGCAACTGGTGGTAAGCGTGCTGACCGTTGGCACCCACGCCGCCCCAGATCACCGGTCCGGTGTCGGTCGACGTCGGCGTACCGTCCTGACGGACGCTCTTGCCGTTGGATTCCATGTCCAGTTGTTGCAGGTGCTTGGTGATGTTACGCAGGTAGTGATCGTACGGCAGGATCGCGTGGCTTTGTGCGCCCCAGAAATTGCCGTACCAGACGCCCAGCAAGCCCAGCAATACCGGCATGTTCTGCTCGAACGGCGCGCTCTGGAAATGCTGGTCCATGGTGTAGGCACCGGACAGCAGTTCCTTGAAGTTGGACATGCCGATGGCCAGCGCGATAGGCAGACCGATGGCCGACCACAGCGAATAGCGCCCGCCGACCCAGTCCCACATCGGGAAGATGTTTTCTTCACGGATGCCGAAGGCCACGGCCGCAGCGTTGTTGCTGGACACCGCGATGAAGTGGCGATGCAGTTCGACTTCCGAGCCGCCTTGCGCCAAGTACCAGGCACGTGCCGCCTGTGCGTTTTTCAGGGTTTCCAGCGTGTTGAAGGATTTCGACGAGACGATGAACAGCGTGGTCTCGGCACGAATCTTCATCGACAGCTCATGGAATTCGCTGCCGTCGATGTTTGCCAGGTAATGGCAGCGGACACCTTTGTGCGCGTAGGCCACCAGCGCTTCGGAGACCAGCTCCGGGCCGAGGAACGAGCCGCCGATGCCGATGTTCACCACGTCGGTGATCGGTTTTTCGGTGTAACCGCGCCACAGGCCGTCATGGATGCGGCCGACCAGTTCGGTCATCTGATTGAGTACGCGGTGTACGTCCGGCATCACATCGACGCCGTTGACTTTCAACTTGTCGCCGACCGGGCGGCGCAGAGCGGTATGCAGGGCAGGGCGGCCTTCGGATGAGTTGACCAGCTCGCCATCATACTGAGCATTGATCGCATCCTTGAGGCCCACTTCGCCCGCCAGGCTGACCAACAGGTCGCGGGTCTCGGTGGTGATCAGGTTTTTGGAGTAATCGAGAAACAGGCCAGCGCTGCTGAGAGTGAATTGGCTGAAGCGCTGCGGGTCGGTGTTGAACGCTTCGCGCATGCTGAAGTTCTGCATGGCCTGGCGGTGTTTGTTCAACGCTTGCCAGGCGGGCAGAGCGGTCACATCGGAAGGAGTGCGGTAGTACGCCATCGCTGCGGGTTTCCTTTAACTGGTTCTGTCTTTGGATATTCTTGGAGCGAGGTCGCAAGCTTTCTCACGGGCTACACATCGCAGACTACCCTTCGCGTACCTGTTTGTCTGCGCCTCGCCTTACATGACCCCGGTACTTTTTCGCACACAGGCAACCGGGGTTTGGTCTCGAATACTGTCGGTTGTGGTTCAGGCAACCTGTACCGGTATGGCATTACCGGTGTGTCTTAGTTCATTGCCAGCGCACATCCTGTCAGCTTCTGGTCAGGTGCAGGTTGTCGATCAAGCGGGTTTTGCCCATGAACGCCGCTGCGAGGATGACCAGGTCGCGATTGTCGGCAGTCGTCGCCCGCAGGTTGGTGGCATCGCGTATCTCCAGGTAGTCGATGCGAAAACCGGCAGCCTCCAGTTGCTGTTTCTTGCTCGCCAGCAGCGCGTCGAAATCCTGCTCGCCGACCTTGATCGCGTCGGCGATCTGGCGGATCGCCTGATACAGCGCGGGTGCAGCGGCGCGCTGATCGTCGCTCAGATAACCGTTGCGCGAGGACAGCGCCAGGCCGTCGTCGGCGCGCACCGTCGGTTCGCCGATAATCTGGATCGGCATGTTCAGATCACGGACCATGGCCCGAATCACGGCCAGTTGCTGGAAGTCTTTTTCACCAAAGATCGCCAGGTCAGGCTGCACCATGTTGAACAGCTTGCTGACCACGGTCGCGACACCTTCGAAATGGCCGGGACGGCTGGCGCCACACAGGCCTTGCGACAGGTGCGGCACGCTGACCAGTGTCTGGTCGGCCATGCCGTGCGGGTAGATTTCTTCGACGCTTGGGGTGAACAGCAGGTTGCAACCGGCCTGCAGGAGTTTTTCCTGATCGGCAGCCAGCGTGCGAGGGTAGGTGGCCAGGTCTTCGTTGGGGCCGAACTGCAGCGGATTGACGAAAATAGTGGCGACCACGAAATCGGCACGCTGCGCCGCCTTGGTGACCAGCGCGGCGTGGCCGCTGTGCAGGTTGCCCATCGTCGGGGTCAGCGCGATCCGCTTGCCTTCGCTGCGTGCCCGCGCAACAGCGGCGCGCAGGTCCTGTACGGTTTTTACTGTGTTCATGCCGAGAATCCGTGTTCAGTGGCCGGAAAGCTGACGTCTTTGACTGCGGCTACGTAGGCCCGTATAGCCGACTGGATATCGGGCTGACCGGTCATGAAATTTTTCACGAACTTGGGCACGCGTCCGGTGATGGACAGGCCGAGCATGTCGTGCAGCACCAGGACCTGCCCGTCGGTGGCGCTGCCCGCGCCAATACCGATGACCGGGACCTTCACCGCCTGGGTGATTTCCTCGGCCAGTTCGCTGGGCACGCACTCCAGCAGAATCATCGCTGCGCCCGCCTGTTCCAGTGCGATTGCATCGGCGCGCATCTGCCGCGCCTGCGCCTCCAGCCGGCCCTGCACCTTGTAGCCACCCAACACGTTGACTGCCTGTGGGGTCAGACCCATGTGCGCGCACACCGGAATGCCGCGCTCGGCAAGCAAACGGATCGACTCGGCCAGCCAGGCAGCGCCTTCGACCTTGATCATGTGTGCGCCTGCCTGCATCAGCGTCGCGCTGTTGATCAGGGTCTGCTCCAGCGTCGCGTTGGCCATGAACGGCAGGTCGGCGAGAATCATCGCGCCCTGGTTGCCGCGTTTCACACACGCAACGTGGTACGCCGTTTCAGCCGTGGTAACAGGCAGGGTGCTGTCGTGCCCCTGCAGGACCATGCCCAGCGAGTCGCCTATCAGCAGCACTTCGACACCCGCTTGAGAGGCCGTGTGGGCGAAGGTTGCGTCGTAGCAGGTCAGCATGGTGATTTTTTCACCTTTCTGCTTCATGGCCAGCAGCGACGTAACGGTTATGTTCGGCATGTAAAGTCCTCCATCAGGCGCTGTGAAGACGGGTGCTCAGCGCGTGAGAGTCATCCTGGAAAAGCAGGCACACCGTCGTGTCGCGGTGTTTTGCAAAGGCCTGTTTCGCACCCGTTCGCCTGTGGTGTGGCGGCGGGAGGCCTATCTTCGTGAGGAGGGGGCGTGAAGTCAATTGAAGGTGTTACCTGTGCGTCCGACCGGTTACAACGGCGCGGTAACAGACAGGCTTCATGCCTCGGCGGGCAGACGTTCAAGGCCTGTGAACGGGCAATCATCGAGCAGACGATTCAGTAGGCGGCCGTCGGCCAGTGTCAGCCCTGGAGCCAGCTCTGCCAGCGGGTACAGCACGAAGGCCCTGGCCTGCATGTGGTAATGCGGCACTTTGAGGCGTGGCTCGTCGATCAGGCGGTCGCCGAACAGCAGGATATCGAGGTCCAGCGTGCGCGGCCCCCAGCGTTCGTGCCGTTCGCGGCCTTGATCCAGCTCGATGACCTGTAGCGCATCAAGCAGTGTCAGCGGCGCCATGCAGGTGTCGACTGCCGCGACGGCATTGGTGAAGCGCGGTTGACCGGGCAGTAGCGAGTCGCTGATATAGAACGACGATACGCCGCTCAACTGACAATCGGGCAATTGCGCAATGGCCTTGAGGGCGCTGCGCAATTGCTCGGCCGGGTCAGCCAGGTTGCTGCCCAGACCGATGTACACGCGTTCAGTGGCCAACAGCGGTTCATTCACCGCTTTGCGCCTCGCCCGTGGTGCGCTTGCGTTTGGCACCGCTGTTACGACGACGCTTGCGCGGGGCTGTGCCCGCCGCTTCAGGCTTGTTGCTCAGGTCGCGAATCATGTCGCGGCGTTCGCTGTCGTTGCAGTCCTGATAATCGGTCCACCACTGGCCCAGACCATCGGTCTGCTCGCCCGCAGTTTCACGCAACAGCAGGAAGTCGTAGCCGGCGCGGAACCGCGAGTTGTCGAGCAGCAGGTCGGCGCGCTTGCCCGAACGGCGCGGCAGGCGCTCCTGCATGTCCCAGATCTCGCGGATCGGCAGCGTGAAGCGCTTGGGAATGGCGATGCGCTGGCACTGCTCGATGATCAGTTCGTGAGCGGCTTCCTGCATGGCTGCGATCGGCGGCATGCCGCGTTCCTGAGCACGCAGCACCTTGGCCGGCAGCGCAGGCCAGAGCAGGGCAGCGAATAGGAACGCCGGTGTGACCGGTTTGTTCTGCTTGATGCGCAGGTCGGTATTGATCAACGCATTGCTGATCAGCGTATGGGTGTAGGTCGGGTTGTATTCCAGGGCCTTGGAGCTGGCTGGGAACAACGGTTCGAACAGTTCCAGGTCCACCAGCATTTCAAAGGTGGGGGCGGCGTGCCCGGAGAGGAACAGTTTGAGCACTTCCTCGAACAAGCGTGCCGATGGAATGTCACGCAGCATCGGCGCCAGTGCGCGGATCGGTTGAGCGCTGTGCTTCTCGATGCCGAAGTCCAGCTTGGCCGCGAAACGCACGGCACGCAGCATGCGCACCGGGTCTTCTTTATAACGCTGTTCCGGATCGCCGATCAGGCGGATCAGGCGGTTACGGATGTCATGGACGCCGTTGGCGTAATCCAGAACGCGCTCGCTGACCGGGTCGTAGTAAAGCGCGTTGATCGTGAAGTCACGACGCTGGGCGTCTTCTTCAAGCGTGCCGTATACGTTGTCACGCAGGATGCGTCCGCTTTCATTGCGCGAGGACTGGTTGCTGTCCTCTTCTTCGTCATCCTGAGGATGATTGGCGCGGAACGTCGCCACTTCGATGATTTCGCGACCGAAATGGATGTGCACCAGCTTGAACCGGCGGCCGATGATCCGCGCGTTGCGGAATTCGGCACGCACCTGTTCGGGCGTGGCACTGGTGGCGACGTCGAAATCCTTGGGCGTTATGTTGAGCATCATGTCGCGTACGCAACCACCGACCAGATAGGCCTGGTAGCCGGCATTCTGCAGGCGCTCGACGATATTCACGGCATAGCGGCTGAACTGACTGCGTTGCAGCGAATGTTGGCTGCTGTTGAGCACTTCAGGCGTGGTGCGCGTATGTTGCTGCGGTTTGCGCAGTGGGGAACGAAATGACTGGAACAACTTCTTCAGCATGGGATGCACTGTTTGAAGGAATATTCGGCCAAAAACGTGGAATGACCGCATGATGGGCGGGGATTCTAGCATTTAGTCGAGTGATGGTGTAGGAAGCTGTCGCGCAAGGGTAAACGATGGCGCGGATCAAGGCGGGGAAGCTACTGGGGGAGCCGAAGCTCCCCCAAAGTGTGTGCTCTTTATTATTGTTTTCTGCCTGGGCTTCTTGTTTTTGTTGAGTGCCCATTCACGAGACTTTCGTCTGTGAAACCTCCCAGTCGGGAGTCAAGAGCAAACGGATTGTTTTGGTCGCTGCGTTGCAATGATCATTCGATCCAACCAGTTCAGGCGCTACCTAAGGGTAGTTTTTGTTGTTCTCGGCCTGGTTGCGGGGCAAGCCCCAAATACAACTCCTCTCCAAAAGAATCAGTTAGCTGCGCCTCCGCCGTGTTGTTCTTGTTATGCGTGAGTCGATTCGTATTGTTTTTATTGTGGGTGTCGTACTGCTTGTTGTTCTTCTTGTACTAAGCATATAGCAGAAGCTGTGCCAACTTTTGCCAAGCCCCGTAAACCGGGGCTTTTCGGGCAACAGGCCGGTTTTGCGCACACAAAAAAGCCGGGCCTGCGTTACCGTAAGACCCGGCTTTTGTTACGTGAAACGCTTGAGGTAACAGTTTGTACCCGCCCTGCGCACCGCGTGCCAGAGCCTTGGGCTGGTTTTATGTCTCGCTGGCCACGCCCTTGCGCCGTGGGATACCCAGACGTTGACGGCGTTCCCACAGACATTTGCGACTGACGCCCAGTTTGCGTGCCAGCTCGGTTTCAGTCATGTGGTCCTGATGCTCCAGAACGAAGTGCTGAAAATAGTCTTCGAGCGACAGGTCTTCGGCGGGCTCGTTGCCCGACGAACCGGAAGAGCCCGGTAACGGTGCCATGCCCATGTACTCGTCGTCATCCAGCCCGTCGAGCTCAATGTCGATGCCCAGCAGGTCAGCGGTGATTTCCGGGTTCTCGCAGAGAATCACCGCGCGCTCCACCGCGTTTTCCAGCTCGCGCACGTTACCCGGCCAGCTGTAATGGCGGATCGCCTGTTCGGCGTCGTGTGCAAATTTGAGGTCGTCGCGTCCGACCTTGCTGCTCTGGCGGACCAGGAACGCACGAGCGATTTCCAGGATGTCGTTGCCACGTTCGCGCAGCGCCGGCAGTTTCAGGGCGATAACGTGCAGGCGATAGAACAGGTCTTCACGAAACTCGCCATTTTTGGCCAGTGTTTTCAGGTCCCGGTGGGTCGCGGCAATCAGGCGTACGTCGACCTTTTGTGATTGCACCGAACCGACGCGACGAATCTCGCCTTCCTGCAATACGCGCAGCAGGCGAGCCTGGGCTTCCAGGGGCAGTTCGCCGATTTCATCGAGAAACAGCGTGCCACCGTCAGCGGCCTCGACCAGACCCGCGCGGCCTGCGCTGGCCCCGGTAAACGCGCCTTTCTCGTGACCGAACAGTTCGGACTCGATCAGCGATTCGGGAATGGCCGCACAGTTGACGGAAATCATCGGTGCCTTGGCGCGGCGTGAGAGGTTGTGCAGGGCGCGGGCGACCAGTTCTTTACCGGTGCCTGACTCTCCTTGAATCAGTACGTTGGAATCAGTCGGGGCGACTTTGCGGATCTTGCTGTAGAGATCCAGCATGGGCGGGCATGAGCCGATGATGCCGATCTCGCCGTTATGGTTCTGAGCCGGGCCTTTTTCAGCACTGCTGGTCCGGGCGGTGGCGCTGCGTTCGTCCTGAAGGTGCTTGACCGTCTGCCGATCACGCAGGATCCGCGAGACCGCCTGCAGCATTTCATCGTGATCGAAGGGTTTGGCGATGTAGTCCACCGCGCCCAACTTCATCGAATCGACTGCCGAGCGCAGGCTCGCGTAGCTGGTCATGATCAGCACCGGTTTGCCTTCGCCGAGCTTGATCAGTTCGGTGCCGGGCGCGCCGGGCAGGCGCAGGTCGCTGACGATCAGATCGAACGACGGGATGCTGAAGCGTTCCTGAGCCTCTTGAACGGAGCCGGCTTCACTGACTTCATACTGGTTGCGTTCAAGCAGGCGACGCAGGGCTGAGCGGATAATCGTTTCGTCTTCGACGATCAAAATATGCGGCATTGATTCAGTTCTCTCGACGGTCTCAGTTCGCGGTGGACGTCGCGTCGACATGGCGTGGCAAGGTCACCCGAATACGGGTTCCACGCTGCTGCTCGGGATCGGCCGGGCTGTCGATGGTGATCTGTCCATAATGCTCTTCAACGATGGAATAGACCAGCGCCAGGCCAAGTCCGGTTCCCTCGCCAGGATCCTTGGTGGTGAAGAACGGCTCGAACAATCGGTCCATGATTGCCTTTGAAATCCCACTGCCTTCGTCTTCGACGATCAAGTTCACAGTGTGCTCGGATACTTCGCTTCTGACCCTGACTGCGCTGCCTGCCGGGGAGGCATCACGGGCGTTGGAGAGCAGATTGATCAACACCTGCGCCAGCCGCTGCGAGTCGCCGACAGCCCAATGCTCGGGGTTGCACAGGTTGTAGAAGTGTACTTCGAAATTGCGCCGGTTCAGCGCCAGCAGACCAATAGCATCCTGGGCCACCACGGCCAGACAAACGGCTTCGTCGCTATGCTGATGAGCGCCCGCGTGGGCAAAACTCATCAATGACTGGACGATGCGCGAGACGCGTTTGGTCTGTTCGAGGATCTGGCTGCTGATTTCCTTGAGTTCGCCGTCTTCTTCGCGTTCCTCGCGCAGGTTCTGGGCGAGACAGGCAATACCGGTAATCGGATTGCCGATCTCGTGCGCCACGCCGGCGGCCAGTCGGCCGATACTTGCCAGACGTTCTGAATGCACCAGTTTGTCTTCGAGCATCTGCGTGTCGGTCAGGTCTTCGACCAGCACCACCAGGCCGCTGTTGCCCGGCGCCAGAGGCTCGTTGATGGCCGCCTTGTGCAGATTGAGCCAGCGTGTCTGGCCGTCCAGACCGAGCTTCTGCTTATGTAAACGCTCATCGGGCAGGCTGGTAAAACCGGTCAGCAGGCCCTTCCACGGCTCGGCAATGGTTTCCAGTCGTGAACCCACTACGCGCTGGGCGACGATTCCGGTCAATTCTTCCATGGCCCTGTTCCACATCAGGATCTCCTGATCTTCGGCCAGCGAGCAGACGCCCATCGGCAGTTCCTGAAGGGTCTGGCGGTGGTAGCGGCGCAAGGCATCGAGTTCGGCGGCAAGGCCGGTAAGGCGCGAGTGGTAGTCCTCAAGCCGGCTTTCAATAAAATGTATGTCTTCGGTGACGTATTTTTCGCTGCCTGATTTGTACGGCAGAAAGGTTTCCACCATGTCCTGCGCAACGCTCGGCCCCATCAGCCCGGACAGGTTGGCCTCGATGCGGTCGCGCAGGCGGCGCAGGGCATAAGGGCGGCGCTCGTCGAACGGCAGATAAAGATCGCGCAGCGCTTGCTCGACCTCCTTCTGCGCGGCTTTCGCGCCCAGCGGCTTGGCCAGTTGGGTGGCGAACTCCTGCGGCGACACCGCGTGCAGTTCCCGGCGTTGCGGGCGGCGCACGTTGTCGACTGCGCAGGCCTCGGCGGCCCCGGCTTCTTCAGGGCTGGCATTGGTGAACAGCGAGATCAGGGTGAACAGCAAGACGTTTGCGGCCAGCGAGGCGATGGCTGCCATGTGCCAACTGGTGTCGTCCAGCACATAAATCATGTTCAGCCAGGGAATATAGAAGCCCTGCAGGTTGCCGATCAGCGGCAACAGCATGCTGACTGCCCAGACCGAAATGCCGGCCAGCAGCCCGGCGATGAAGCCGCGTCGGTTCGCGGTCGGCCAGTACAGTACCGACAGCACGCCCGGCAGGAATTGCAGGGTCGCAACGAAGGCGACGATGCCCAGATTGGCCAGGTCCTGCTGAGCGCCGAGCATCAGGTAGAAGCCGTAACCCAGCGCGATGATCGCCACGATCAGTCCGCGTCGTGTCCACTTCAGCCAGCGATAGATATTGCCCTCGGCGGGTGGCTGATACAGCGGCAGCACCAGGTGATTGAGTGCCATGCCGGACAACGCCAGTGTGGTGACGATGATCAGCCCGCTGGCCGCCGACAGCCCGCCGATATAGGCGAGCAGGGCCAGAGACTTGCTGTTGGCGGCGATGCCGATGCCGAGCGTGAAATATTCCGGGCTGGTGGTGGCGCCGAGCTTGAGCCCGGCCCAGAGGATCAAAGGTACTGCCAGGCTGATCAACAGCAGAAACAGCGGCAGACCCCAGCTGGCGCTGACCAGCGAGCGCGGGTTGAGGTTTTCCGTGAAGGTCATGTGATACATGTGCGGCATGACGATGGCCGAGGCGAAGAACACCAGCAGCAACGTGCGCCACGGGCCTTCCTGCAAAGGCGTATGCAGCGAGGCGAGGGCGGTCTGGTTCTGCAGCAGCCACAGTTCCAGTTGTTGCGGGCCGTCGAACACGCCATACAAGGCGTACAGCCCGACGCCGCCCAGGGCGATCAGCTTGATCAGCGATTCAAAGGCGATGGCGAACACCAGGCCCTCGTGTTTCTCACGGGTCGCGATGTGCCGTGAGCCGAAAAAAATCGTGAACAGGGTGATCAGTGCGCAGAACGCCACCGCGACCCGATCCTGCACCGGCTCGCGGGTCAGAATGCCAATGGAGTCGGCGACCGCCTGAATCTGCAAGGCCAGCAGTGGCAGCACACCGATCAGCATGAATACGGTGGTCAGTGCACCGGCCCAAGTACTGCGAAAACGGAAGGCAAACAGATCGGCCAGTGATGACAGCTGGTAGGTGCGGGTAATTCTGAGGATGGGGTAGAGCAGCACCGGCGCGAGGAGGAAGGCCCCGGACACCCCCAGATAACTGGACAGAAAGCCGTAGCCATACTGATAGGCCAGACCAACCGTGCCATAAATCGCCCAGGCGCTGGCGTAGACGCCCAGTGACAGGGTGTAGGTCAGCGGATGACGAATGATCCAGCGCGGAATCAGGCCATGTTCGCTGACCCAGGCTACGCCGAACAGCACCAACAGGTAGGCGGCGCTGACCAGCAGCATCTGCGTCAGACTAAAGCTCATCGGCATCTCGCTGGCTCTGCAGAATGAACGTCACCACAATCAGGATCAGCCACAACATGTAGGGCCGATACCAGGCACCGGTGGCATCGATCCACCAGTCCATGATGGCTGGAGAGAACAGATAAATGCCGACCACCAGAAGCAAAACCAACCGGTATATGTACATCTGGTCTCCCTGCGCTGGTAGATGAGGAGCGGCATGTTAACGGATGCCGGATAACCTGCAAGTATCCTTGCGTCGCAGTTTGCGGCGACCGCTCTGGATCAGTCTATCCGGGCTTCCTCAATATTGCGCAGTCGGGGTATCAGGTCAGCGTTCCAGTGACGTATGCCCCAGGCAAGCACTTCCTGCGCGGTGCCATCGGTCATGTGCGCATCGAGCGGCTGCCCCAATGCGCGCAAGGCCCGAAGCAGCAGCGGCGTCGCCTGATCGGCCGGCAGTGGCGGGGAGCGATAGGACTTGCCCAGCTTGTGACCATCGGGTTGGGTGATCAACGGTACATGCAGGTAGCGCGGTTGGGGCAGGCCCAGCAGTTCCTGCAGGTAAAGCTGGCGGGGTGTCGAGTCGAGCAGGTCGGCACCGCGAACGATATCGGTGACGCCTTGCCAGGCGTCGTCAATGACCACGGCCAGTTGATAGGCATATAGCCCATCGCGCCGGCGGATTACAAAGTCACCGCTTTCGCGGCCCAAGTGCATTTTGAAGGTGCCCTGAACCCGGTCTTCGAAGCGATATTCCAGCTCCGGAACGCGAATGCGGATTGCGGCGTTGTCCGGCGAATGCCCGGCATTGCGGCAGAAACCCGGATAGACGCCCTGAAAGTCTTCGAGCTGTTTACGCGAGCAGGTGCAGGCGTAGGCCAGGCCATGATTGAACCAGCGCTGGAGGATCTCGGCGTAGGCGTCATGACGCTCGCTTTGCCGCACCATCTGGCCGTCCCATTCAAAACCGTAGCGCTCGAGTGTCTCGAGAATCCCCGCCTGCGCGCCGGCTACTTCACGCGGCGGGTCGAGATCCTCCATGCGCAACAGCCACTGACCGTCTGCCGCGCGCGCATCGAGATAGGAGGCGAGGGCTGCGACCAGCGAGCCAAAATGCAGGTAACCACTGGGAGTCGGCGCAAAGCGCCCGATATAGGCCGGTTTTTTCATGGGCGGGATGTTACGGGTGACGGGCTTGGGCGGGCAAGTGGAACGCAGGGGAGAGAAAAGGTGATCTGAGTCGTATCTCAATCCACCTGACAAAGAAAACCGCCGTGTGACGCATAGCCCCACGAACTGCATTCCCACGCGGAGCGTTGGAACGATGGTCAGAACAATCTCATGCCTTATCTGCAGCTGCTGCCAACGAAGTGCTTTTTTGATCGCGATGGCATGAACGACGCAAATTGCGACGTTAGTGACGGCTGAGTCCTGGCGCTGATCCGGGGGTAACTCGGCAAGGATGCCGAGTTAGCCGCACCGGGCCATGGATGGCCCGTTGCGGCGACCCCCGGATCAGTGTCAGGGCGAAGGGACCCGACGAAGTCGGGCCGGAAACAGGAGCGAGGGGGTTTGGTTACTTTGGCCCCATCAAAGTAACTCGCCGAGGGGCGAAAAGGTGACCTGAGTCGAACTCCAATCCACCTGACATCACGGAACCGCTGTGTGACGCAGAGCGTCACGAACTGCATGCCAACGCGGAGCATTAGCACGATAGTCAGTTAGATTTGTGTATAACACCGAGCGCAGAGCGTGAGGAACAAGAAGTGTCCGGAGAAAAATTTCCCTTGGCATGCGTTGCGCAGAGTGACTTCCACAGGCACAAAAAAAGACGCCGAAGCGTCTTTTCAGTCAAAGGCGGCCCCAGGTCATTTACCGACCTGTTTTTCCTTGATTTCTGCAAGTGTCTTGCAGTCGACGCACTGGTCTGCAGTCGGGCGAGCCTCAAGACGGCGGATGCCGATCTCTACGCCGCAGGATTCACACCAGCCATATTCCTCGTCCTTGATCAGTTGCAGCGTCTTGTCGATCTTCTTGATCAACTTGCGTTCGCGATCGCGGGCACGAAGTTCGAGGCTGAACTCTTCTTCCTGACTGGCACGGTCGGCCGGATCAGGGAAGTTGGCAGCTTCATCCTTCATATGGTCTACCGTTCGGTCGACCTCTTGCATCAAGTCCTGCTTCCACTTGTTCAGGATCTTGGTGAAGTGCGCGCGCATCGGCTCGCCCATGTACTCTTCACCCTTCGTTTGCACGTAGGGCTCAAAGCCGCTGATTAGATGGTTCTGTTGCTTTTCTGGGGTGGGCATGTCTGGACCGCCTCTCACTCTTCTAATCTATTGCGCAGGATTGTTCCATCACCGACACCCGTCGGCCCTGCAGCTGCAAGCGGGCGAACTTACCAGATCAAATCGGAGTGCGCTACTCCCGGTTGTCGAGCATGACGACGCCGTCTTCTTATGGAGATGGCCATTTCGCATCTGCCCTGCATCTAAATGAACTCTAGTCGCTGCGCACCGTCGTAGCTTTCTTTTATTCAGCGTTCGGGGACCGGGTTTTTCAGTCCGCAAACACACCGTCGGGCGGGTGGTTGGGTAGAATCATGGCGCGCCGTGATGACAATCATGTTTTAACACCCGCCCTCCAAAGGAATATCCATGAGCCAGCCTTACAGTGCGCGCAGTCGCGCCATAGAACCTTTTCATGTCATGGCGCTACTGGCGCGTGCCAATGAATTGCAGGCGGCGGGTCATGATGTGATTCACCTTGAAATCGGCGAGCCCGATTTCACCACTGCGCAGCCCATCATTAAGGCTGGCCAGGCGGCACTGGCAGACGGCAAGACGCGTTACACCGCCGCGCGCGGCCTGCCGCAGCTGCGCGAGGCCATTGCTGGGTTTTACGCCCAGCGTTACGGCGTCGACATTGATCCTCAGCGCATTCTGGTCACGCCGGGTGGTTCAGGCGCGTTGTTGCTGACCAGCAGTCTACTGGTCGATCCGGGCAAGCACTGGTTGCTGGCCGACCCTGGCTACCCGTGCAATCGCCACTTTTTGCGTCTGATAGAAGGCGAGGCGCAGCTGGTGCCGGTAGGTCCCCAGGAGCGTTATCAACTGACCCCCGAGCTGGTGGCCAAGCACTGGAACCAGAACAGTGTCGGCGCGCTGGTGGCATCGCCCGCCAACCCGACCGGCACTCTATTGAGTCGTGACGAACTGGCAGCCTTGTCTCAGGCATTGAAAGCCCGCAATGGCCACTTGGTGGTGGACGAGATCTATCACGGCCTGACCTACGGTGTGGACGCCAGCAGTGTGCTGGAGGTGGATAATGACGCTTTCGTCCTCAATAGCTTTTCAAAGTATTTCGGCATGACCGGGTGGCGTCTTGGCTGGCTGGTCGCGCCACAGGATGCGGTGGCCGATCTGGAAAAGCTGGCCCAGAACCTTTACATCAGCGCGCCGAGCATGGCACAACATGCTGCGCTCGCCTGCTTTGAGCCGCAGACGCTGGCCATACTCGAGCAACGGCGTGCCGAGTTCGGCCGCCGCCGTGACTTTCTGCTGCCAGCGCTGCGCGAACTGGGGTTCGGTATTGCCGTCGAGCCGGAAGGGGCCTTTTATTTGTATGCCGATATCTCCGCGTTTTGCGGTGATGCCTTTGCCTTTTGCCGGCACTTTCTGGAAACCGAGTACGTCGCCTTTACACCGGGGCTGGACTTTGGTCGTTTCCAGGCCGGGCACCACGTGCGCTTTGCCTATACGCAAAGCCTGCCGCGCCTTGAACAGGCGGTCGAGCGAATCGCTCGCGGTTTGCGTAGCTGGGGCGTCTGATGCGTTTTTCTCCGCAGCTTGAACAGGGTCGTCTGCTGGTGCGTTATAAGCGTTTTCTCGCTGATATCGAAACCGATAGCGGTGAGTTGCTGACCATTCACTGCCCTAACACCGGTTCGATGCTCAACTGCATGATGCCCGGCGGGCGCGTGTGGTTCAGTCGCTCGAATGACCCCAAGCGCAAACTGCCTGGCACTTGGGAAATCAGCGAAACCCCGCAGGGTCGCCTGGCCTGTATCAATACCGGACGGGCCAATACGCTCGTTGACGAGGCCTTGCGCGCCGGGGTCATCAGCGAATTGACGGGGTTCACGGCGCTCAAGCGCGAGGTGGCCTACGGACAGGAAAAAAGCCGTGTGGACTTTCGTCTGGAGTACCCGGATGGCTACCTGTACCTGGAAGTGAAAAGTGTCACTTTGGGGTTCGATGGTTCCAGCGTGGCGGCATTCCCCGATGCGGTGACCCAGCGTGGCGCGCGGCACCTGCGCGAACTGGCGACGCTGGCGCGCGAAGGCGTGCGCGCCGTGCTGCTGTATTGCGTCAATCTCACCGGTATCGACGCTGTGCGGCCTGCGCAGGAGATTGATCCTGCCTACGCGGCGGCGTTGCGTGAAGCTATTGATGCCGGTGTGCAAATTCTTGCCTACGGTGCGCAACTGACGTCGGAAGAGATTTTTATCGACCGTCGCCTGCAGGTGCACGGACTGGATTGAGGCATCTGGCTACAGGCGGTTCAGACTCCGTCATGCCTCCAGATGCAGCGACACCCAGATGCCCTCGGCGTCTTCACGGCTTTTGATGACGGTCAAGGACTGGCCTTCGCAAGGCCCGGCAACGCATTCGCCGTTCTCGATCAGAAACAACGCCCCGTGCGTAGCGCACTGGATCAGGCTCGCACTGCTGTCCAGAAACTCATCGGGTTGCCATTCCAGGGGAATGCCGCGATGCGGGCAGCGGTTTTTGTAGACGAACACTTGGCCTTGGCGGCGCACGGCAAATAGCGCATGTTCGCCCAGCGCGAAGCCTTTGCTGTGGGCTTCGGGCAGGTGGCTTGAAGTGCAAAGGAATATCAAGAAGCCTCCATAGGCCAGTTGTTAGAGGGCCCGTTTTAGGGTGCCAGTTTTCAGGGGCGATGCCTGATCGGACAAGTCTGGCATTTTCTTCGGATTGATGCGCTGCGTTACGTTGAAGTCATTACAGGGTACGTCGGTTCTTTCCTGTCTTTCTGTAGCTTTCGTCTCTAAGCGCATCGCCTACGCCTGTAGGCCTTGCAGCCATATATCGTCCGCTCATGTCTTGCAGAGCGGAAATACTATGAAAGAGATGACAGCAGATGATGAGCGACTGGCGCGTCAGGTCATCGGGCTGCTTGAGCTGTTCGCCCTCAACACAGACGACACGGAGCAGCGCATTGTCGGCATCTGTCGGCGTGCATGTACGCCTGTGGGGCCGGTTGCCGCGGTCAGCGTCCAGCAACGTTTCGTGTGTCTGGCACGCACCACGCTGGATCGCCTACAGGCTCGTCATATCAAGGTCGTCGCCGTGGTCAATTTCCCTCATGGCAGCAGCAATGTTCAGTCAGTCATCGCCCAGGTACGCGCTGCGCTGATGGCTGGCGCGGATGAGATCGACGTCGTGTATCCCTTTCGCGCGTTGCTCGGCGGAGATCGGCAGCCCGGCTTGGCGATGATTTCGGCGTGTTCGGCTTTGTGTGCCGGGCAGGTCAGGCTTACCGCTACCCTTGAAACCGGTGACTTGCGTGACTCGCAAATGATCCTCGATGCGTGTCGCGATGCGATTGTTTCGGGCGCTGACTTCATCAAGACCAGCACGGGCAAGGCCGCCACGCATGTCACGCCGCAGGCTGCACGGATCATGCTGGAGTCCATTGCTGACGTAGGCGGACAAGTGGGGCTCAAGGTTGCAGGCGGGATCCGTACGTTCGACGAGGCGCATGTTTACATGGCACTGGTCCGCGCGCGATTTGGTCTGCAATGGATCAGCGCCGGACGTTTACGGCTGGGAGGATCGAGCTTGCTGGACGATTTGCTGGCAAGGCTCGGCCTGCTCGAATCCCATGGTGGCGGCGCTGGCTTTTGAATGACCGGTGGTTTTGTGCCGGGCAAAAAAAGACCCGGCAAAGAGCCGGGTCAAAAACCGTGATTAGCCTGATGAGGAGATAATCTGAAAGTCCGAACCAAGGTCTTTCAGGCTACCGTCCAGTCTCGCGACCGGATGTGATAATCATAACGATTCTCATTTGTAAGTCAACATTTCTTTTGGTGGCCCGGACGCCGGTTCCTGTGCCTGATTCAGCACGCATATGTGAGGGCTAAAAAGTGCTGAGCACAGCGAAGACCGGGTTGCGCATGCAAGAGAAGGGGGGCATGAAAAGAGTGCGATACATCGCCAGCCCGCTATGCATCGCGCATGCAGGCTGCAACGTTTTTGCGGTATCAGTGGGTACGGTAGCGCAGGCGCGTGCCGAAATTCACCGACATCAGGATCTCGTCAGCCGAGAGTTCGGCCGGGAAGAACACCCCTGAAATCTGTGCGTGAGCGATGCTCGCACCTTCCATCGGCGTATTGCGCAGGTCGAGGCCGCGAAGGTCGGCAGAGCGAAAATAGGCGTCGGTGAAGTCGATGCCGGCTGTGTCCAGCTCGCGCAGGTCCAGCCCTCTGAAGTCGCCCCCGACCATGTCGATGGTGCCGGTTCGTGGTTTCTCTTGATTGAAACCTTCGACGTCATCTTTGCGCAGCAGCATATAAAGCGGTGAGTCGATCTGTTTGGGGTGGCTCATGATGGCCTCGGACATGTCGTTGCGTTGGAATTATGGCGCCAGTATATCGCCATCATCTTGAGGCCGTGAAGCATTAACCGCTCAACGGCCATGCGTCTGTTTAAAGGCCCGGCAGGCGCTGACGCAGGTTGTCGATAAGGCCGTCCAAGTCGCTGCTGACGTTGGTTGCAACCTGCTTGCTGCGCAGGATTTCGTCGGCGCCTAGCGGCTCGCGACTGGCCTGCTGCGCCTCGATGACTTCCAGTGTGGCGTCGGAGGGGTCGTTGTTCTGTGCCTGACGCTGCGCAAGCCAGCCAGCGATCACTGCCTGTGGTGCTTCGCAATCCAGAATCAGGAACGGCACACCGGTGTTTTCCGCAATCTTTGCCGCCGCATCGCGTTGCTCGCGCTTCAGGTAGGTCGCATCGATTACCACCGAGAAGCCCGCGCGCAGGGTTGCGGAGGCCAGCTCATGCAGGCGGGCATAAGTTGCGCTGCTGGCTTGCGCGTCATACAGATCCTGGCCCTGGCCGGCAAACAAGCGCTTTCGCTCTACGTCCGAGCGCAGGCGGATGGCGCCCAGCGATTCCACCAGACGCATTGCTACGTGGCTTTTGCCGACGGCAGAGACACCATGGGTAATCGTCAGAAACGGCGAAGGGATAGCGCTGTAGCTCTCGGCCAGATTGGCATAATTGCGGTACTGACGAAGCGTCGCCGCGCGCTGCAAACCGTCGGCATTGGCCGGCTGGGTAAACAGTGCCACCTTGGCGCGTACCATTGCGCGATAAGCCTTGTAGAAGTTCAACAGCTCAAGGCCTGCGTAGTCGCCGGTGACTTCCAGATACTGACTGATCAAGCGCCGCGACAGCGATTTCAGGCCACGGTCCTCAAGGTCCATTGCCAGAAAGCCGATGTCGGCGTAGACGTCGGTCTTGCGGAACGGCTCGTTGAACTCGATGCAGTCGAACAGTACGACCTTGCCGTCAATCACCGTTGCGTTGCCCAGATGGATGTCGCCATGGCATTCACGGATGAACCCGTCGGCCTTGCGGTGAGCCAGCAGCGGCCTGAGTCGCGCAAAGCTCGACTCTGCCCACGCCTGCAGGGCATCAAGCTGTGCCAGGTCGGATTTTTCGCTGAGCAGCGGGCGAATCTGCTCGAAATTCTGTACCACCGGGGCCATCACGCTGTCAGGCGAGCCGAGTTCGCTTTCGGCCCCGACCTGCGGTGAGGTCAGGTGAAAGCCGGCAATCTGGCTCGCCAGTTCGTCGATGTGCGCAGTCGTCACTTCACCGTTGGCCTGCAGCGTGCTCAGCAGACCATCCTGCGAGAACTGCTTCATCTTCAGCGCGTACTCGATGGCTTCGCCGTCGCCGCCCAGTTGTGGCGCGTTCTCTGTGCCAGTGATCGGCAGGACTTCGATGTAGAGGTCGTCGGTCAGACGCTGATTCAGGCGCAACTCTTCTTCGCAGAAATGCTTGCGCAGGGCCAGCGTGGTGAAATCCAGAAAGCCGAAGTTCATCGGTTTTTTGAATTTGTAGGCATACGGACCCGTCAGCAGCACCCAGGAAATGTGCGTTTCGATGACCTGGAAACTCTCCACCGGATGGGGGAAGAGGGCAGGGTTCTGCAGGGCAGCAATCAAAGACTGGCTCACGGTCGATCCTTCAGGAATGTGTTCAAAATGTAAGTACACGATGCTGCCATTATGGCCGCTTGGCGCGAGGCTGCAAACCGCTGGCTCGGGCGTCTGTCGATCCTCGGTAAAGTGCGTATAATCCGCGCCCATGACTCGATCCCGTACCTCTCGTTCTGCAAAAAAACAACCTCCCCGCAGCCTTAACAAGTGGCTGGGCTGGGCGTTGAAGCTCGGTATTGTCGGCCTGGTTCTGCTCGGCGGCCTGGCCATATATCTCGATGCAATCGTCCAGGAAAAATTCTCCGGCAAGCGCTGGACCATCCCGGCCAAGGTCTATGCACGGCCGCTGGAGCTGTTCGTTGGACAGAAGCTGAGCCGTGATGACTTTCTCATCGAACTGGACGCCTTGGGCTATCGCCGCGAAAGCGTGGCGAACGGCCCCGGTGCCGCAGCGGTGAACGGCAATACCGTCGACCTCAACACGCGTGGTTTTCAGTTCTACGAAGGCACTGACGCAGCGCAGCAGGTGCGCGTGCGCTTTTCCGGTGACTACGTAGCTGACTTGTCTTCGGGCAATGGTGCAAAGCTTGCGGTGGCGCGGCTTGAGCCGTTGCTGATCGGCGGCCTGTACCCGAAGAACCTGGAAGACCGGATTCTGATCAAGCTGGATCAGGCGCCGCCCTATCTGCTCGACGGGCTGGTAGCGGTCGAGGACCGGGATTTCTATCACCACTTCGGCGTGTCGCCCAAGTCCATTGCCCGGGCGATCTGGGTCAATACCTCGCAGGGGCAGATGCGCCAGGGCGGCAGTACGCTGACCCAGCAGTTGGTCAAGAACTTCTACCTGACCAACGAACGCAGCCTGACCCGCAAGCTGACCGAAGCCATGATGGCCGTTTTGCTGGAGATCCATTACAGCAAGCAGGAAATCCTCGAGGCCTATCTCAACGAAGTGTTCGTCGGGCAGGACGGCCAGCGTGCTGTTCACGGTTTCGGTCTGGCCAGTCAGTATTTCTTCAGCCAGCCGCTGTCCGAACTGAAAATCCATCAGGTGGCGATGCTGGTCGGTCTGGTCAAAGGGCCGTCCTTCTACAACCCGCGGCGCAATCCGGAGCGTGCTCTGGAGCGTCGTAATCTGGTGCTCGACCTGTTCGAGCAGCAGGGCGTCGCCACGCCGGAAGTGGTTGCCGCTGCGAAGAAAATGCCACTGGGTGTGACCAAGACCGGGACCCTCGCCGACAGCTCGTTCCCGGCGTTCCTCGATCTGGTCAAGCGTCAGCTGCGCGAAGACTATCGCGACGAAGACTTGACCGAAGAAGGGCTGCGGATCTTTACCAGTTTCGATCCGATCCTGCAGATGAAGTCCCAGGCTGCCATGGACGATACGTTCAAGAAGCTCGCCGGGCGCAAGGGTTCTGATGAGGTGGAGTCGGCCATGGTCGTCACCAACCCGGAAACCGGCGAAGTGCAGGCGTTGATCGGTGGGCGTGAGGCCGGGTTCTCGGGCTTCAACCGGGCGATCGACGCGGTTCGGCCGATCGGCTCGCTGGTCAAGCCGGCTATCTACCTGACGGCACTCGAACGGCCAAGCCAGTACACCTTGACCAGTTGGATCGCCGACGAACTGTTCCAGGTCAAGGGCGCCGATGGCCAGATCTGGAAACCGCAGAACTACGATCACAAGTCACACGGCAATATCTTCCTGTATCAGGGGCTGGCGCATTCTTACAACTTGTCGACCGCCAAGCTGGGTCTTGAGCTGGGCATTCCAAACGTGTTCAAGACGCTGGCCAAGCTGGGTGTGACGCGCGAATGGCCGACCTATCCGTCGATGCTGCTGGGTGCGGGTGGCTTGAGTCCGATGGAAGTGGCCACCATGTATCAGACCATCGCCAGCGGCGGGTTCAATACGCCGATGCGTGGTATTCGCAGCGTGCTCACCGCTGAAGGCGAGCCGCTCAAGCGTTATCCGTTCCAGATTGAACAGCGCTTCGATCCGGGTGCCATATACCTGGTGCAGAATGCGATGCAGCGGGTCATGCGCGAAGGTACGGGCAAATCTGTTTACAACGTGTTGCCGAGCTCGTTGAATCTGGCGGGCAAGACCGGCACCAGTAACGACTCGCGCGACAGCTGGTTTGCCGGGTTCAGTCAGGACCTGCTGGCCGTTGTGTGGATGGGGCGCGACGACAACGGCAAGACACCGTTTACCGGTGCCACCGGTGCCCTGCAGGTCTGGACCAGTTTCATGCGCAAGGCTGGTCCGCTGCCGCTGGACATGGCGATGCCGGACAACGTCGTTCAGGCGTGGGTCGATGCGCAGACCGGTCAGGGTTCGGATGCAAGCTGCCCGAATGCCGTGCAGATGCCGTATATTCGCGGCAGTGAGCCCCAGCCTGGCGCGACATGCGGCGGCGCTCCGGCACCTGCCACTGAGGTGATGGACTGGGTCAAGGGTTGGTTGAACTAGGCAATCGAGGTTTTGAAGTGAATAAATGGTGGATTCCAGCTTTAACGGCACTGGCCTTGCTGAACGGCTGCGCCAGTGTGGAACGCGGCTCGATTCCGGTCGTGGATTCGAGCTCCAAGGTGTCCAACGGCGAACGTGCGGCAGCTTCGCGTCGCACCAACACCGCTCCGGTGCAACAGCAGCCGCAAGCTGTACCGCAGGACTCGGGCGTGGTGGTGATGGTGCCGGGCGCGGGTGGCGCCGATGCAGGACAGAGTTATTCTGCGCCCGCCAGTCAGGCACCGTTCAGTGTCAACACTCCGCCTGTCGATGCGGCCCCGGTTAACCAGGCCCCAGTCAGTCAGGCTCCCGCGAACAACAGTTACAGCATGCCGGCCGCCTCTGCCCCGACCGGAATTCCGTCCAGCGGTGGCGGTCTGTCAGAGGACGAGCAACTTGACGGGCCCGTACTGGCATTGCTGACCACTGCACAGCAACAGCAGACCAGTGGCGATCTCAACGGCGCGTCGTCCAGTCTCGAGCGTGCGCAGCGGGTTGCACCGCGCGAGCCGCAAGTGCTTTATCGTCTGGCTCAGGTGCGTCTGGCTCAGGGCGATGCAGCCCAGGCCGAGCAACTAGCACGTCGTGGTCTGACTTACGCCAACGGGCGCACCAGCCTTCAGGCCAGTCTGTGGGGATTGATCGCTCAGTCACGCGAAAAGCAAGGTGATGCGGCCGGTGCTGCCCTGGCTCGTCAAAAGGCTCGCTGATGGACGGACGTTTGCCTGAGGTTGCCGAGCAACTGTTGTTGATAGAGCGCGAGTTGCGCTTGCTGGGTTGGTGGGATGCGACACCGCCCAGCGAGCAGGCGCTCGCCAGTCAGGAACCGTTCAGCGTCGATACCCTGGAGTTCGCCCAGTGGCTGCAATGGATTTTCCTGCCGCGCATGAAGGTCATTCTTGAGCGCAACCTGCCATTGCCCAATGCCTCGGGCATTCTGGAAATGGCCGAGATGGTTTATGCCGGGTGCATGACTGAAACCCGGCAACTGCAAGCGCATCTGGCGCGGTTTGACCAGCTGATCACAGCAGCTCGCTGATCGGCGCGCTTCTAGCGGCAGTATTCGCTGATAGCCCTGTTGGTTTCTTCGATACGCGTCTTGCGGTTCTCATCCGTAAGACGCTTTGATTCGCCTCCAACCTGCTCGCGCACGCGCGGATTGTTCTGCAACTGCGCAAGATTGGTGCGCAACGTCTCGCAATTTTCCGCGCGCTTGGCTTCCTGAGCCTTCACCTGGCTTTTGACTTTCTGGTCAATCTCGCGTTGCTGCGCAGCCCCATCGTCCGCTGGCATGCCCGGCGCGGCAGCGGGTGGCGGTGTCTGCACATTGATTTCCTGCACCGGCTGGCCAGTGGGCGGCTGGGCATCAAAGTGCGTCACGCCCTGGGCATCCACCCACTTGTAGATCGAAGCGGCCTGGCTGGTTGCGCTGATGGCCAGCGCGGCGGCGAGAATCATCCAATGCATGTCGGGTCCTTGAAAGTCTGTGCATGCAGAAAGCTACCATAACAGTGCATTTCAGTCCGAAACGGTGCGATTTCACTCATCGGGTGTCAAGAAAGCGCACGGATCGCTTGACTTGAAGGGGGGGAATCACAACAATCCAAAGTTCGCTGTAGAAGGACTGCCAGAAGCAGACCCTCTCGGTAGATCATGAGGCGCACACCCGCGCCGACCTGTAACACCCGCAACGCGTTACCTCGCGCTGGGTGGGAATGTTCCGCAACACTCAGGGACCTCCCAATACTTGCTCAGTCAGTGCTGACGTAGTCGGCGACCACCGTCGCTCATGCTCTGCTGGCAGTAAACCTATTAAGACCCGTCCCGGAGTGGGCGGTATTCTGGCGTTTTAGAGGTGAACAACGTGGAGCTTTTATCTGGCGCTGAAATGGTCGTCCGCTTTTTGCGTGACGAAGGCGTTGAGCATATCTATGGGTACCCCGGTGGTGCCCTCCTGCATGTCTACGATGCCCTGTTCAAAGAACCGGCGGTGAGCCACATCCTTGTTCGCCATGAGCAGGCTGCCACGCACATGGCCGATGGCTATGCTCGGGCTACCGGCAAGGCGGGCGTAGTGCTGGTGACTTCGGGTCCTGGTGCAACCAATGCCATTACCGGTATCGCCACGGCGTACATGGACTCCATTCCGATGGTGGTCCTCTCCGGTCAGGTAGCCAGTACGCTGGTGGGCACCGACGCGTTCCAGGAGACCGACATGATCGGTATCTCCCGGCCGATCGTGAAGCACAGCTTCATGATCAAGCACCCGTCGGAAATCCCGGAAATCCTGAAAAAGGCTTTCTACCTGGCGCAGTCCGGTCGTCCGGGTCCGGTGGTCGTCGATATTCCGAAAGACATGACCAACCCGGCCGAAAAATTCGAATACGTCTTCCCGAAAAAAGCCAAGCTGCGCTCCTACAGCCCGGCGGTTCGTGGCCATTCCGGTCAGATCCGCAAGGCCGTCGAGATGCTGCTGGCTGCCAAGCGCCCGATCGTCTACGCCGGTGGCGGGGTGATCATGGGCAATGCTTCGGCGCAACTGACCGAACTGGCGCAACTGCTCGATGCTCCGGTAACCAACACCCTGATGGGGCTTGGTTGCTATCCGGGCACGGATCGTCAGTTCGTCGGCATGCTCGGGATGCACGGTAGCTATACCGCCAACCTCGCGATGCACCATACCGATGTGATCCTGGCAGTCGGCGCGCGCTTTGATGACCGTGTCATCAACGGCGCCAGCAAGTTCTGCCCGAACGCCAAGATTATCCACATCGATATCGACCCGGCTTCGATCTCCAAGACCATCAAGGCCGATGTGCCTATCGTCGGTCCTGTCGAAAGCGTGCTGACCGAAATGGTCGCCACCTTGAAAGAGATCGGCGAGACACCCGACAAGGCATCCGTCGCCGCGTGGTGGAAGCAGATTGACGAGTGGCGCGGTACGGGTGATCTGTTCCCGTACAACCGTGGCGATGGCACGGTCATCAAGCCGCAGGCCGTTATCGAAACGCTGTGCGAAGTTACCAAGGGCGACGCTTATGTCACCTCGGACGTCGGTCAGCATCAGATGTTCGCTGCGCAGTACTACCGCTTCAACAAGCCGAACCGCTGGATCAACTCGGGTGGTCTGGGCACCATGGGCTTTGGCTTCCCGGCGGCGATGGGCGTCAAGCTGAACTTTCCGGATGCGCACGTCGCCTGCGTGACCGGTGAAGGCAGCATCCAGATGAACATCCAGGAACTGTCGACCTGCCTGCAGTACGGTCTGCCGGTGAAGATCATTCTGCTCAACAACGGTGTGCTGGGCATGGTCCGCCAGTGGCAGGACATGAGCTACGGCGCGCGTCACTCGCACTCCTACATGGAGTCGCTGCCTGATTTCGTCAAGCTGGTCGAGGCCTATGGCCACGTCGGCATGCGTGTCACGGACCTGAAGGATCTGAAGCCGAAGATGGAAGAAGCCTTTGCCATGACTGACCGGCTGGTGTTCATGGATATTCAGGTCGATGTGACCGAGCACGTCTATCCGATGCAAATCAAGGACGGCTCCATGCGCGATATGTGGTTGAGCAAGACGGAGCGGACATAATCATGCGCCATATCATTTCCCTGCTGCTGGAAAACGAACCGGGTGCACTGTCGCGCGTCGTTGGTCTGTTCTCCCAGCGTAATTACAACATCGAAAGCCTGACGGTTGCGCCGACCGAAGACCCGACTCTGTCGCGTCTGACGCTCACCACCGTAGGTCATGATGAGGTGATCGAGCAGATCACCAAGAACCTCAACAAGCTCATCGAAGTGGTCAAGCTGGTCGACCTGTCGGAAAGCGCCCACATCGAGCGCGAACTGATGCTGGTCAAGGTCAAGGCCACCGGCGCGCAGCGTGCCGAGATCAAGCGCACCACGGATATTTTCCGCGGGCAGATCGTCGACGTCACCGCCAGCGTTTACACCGTGCAACTGAGCGGCACGAGCGACAAACTGGACAGCTTCATTCAGGCCATCGGCACCGCCGCTATCCTGGAAACAGTACGCAGTGGCGTAACGGGCATTGCCCGTGGCGACAAAGTGCTGAGCATTTAAATCAATTAAGCAAATGGCCTGCGTGGCCAAGATAACAGGGGATTTCCATGAAAGTTTTCTACGACAAAGACTGTGACCTTTCGATCATCCAGGGCAAGAAAGTCGCCATCATCGGCTATGGTTCGCAAGGCCACGCTCAGGCGTGCAACCTGAAAGACTCCGGCGTTGATGTCACTGTTGGCCTGCGTAAAGGTTCGGCTACTGTCGCCAAGGCGGAGGCTCATGGCCTGAAAGTGACCGATGTCGCTTCCGCCGTTGCTGCTGCCGACGTGGTCATGATCCTGACCCCGGACGAGTTCCAGTCCCAGCTGTACAAGAACGAAGTCGAGCCGAACCTGAAAAAGGGCGCAACACTGGCGTTCTCCCACGGCTTCGCGATTCACTACAACCAGGTCGTGCCGCGCGCTGACCTCGACGTGATCATGATCGCGCCGAAGGCTCCAGGCCACACCGTGCGTACCGAGTTCGTCAAGGGCGGCGGTATCCCTGACCTGATCGCGGTTTATCAGGATGCTTCCGGCAACGCCAAGAACGTTGCCCTGTCCTACGCTTCGGGCGTTGGCGGCGGCCGTACCGGCATCATCGAAACCACTTTCAAGGACGAGACTGAAACCGACCTGTTCGGCGAGCAGGCTGTTCTGTGCGGCGGTACTGTCGAGTTGGTCAAAGCCGGTTTCGAAACGCTGGTTGAAGCTGGCTACGCGCCGGAAATGGCTTACTTCGAATGCCTGCACGAACTGAAGCTGATCGTTGACCTCATGTACGAAGGCGGTATCGCCAACATGAACTACTCGATCTCCAACAACGCCGAGTTCGGCGAGTACGTGACCGGTCCTGAAGTCATCAACGCCGAATCCCGTCAGGCCATGCGTAACGCTCTGAAGCGCATCCAGGACGGCGAATACGCGAAGATGTTCATCACCGAAGGCGCCACTGGCTACCCGTCGATGACTGCCAAACGTCGTAACAACGCTGCGCACGGCATCGAAATCATCGGCGAGAAACTGCGCTCGATGATGCCTTGGATCGCGGCGAACAAAATCGTCGACAAAGACAAGAACTAAGCATTCAGCTTCACAAAAAAAACGCGGCCCATCGGTCGCGTTTTTTCGTTATGGGTCAGGCTCTGGTATAAAGCTGCAATTGTTTGCTGGCGAACCCTCGCTGCAGACCTGTGTCGAACCTTTTCATACCGCTGCAAGGTAATCTCCATGAGCGAACGTCCTGAAGAGCCCATCAAGGCCTCTGACGCTGAAAGTCTGCTACCGATCGATGAACATGTAGAAGAAGGGCATGATGCCGAAGGCCGGCAAGTCCGGCATCGCGGTATCTACCTGCTGCCCAACCTGTTTACCACTGCAAATCTGTTTGCGGGCTTCTATTCCATCATCAGCTCCATGAGCGCTCAAAGCGCGATGAGTGCAGGTGATACCGCCGGTGCGAGCAAGTATTTCGCATTCGCTGCGATTGCGATCTTCGTGGCCATGGTGCTCGACGGCCTGGATGGTCGTGTGGCGCGCATGACCAATACGCAAAGCGCGTTTGGCGCCGAGTACGATTCGCTGTCCGACATGGTTGCCTTTGGTGTGGCCCCGGCGTTGCTGGCGTTCGGCTGGGCACTGGGCGAAATGGGCAAGGTCGGCTGGATGGTTGCCTTCATCTATGTAGCCGGCGCTGCATTGCGTCTGGCACGGTTCAATACTCAGGTCGGCAAGGCTGACAAACGCTACTTCATCGGCCTGGCCAGTCCGGCAGCGGCAGGTGTAGTGGCCGGCACGGTCTGGGCATTCAGCGATTTCGGGATTCAGGGCTCCAAGCTGTCGTTTCTCGTTGCGTTGCTGGTCGCCGCCGCCGGTATGCTGATGGTCAGCAACATCAAGTACAACAGCTTCAAGGAACTGGACTTGAAGGGGCGTGTGCCTTTCGTTGCGATTCTGGCGGTGGTCTTGGTGTTTGCTGTCGTATTCAGCGACCCGCCGCGCATTTTGCTGCTGATATTCCTCGCTTACGCTCTGTCCGGCCCCATTCAGTATCTATTACGTCGCCGCAAAGCCTAGTCAATGATCTAATTTCCACCATACTCCGTAGTCTATTGGTGCATCAGTTCCCTGGCCTGCGGAGTCATCATGCTAATCAAACTTCCTTCTGCGTCCGACTCCAAAGAGTCGGACGTTACGCCTGAATCCATTTATCTCTCGCGACGCACACTGCTCGCCAGCTCGCTTGCAGGTCTTGCCGTCACGGCAATGCCGCGATGGGCCGGTGCCGCCGATGCTTCGCGGTATGCCGATGTCGAGCCAGGTACAGCGCCGGGCTGGTTCGCGGACAAACTGCCTGCGACGAAATGGCAGGCGGTCAACATCAAGGACGAGGCGATCACGCCGTTCAAGGACGCGACCCATTACAACAACTTCTATGAGTTCGGTACTGACAAGGGCGACCCGGCAAAGAATGCCGGCTCTCTGCAGACCGAGCCCTGGAGTGTCGTGATCGATGGTGAAGTCGCCAAGCCTGGCCGCTATGCACTCGAAGACTTCATGAAGCCTTACCAACTGGAAGAGCGGATCTACCGGTTGCGTTGCGTCGAAGCCTGGTCGATGGTCATTCCGTGGATCGGCTTTCCTATATCTGCGTTGCTCAAGCAGGTAGAGCCGACCTCCAAAGCCAAGTACATCCGTTTCGAAACGCTGGAGGACGCCAAGTCCATGCCGGGTCAGCGCTCTGATTTCGCACTGATCGACTGGCCTTATGTAGAAGGGCTGCGTCTGGACGAAGCGATGAACCCTCTGGCGATTCTGGCGGTGGGCATGTACGGGCGTGAACTGCCTAACCAGAATGGCGCACCGTTACGCCTGGTGGTGCCATGGAAATATGGTTTCAAGAGTGTGAAGTCCATCGTGCGTATCAGCCTGGTCAGTGAGCAGCCGAAGACTACCTGGCAAAGCATTGCGGCAAACGAGTATGGCTTCTATGCCAACGTCAACCCGACTGTCGATCACCCGCGCTGGACGCAGGCCCGTGAGCGTCGCTTGCCGAGCGGCCTGTTCAGCCCGAATCTGCGCGACACGAAGATGTTCAATGGCTATGAAGAAGAGGTGGGTGCCTTGTACGCCGGCATGGATTTGCGGAAGGACTATTGATGCGATATCCGTTTTTGCGTCTTGCTGTATTTCTTGCCGCTTGCATTGCGCCTGTGTGGTGGTTGTACCAGGCATGGATCTTTGCGCTCGGGCCTGACCCCGGCAAAGTCCTTGTGGAGAACTTCGGAGTGGCGACGCTGGTCATGCTGCTGATCACGCTCTCCATGACACCGTTGCTGCGCCTTACCGGTTGGTCCGGGTGGATTGTGGTGCGTCGCCAGCTGGGCCTGTGGTGTTTTGCCTATGCGTTGCTCCACCTGGCCATGTATGCACTGTTCATTCTGGGGCTGGATTGGGGGCAGTTGGGTGTCGAGCTGGTCAAGCGTCCTTATATCATCGTCGGCGCGCTGGCGTTGCTGGGGCTGCTTGCGCTTGCGTTGACATCCAACCGTTATAGCCAGCGCCGTCTGGGAGCACGCTGGAAAAAGCTGCATCGGATCATCTACGTGATTCTGGGGCTGGGTTTGCTGCATATGTTCTGGATTGTCCGGGCCGATCTTAAAGAGTGGGCGTTGTATGCGGGGATAGGTGCATTCCTGTTACTGCTGCGGATTCCCGTGTTTGCTAGGCGAATCCCACGTCTGGGCGGCGCTGCGAAGGCCAGATCTGTAAAAGTTCAAAATAACGGTTGACGCCCTCTGTCAGGTGTCTATA